>JBKHFZ010000001.1:0-57586 GCA_046539925.1 Spirochaetaceae bacterium
ATGTGGAAGTACAGCTGCGCACGGTTGCGATGGACTTTTGGGCGAGCCTCGAACATAAGATCTACTACAAATATGACAACGACGTGCCCGAACATCTGCTCGAAGAACTGCGGTCGGTTGCCGGAGACGTAGACCGGCTTGACCGAAGAATGGAGTATATTCACGGTCAAATGCAGGAACGAAAACTCACGGACTGGCTCGAGTCGTAGACGACGCTTCGCAGATACCCATCATAGTAGTTTTCTGTCATTCCTGGTACGTCACTATCCGCCGGTGAGGATTGTTTCCACCCGGTTCCCCCGCGGTGTTGCAATACCTGGATCAAGTGCGCAGCAGAAATGCCAAAAAACTGAACAACACGGTAAAGCATCCGGTAATCAAGAAGCCTGTAGAGAAAGAGAGTACGTCGCCCATGTAGCCGAGAAAAGCGGGGATGAGGCCGGTGCCCAGCAGTACGGATACAGGTAATACCATCGAGACCGTTACATTGCGCGTCTCGGGAGGGCCAACCTGCGCCAAAGCGGCCAAGCCGGCGGGAAAAAAGAGGGCCACAATAGACGGTTGCAGAAAAACAATAGCTATCAAAAGAGGCCCCCGCGCCAGGCTCATAAGAAGGATAGTAAGTCCGCTGCCGGCCAGGGTTGTTAAAAGAATTTTTCGCAGCCCGAAGCGGTCTATAAGTAACCCCGCGGTAAGCAGTGAGACAATAGGCAGAAAGCGGGAAATTCCAAAAATGTTGTTGGCCTTCTCCAAAGAGAATCCAGCCTCGGTGACCAAAAAGGTAGGCGTTAACAGATAGATACCCTGAAGACTTCCCAGGGCAAGCCCGAAAAACAGCATAAGGATCCAGACATTCGGTTCTTTAAGTAGAGGCAGCAGAGCCTTGAAGGTTGGAGCGGTACCTTTCGGTTTTCCTGCATCGATTTTGTACAAGAACAGAGTGCCTACTGCAAGAATTATAACCGCCAATAAGCCCACCGCCGAACGCCAGGCAAAGTATCTTAAGACCAAATTTGCGTACAACGGCGCTATAACCATGGCAACGTGCGGCCCAAGTTCGTGTATAGAGAGCGCCTTTTGCCAGTCCCTGTGGTCGAAGTAGGTGGTAATAGCGGCTATGCTCGACGGTGGATACAGACCGGAACCTACACCCATGAGCAAGACTCCCACCCTCATAAGGTCTATTGTCGGAGAGACCGACATAATAGATAGTCCGGCCGAGATAAGTACGGCCGAGAGAAATATCGCTCCACGATGGGTGGTTTTAGAAGAGACAAAGCCGGACAGGAGCATAGAGATGCTGTATCCGACGGCTATGAGCAGAAAGAGCTGAGACGCCGGGCCGTGACTCACCGCAAAATCTTCCTCCACTTGCAAAAGCAGAGGAGAAAGAATCGACCTTGCGATCATGTTGGAGACAAAGACCGTGAGTATCAGTCCCAAAGCCGGTATTCCGGAGAGTAACCGCACTCCTTCTGTCCGGTTTTTTTGGCTATCCATGAATATCTATACTACTAAAAAGGGAGAAGCGGAGCAATCGGCGAGGCAGCGGGTGTATATCATCATTATTCGGGTCAGGTGAGGTGTTCGACAAGCGTCTTTACCCCTATAGAGATAAGAATAATGCCGCCGGCGTACTCCACCTTGTCTTCCAGGAGGTCGTAGAGCTTCTCTCCGGCCTTCATACCAATGGCGCTCATTATAAAGGTAATAAGGCCTATTACAATCGCGGGAACAAGAATTGGATAGCCCAAAATTGAGAAGCTCAGACCTATTGCCAGAGCGTCTATGCTGGTGGCCACCGCCAGAACAAACAGGCGGCCCGGGTGCATAATTACAGACTCATCCGGAGAGGGACAGCCGGTACGGGTTTTCCAGCCTTCGTACATCATCTTTCCGCCTATAAGGGCAAGAAGCCCGAAGGCAACCCAGTGGTCCCATGCGCGAATAGCCTCCCGCAGATGTACCCCTCCCATCCAGCCAATAACGGGCATAACAGCCTGAAAAATGCCGAACCACAGCCCGACAACAACTGCGTGCCGGAGGGTGCATTTCTCCAGAGAGCATCCGTTAGAGAGGGAGACCGCAAAGGCGTCGAAACTGAGGCTGAAGGCTATTCCCGTAATAAATAATGGTGACATCCCTCGCTCTCGACTATGTGCTAAACCTGATATTGAGTATATCTCCGTCTTTTACAATGTACTCCTTGCCCTCGAGGCGGAGGAGACCCTTTGCCTTCAAGGCCTTCTCCGTTCCCAAAGAGAGGAGGTCCTCCCAGGAGAAACACTCCGCCCGGATAAAGCCGCGCTGCAGGTCGGAATGTATTTCTCCTGCCGCGTTAACCGCGTTGGTACCTTCGGTTATGGTCCACGCTCGAACCTCGTCCTCTCCGACGGTAAAAAAGGAGATGTAACCGAGGAGCTTGTAGGCGCTTTGGATAAGTCTGACCCTGGCCGACTCCTCTATTCCCAGATCCGCCATAAAGGCTTGGGCCTCATCCTCGTCGAGGACACTCAGCTCCATCTCAAATTTTCCGGCAAACTCTATTACGGGAAAGCTCTTTCCGATTCTCTCCACAAGGTCGCCGTTGCTGCCGTAGTTGCCGTCGTCGGAATTGATAACCACAAGGGAGGGTTTGAGGCTGAGAAACTGAAAACCGTGGATAAGTTTCCGCTCATCTTCCGTCAGCTCCATCTCCCGCAGGGGTGTGAGCTCCTCGAGATGGGGGTGAATTTTACCGAGGAGTTTCTCCTCGGTAACGAGATCCGCAGTTTTCTTTCCCCTGTCCTTGTCCGCCTGTATCCGCTCGAGACGTTTCTCAACAATCATGAGGTCGGAGAAAATGAGCTCCTCCTCTAGAACCGCGAGGTCTCTCTCCGGATCCGGAGGCCCCAAAACCGCGTCTATGGTCTCCTCGGAAAAGTTACGCACTACAACAGCGATGGCGTCTACGGTCTTTATAAGCCCCATCGCCTCACCGGAGAAGAGTCCGTTTTTCGCCGATCCCGATGCGAGACCGGCAAAATCGATAAACTCTACGGTGGCGTAGGTAGTCTTCTTTGGCTGATACATCTCCGAGAGCCGTGTTACCCGCTCGTCCTCGACGTCTACAATTGCGAGGTTTGGTTCTATTCTATTACTCGAATAGGAGGTTACCTCCGCCTCGGATTTGGTAAGGGCGTTAAATATTGTCGTTTTTCCCGAATTCTGCAGTCCGATTATGCCTATTTTCATTTAATTTATCTCCACAGGGCATAATACAGATGATCCGGCCTTGTGTAAACTGTCCCGCTGTAGTGGGGCCCGGGGTGGGGCTGTGTAAGGCCCGGGTTCCGGTCTTACACCAGGCTTCCCTAAGCGGGAGAATACTCTTCGATAAATTCGAGTATTTTCGTCTTTATGTGGTCTCTTACTCTGCGGGTTGCCTCCAGGCGTTCCTCTTCGCCTCCAGCAAAGGAAGAGGGATCTTCGAAGGGCCAGTGCAAACGCGTGCCGCCGCCGGGAAAAATGGGGCAACGTTCCTCCGCCTCCTTGCTGCAGACGGCAACAACCACATCAAAGTTCCTTCCTGCCGAATGGTAGTCGAAGACACTGTCGGTGGAATTACGGGAGATATCGTACCCCTCCTCCGCCATAACTTTAACGACCAGGGGATTGAGCTCTCCCGGTTCCAGGCCTGCACTCTCCGCCTTGAATCGGCCTTCGCCAAGATCGTTTAGAAAGGTTTCGGCCATCTGGCTTCTGGCGCTGTTGTGTATGCATATAAACAATACACTGGTCTCTTTCTGCTTCATGTTATGCTCCTCTTGTAAAGAAAAAATGGTCTATTAGACAGTACCGGCGAGTAAACAACCCTGTTCCCATCTATCCGGCAAATACAGTCTATCCGGCATATTTAAAAGGTACCCACTGGTGAATAGTTGCACAGGTAAAACCTCGGTCCCGGTAATCGTGAAACCGCTTCAAATCGTTATTAAAGATCTCCTGCTCTTCTCTCGCGGTAAGTATAATCTCTTGTAAAAATCTCCTGCTCCCGCCGTGTTCTCCCGTGTAGTCTTCGGGCATTGTATAGTGCATCCACTGTGCTTTTTTGTAGGAATCGAGCAGACCAGCAGTTCGCAGGCGGTAGAGGTGCCGTGAGGCGTTGGACTGCTTGAGGTCGAGAATATTTTCTATCTCGCAGCTGCAGAGGTCTTCCGCTTCCCAGATAAGGGATACAATCCGAAGCCGGCTCGGGTCGGCTAGAGCTTTTAGCTCTTCGATTAGATCTCTCAATAGTTCCTCCTTCCTCTTTAAACCGGTGAATTATTCGGCAAGGGGAAAATACCGTCGTGTGGAGTTTGCAATTTTTACCAGGGTAAGCATTACCGGCACTTCCACTAAGACCCCCACCACGGTGGCAAGAGCGGCTCCCGACTGCAGTCCGAAGAGGCTTACGGCAACGGCTACCGCAAGTTCAAAAAAGTTGCTTGCCCCTATCATAGCCCCTGGGGCCGCAATGTTGTGAGGTATTTTCCAAAGTTTTGCCCACCCGTAGGCAAAACCGAAGATTAAAAAAGTCTGAAATATGAGTGGAATTGCGATAAGCAGGATGTGAACAGGGTTATTGAGTATAATCTCTCCCTGAAAGGAGAAGAGGATAATGAGAGTCAGCAGTAGACCGCCGATGGTGGTGTTGTCGAATTTCTTGAGAAATACATTCTCAAAATAGTCGATACCGTGCCGGCGAATAACGGCCCGCCTGGAGATGTACCCTCCGGCCAGGGGAATTACCACAAAAAGAACGACCGAAAGAAAGAGGGTGTTATAGGGCACCTGGATGTCCCCAATACCCAGGAGGAAGGCCACAATAGGGGTAAAGGCAAGCAAAATTATTAAATCGTTAACCGCCACCTGAACTACCGTGTACGCGGGGTCTCCGTCGGAAAGATGGCTCCACACAAAGACCATGGCGGTGCACGGGGCCGCTCCCAACAGTATGGCCCCGGCCAGATATTCCGAGGCGAGGGTGTCTGAAATAAAGGGAGAGAAGAGAATCTTGAGAAAGAAGTAGGCAATTAAATACATGGTAAAAGGTTTTATAAGCCAGTTGGTTACCGTGGTAACCGTAAGCCCCTTGGGTTTTTTTGTTGCGTTTACGATGCCGGCAAAATCGACCTTGAGCATCATCGGATAGATCATAAGCCAAATAAGTATCGCCACGGGGATAGATACCCTTGCGTACTCCAGGGTGCTGAGCAATTCCGGAACCGCAGGCAAAAACCGCCCGATAAGGGTACCCGCGATAATACAGAGGACTACCCATACAGTGAGATACTTTTCGAAAAAACTGATCTGTTTATTATCCGCCTCCGACATACAACAGCTCCTTTTAATATTATTATATGAGCATACACTCATATAATAGAAGAGTTTTTATTCATCGTCAACCATGCTCCGGAAAAATAAAAAGACTTTTTTATCTTGACAATCAAACTAAAAACCTCTATTTTGTATTTATCTTGAGAGTCAAGGTAAATAGAGATGGAAGAGAGTAAAGACGATAGACCAGGGGATTACGACCGCCAAAGCAAAGGGCAAAGTCAGGGCCAAAGCAGGGGGCAAATGCTCGAACAGTACTCTAAGATACTTACCGAATTTTTTGAACGCATGTCCTCGTGGGAGCACAGTGTGGTACAGCACTCGGAAGTCTCCCTGCCCCAGATGCATCTTCTAGAGGTAGTGGGCAACCGGGGCAAACTGAGGATGAAGGAGCTCTCCGAAATTCTCGGTGTAACTACGGGGACCGTTACCGTTATGGTGTATCGCCTGGAGGAGAAGGGCTATGTAGCCCGGGAGAGGGACGCGGGGGACAGAAGATCCTTTTTTGTTACTCTTACCGACAAGGGTTCCGGGGAATACGTGAAGCACCACAAAATGCATCATCATCTAATAGAGGAGATTGTCGAACTGCTGGGGGATAAAGGGGCGGAGGATTTTTTTACGAAGATAAAAGAGGTGTACCGGCTGCTGTAAGTCCGGCTCAGTATAGAGAGCAACTAAGCAACCAGAGGAGAAACTGCATGACAAAACGGATCTGCAACCAGAATATATCGACAGGGAGAAGTTATACCTCCGGCAAGAGGAGAACACTTATAGTGGTAGTAATTACCGCTCTTACAATGGTTCTGGAAATAGTCTTCGGCTTTCTCAGCGGCTCCCTCGCGCTGCTTGCCGACGGGGTTCACATGGGGACCCACACCTTTGCACTTCTAGTAACCTTAATAGCCTATATTGCTGCCGAGAAAAACGAGAAGAATCCGAAATTTGCTTTTTCCTCTGGAAAAATATCCGTTCTTGGGGGGTATACAAACGCAATCCTCCTCGGATTTACCGCAGTACTCATGCTCAAAGAGGCGATAGAGCGGCTCATCAGCCCAAGGGATATTCTTTTTAGCGAAGCGATAGCAGTGGCGGTATTCGGTCTGATTATAAATCTTGTAAGCGCCTACATCCTTGCAGGCTCCCACGGTCATGACCACGGGCATAACCATGAGCATGACCACGAGCATGAGCACAGCGATTACAATATGAAGGCTGCTTATGTGCACGTGCTTACCGATGCACTAACATCGATTCTTGCAATAGTTGCGTTGACCGTGGGGAAGTTTTTCGGTCTTACGTGGCCCGATGCGGTGGTTGCGATAATCGGAGCGGGTGTAATACTTAGGTGGGCCTATACCCTTCTCAAGAGTACCGGAAAAATCCTGGTCGACTATTATCCTCCCGAGGAAGATGCCAAGCAGATTCAGTCTTTCGCAGACAAGTACGGGGCGGAGATAGTCGATCTCCACCTCTGGCGCACCTCCGAATCTAGCAAAGCTGCCCTTATCGCGGTAAGGAATTTGGAGACTTCCCTAAGGGACAGCCTTAAGGATGAGCTTTGCTCCTCAGTGGGCCTCGACCATATTACCATAGAGATAGTCTGAGGGGGTGGTCTCATAGTATATTCGTGGAACCGGTAGCTGCAAAGGGATATGCGAAAATAAAATAAAACTGAGTAGTTGTGGATAGTTGCGGCCTGGAGGGTTATATTCTTTTTTGAGGGAGAATAATACCATGAATGACAGGTATAATGCATATAGCCGAGCCCCTGAATACAGCTCTGTAGTAACGTTTTCCAGACTGTGTGCAGGGGTGCTGGTGTGGACCCTGTTTTTTCTCCTGACGGCTCAGTCGGTAACCGCTCTAGGCGGCAGAGAAAAAGCGGAGGAGGGGGAGGCTCTTACAGAGAGCGAATCCGTGGCTGTGGAAGTGTATGTGATTCACCGAGAGCCCGGTTCCTCCGGCTCTGCAGGAGTGCCTCAGCCGTCGAGCCAGGCTGTATGGTACCTCTTTCAGAAAGTGGAGACCTCCGGGGGAAGAGTGAGAACCTCGGGCAGCAGGGAATTTGCCGGACCGATAGACTCGAGAGATATGAACCGTCTTAACGATGAGTTTATGTATACCCGTTACAATATGACCCTGGAAGCGAAAAACAGACTCTCCTACCGCGCCCCCCGGGAGGTTACGGTAAGTTTTCATACGGAAGATATGATAAACGGCAGCCGGGTAACTCTGCAGCCTCAGCAGCAGGCGGTGCTCAAGGCCGCAGGCTCCATCGAAGAGAAGGGCAGTGTCCTGATGAGGGTAAAATCCCTCTCCCGTCATGGGAACACGTGGGAAGGGGTTGTAGAGATAGCCGAAGAAGCGCGCTGATTTTTTATTCCGTCTTGAACCTCTTTACCTCATCGGCAAGCTCCTCGATGCTTCTGTTGTTCTCCTGGGTCATCTCTGCTACCTGGTTCACCGCCTGGTTTATCTGTACAGCACCTGAGGCCATCTCGTTAATATTGCTGCTTATTTCGGAGCTTATCTGCGCCAGTCTCTGCATCTCTTCGATTACTTCGCTGCTTCCGGAGGTCATCTCCTGGGAAGATTCGCTTACCCGTCTTGATATCTCCTTGATCTCCGAGAGAGCCTCCAGGACCTGTGTGCTCCCCTCAACCTGTTCGTCCATGGCATTTTTTATAATGCCCTCCTGCTCGGCCACCGTTTGGCTGAGGTTGTAGAGACGGTCGAAGCGATCCTTTGTGCCCCCAAGAGACTTTCCAATATTGTCAATGGACTCTTTCAGCTCTTTCAAAGCCTCCGTTATGGTGCTCCCCTGGGTGCCCGCGTCCTCGGCGAGCTTGCGTATCTCATCGGCCACTACCGCAAAGCCCTTTCCCGATTCGCCCGCGTGGGCGGCCTCAATGGCCGCGTTCATCGCCAGCAAGTTTGTCTGGGAGGCAATTTTTTGAATCATATCGCCCGCCTCTTCCAGACCTTCCGAGTCGGCAGTGATTTTTTTGGACATCTGGAGTACATCATCCAGTCCTCGTCTTCCCGTTTCCGAGGCCTCCTGCAGCTCCTTCATGGAAGCGTCGTTGCGCTCGAGGCTCTCGGTTACCGACTGTATGTTAGCCACCATTTGCTCTATAGAGGCGGAGGATTCGCTTACTCCCGATGACTGCTCTTCGATACTCTCGTCGAGAGATTTTATGTTTTTGGCAATGGTTCCTACAGTTGCCTGCGCCTGGTCCACTCCGGAAGACTGATTTATGATGCGCTCTTTAATACTGTCGATGTTGGCGGTAATCTCGTTTACCGCCGAGGCTGTCTCCGTCATATTGGCGGAGAGTTCATTGCCGGCGTTGTTAAGAGAATCGGTAACCTGTTTCACAGACCTGATCATGGTACTGAGTTTTTCAAAGGTTATGTTTACATAGTGAGCGAGCCAGTCTATCTCGTCGCTGCCCTTTTCCTCCAGGCGCAGGGTAAGATCTCCTTCCCCTTCGGAGATATCCCTCAGGTTCTCCACTGTAGCGCCAATTCTTCTGGTAATGGAACGGACAATAAAGAGCAGCAAACCGGTCATTACTATGAGGGCTATTACCGCCGTTATTATGTTCGCTGCACGCAGGTAGTATACGTTCTGGAAGAGTTCATCGTATTCGGCTCTGGTGGCAAATATCCAGCCGGTGGTGGGTACTTCCGTAAAGGCGGCTATTATATGTTCACCCTCCCAGGGATATTCTACTATTCCGGATTTCTCGGTGATAAGGGTCTGCCCGAAATCTTCCTCGGAGATATCCATCTCCATAATGTGCTCTTTGTTCGGATGGGCAATTACCATCCCGTTTTCGTCGACCATGTATCCGTAACCGCTCTCCCCGAGTTTTACGCGATCCACAAAGTATTCGGTAAAATCGCTTAATTCAACCGAGGCATGGAGGACTCCCTCCGGCTCGCCGTCGACAAAAATGGGGGTGGATACTACAAAGATGGGCTTATCGTTTACAGCGCTTATGAGCACTCCCGATATAGCGGGTTCTCCCTGAATTGCCTGTTTGAAGTGTCCCCTGCTGCTCAGGTCCAGCTCTCCTACCAAGTCGGGTTTGGTATTTGCCCTGGAAATTCCGTTGCTGTCCAGAACCCCAATGGTTGCAAACATATCGTAGGTCTCAAGAATTTTTTGCAGGTAGGAGTTTGCCTCTTCCACTTCCGCTTCTCCCGATTCCGGACGCAGAACCTTGGCCACTATTGGGTCTGCAGCGGCGGCGGCGGCGTTTCGCGCGCGCTCTTTTACCCATGTGTCGGTTTGAATTGCCATTAGCTCCGTAAGCTGTCGAGCCTCCTTCCGGTGAGTCTCGTGCAGCGTTCTTGTAAACAGGATGTATGACACAACAGACAAAAGCGCCAGCCCAAAGATCATTATCCCCAGCGTAGGCAGCAGAACCTTTCCCCTAAGCTTTAATTTCATATCTTGTCTCCCAATATAAAAACTCTATATATTACTAATTAAGTATTAAAAATGCGTTATTTAAAGGTAAACGGATTTTCCGGAATTGTCTATACGGAATATATCCAATATCTAAAATCTTTACCTTTCTTTTCTTTTCAGATACAATTGATGAGGCTTTAAGAAAACACAGACTACACAATAAAGTGGAGGGTACATACATGCAGCACATTTTGATAACGGGAGCAAGTACGGGAATAGGGGCGGCAACCGCCGTCGAGTTGGCCGATAAAAACAGAGTATATGTCCATTACAACAGCAGTAAGGGGGAAGCGGAAAAAGTCGCTTCCGATGTTTCGGCCCATGGGGGGGAAGCGGTTCTTATACAGGCCGATCTCTCTACAGAGGAGGGGTGCGTTGCCCTTGCGGAGGCAGTAAAGAGCCGAACCGATTCATTGGATGTGCTCGTAAACAACGCCGGAGGCTTGCTCTACAGGCACTCTCTGGAAGAGACGAGCTGGAAATAATAGCCGATACCTTTCATCTTAACGTGTTCTCGGTTATGCGGGTTACAACACTCCTTCTTCCCCTTCTCAAGAACCCCGACAAGGCACACATTATAAATATAACCTCAATTGCCGCACGAAACGGCTCCCCTACAGCTGTTACCTACGCCTCCGCAAAGGGTGCCGTAGACACCTATACACGGGGGCTTGCAAAGGGGCTCGCTCCACATATAAGAGCAAACTCCATAGCTCCAGGGATTATCGACACCCCGTTCCACGATAAATCTACACCGAAGGAGCAGTTTGAGAAGTTTATGCAGGCCACTCCGGTTGGTCATCCCGGCTCCGCTGAGGATATTGCAAGGACAGTACGATATATTATAGAGACTCCCTTTCTTACAGGTGAATCGATAGATATAAACGGCGGGATGAATATGCGCTAAAGAGAGGATTTATATATGCTTCAACTACCGGCTCTCTTTTTCTCATCTTTTCTTGTCGCTCTCTCCGGGGCTATGATGCCCGGGCCTCTTCTTACCGCGACAATAGGAGAGAGTGTAAAAAGAGGTGCAAAAGCGGGGCCGCTCATTATGTCCGGTCACGCGCTTTTGGAAGGGGCTCTGGTAATAGCGCTTATGTTCGGACTGGCCCCCCTGCTTAAGAAGGACCCCTTTTTTATAGGTGTTTCCTTTGCCGGTGCTGCGATTCTGGCGTGGATGTCGGCAGGAATGTTGCGTAGCGTGCCTTCCCTCAAGATTGATTGGGACGCGGACGCCGGTGAGGGGGGAGGGGGCAGTATTATCGCCGCGGGGGCATTGCTCAGTATTGCAAACCCCTATTGGGTCGTGTGGTGGGCCACCATAGGTTTGACTTTTCTCTCCCGTTCTCAGGAGGTCGGGTTTTTGGGGATACTCTTCTTTTTCCTCGGCCACCAAGCCGCCGACTTTGCGTGGTACTCCCTGGTCTCCACTGCCGTGGGAAAGGGGAGGCGTTTCTTCAGCGACCGTATCTACCGGGGAGTTATCGCTGTATCGGCTCTCGTATTAATAGGCTTTGCCCTCTACTTCAGCTGGAGCGGTTTTGAAAGGCTGGTCTCATAACTTGTCCTTTTTACCGGCTCGATTTAATTATCAATCTATAGCGGAAAAAGAAATATGGGTAAACCTGCCCATATTCGTGTGTTGCTATTGTATTCAGCCATAATTTCTATTAGATTAAAAGTAAGAAAAAAGGAGTACCCACCCCGATGCAGGGAAAAATCTTTCTAAAAATATATGTCACAGGCGGAGAGAATATCCGTTCAAAACGGAATATTCTCCGTTTGAAAGAAATTATGGAGAACAACTTTAAGGGCAACTATGAGATAGTGGTAGTCGATCTTCTCCTCGACCCCGAGAAAGGAGAGGAAGACAGGATTCTGGCAGCACCAACGGTTGTTAAAAAAGTACCCCTGCCTACGCAGAAAATTATCGGAAGCTTGGCCGACGAGGAAAGGGTCCTTGAGGGACTCGATTTAACGCCTGAGAGTTTCTAAAAGGTATAAGAATGCACACAAAAGACTCTATAGTAACTAAATTGCCTACGGGTATCGAAGGCTTGGATACGGTTCTTGAGGGGGGTATACCCAAGGGAAGGGTGCTTACCGTAACAGGTACCGCGGGGTCGGGGAAGACTGTCCTGCTCAACGAATTTCTCTATAGGGGAATTACCTGCTATGGGGAGAACGGGGTCTTTGTTACCTTTGAAGAGATTCCCACCGACATCATAAAGAATGTGGGGAATTTTGGATGGGACTACGGTACGCTTCTTAAAGAGGGGAAACTTCTCTTTGTGGACCTGAGCCCCTCCCTGGAAAGTTTGGAAGAGATTTCCGAAGACTATGAACTGAGCCCGATAATTCTAAGAATTACCCAGGCGGTGCAAAAGAATAATGCGCAACGTATAGTAATAGACAGCATCGCCTCCCTTTTTGATCAACTAAGCAACAAGGGTAAGGTGCGTAAACTGATATATCAATTAACCACGGAGCTCAAGAAAATGGGCCTTACGGGAATAATCTCCTCGGAGCGGCAGGAGTACAGGAGGGAGCTTGGTGGAAACAGTGTAGAGGAGTATGTTACCGACGGTGTTATACAGCTTCATATAGTCCCCGGAGAGCAGGAGCTTCTAAGAAAACTGCTGGTGACAAAATTGAGGGGAGTGGGATACAGGAGCGGTTTTGTCCAGTTTGCCATTACCGCCGAGGGGCTGGAGGTGTATCCCAAAATTGCCGTTCGCAAGGGAATAGCCGAGACAAATTTTGAAGATCGAAAGATGCTCGGGATTCCCGGTTTGGACTCCGCATTGGACGGAGGCATCCCCAAGGGCCACATTGTTCTTGTCTCCGGTACTACGGGGAGCGGAAAGACACTCTCGTCGCTGCAGTTTTTAATGGAAGGTATCCGCAGAGGAGAAAAGGGGATCTATGTAGCCCTGGAAGAGCCGATCGAGCAGTTAAGGAAAACTGCGGATATACATGGCTGGGAGTTGTCCAGACACGAGAGAGAGGGGGATCTTGTTTTCGTAAGCGGAGATTTAATAGACCCGATTCCGGACAAGCTGTTAAGCGACATAGTATACGCGGTGGAAAAAACCGATGCACAGAGGATAGTGGTCGATTCCATTTCCAGCATAATGTCCGCGACCATGGAACAGGAGAACGTAAGGCAGTTTCTGCTTCAGCTATCCAACTATTTGAAATCGAAAGGAATAACCGGGATTCTCTCATATCTAATGTCTTCCAACTTTGGCGCGGAGAAGGAGCAGTTATTAAGCTCTCTAGAGACAAACGCCATGAGGCTCAGCTCGGTGGTAGACGGTGTTATATTGCTCCAGTATGTAGAGAGGAACCAGAGAGTAGAGAAGCTGTTGAACGTACTTAAAATGAGGGGATGCAACCACAGTAAGGATATATTCAAATATACAATAGAGACCGGAGGCCTCAAAATAGGCAAGAGATACGGGGCGGAGGAGCAGGAGTAGAGCAATCGAGGAATTGCTTAGTAATTAGACTTGAAACTTTTTTAAAGAAGTATTATACTGTCTGAATGAGTCCTTACAACAGTTTGACCATATATTTGTTTTTCCCACAACTATTTTTCAAAATAAAACATTACTTGAAGTAGCTTCTCACCTTAAATCCTGTAGTACAGGTCTTTAGTATTGTAATTAATTACTATATACAATACTGCCGATAAAAACCGACTAAAGGCTTTCCAGCGGTAGAACGGTAACCAGGGCGGAGTAGTAAGCTCCAACGGCGTGTAATGAGTGTCGGGATCACACTATTCAAAGCTGCGGATACCCCCCGTTTCGGAGGCAGGTGTATCCTGATTTTCCGTTTATGGGAAGGCCTTATTACATACCTGTGGAGGTAAGTATGAAAGAGATACAAAAAATGATGATTTTGGGAGTTGCCGCGGCACTCGCGCTGTCGCTGGTGTTCGCCGCGTGCGGAGGCGGCGGAGGGGAAACTGGGCAAGAGTCCGGATCCGAGGAGCAGTCCCGATCCGACGAAAAAGCGGAGGAAGGGGATAAGGAACTGCGTTTCGGTCTGTTTAACTGGGCGGAAAATATAGCAGTGACGAACATGTGGGCTCTCCTGTTGGAAGAACGCGGTTACACGGTAGAGATTGTAACAGGGGATAAATCTCCGGTGTGGACCGGAGTCGCCGAGGGGGACCTGGATATTCATTTTGAATCCTGGATGCCGTCGACCGACAAGCCTCTGTGGGAGGAGTATTCCGACACTCTCGATGAGTACGGTCCCTGGTACGAGGGAACACAACTCGGGCTCACCGTACCCGAGTATGTAGATGTGGACAGTATAGAGGAGCTCAACGATAACCGTGACAAATTTATCGAAAACAACAGACCCTCTATAGTCGGTATAGATTCCGGCTCTTCTCTGATGAAGCTGACGGACGAGGCGCTGGAAGAGTACGACCTCGACCTGAACCTTATAAGCAGCTCCGGACCGGTAATGACCGCTTCGGTTATTAAAGCCGTAGAGAACGAGGAGCCGATTGTAGCCACACTCTGGAAACCCCACTGGATCTTTGCAGAGGTGGATCTCAAGTTCCTGGAAGATCCGAAAAACATCTACGGTCAGGACGAGAGCATCTATTTTGTAACCCATGAATCCTTCGAAGAGAGGCACCCCGAGGTGGTTGAATGGATGCAGAACTGGAAGATGGACGACCAGAGTTTGGGAAGTCTCATGGGCGCAATAAACGAGTCGGACAGCCCCGAAGAGGGCGCACAGGAGTGGATCGAGGCCAACAGCGATCTGGTCGATTCCTGGTTCGAATAGGTTCAGCAAAGAGAATTGGAGTAAAGATACGGCTGCGGGGGGTGCCCCCCAACGCCGTTTTTTAATGATAGTAATAGACAAAACAATAGACTAAGGCAGGAGAAAAATGGCTGTTTTTGAATGGCATTCCGAGGACACAGATCTTTCCGGAATAAAAATACACGAGGCGGCCCCGGAAAGCACAGGAATAGATCTTAAAGAGGTAAGGCTGTACCGGCTCGACAGGGTGAGGCGGGAGATGGAGAGGCGGGAGATAGGCGCCCTTATTCTGTCCGACCCGGTTAATATTCGCTATACCACAGGTACAAGAAATATGCAGGTGTTTACCGCCCGCAACGCCCCTTCACGGTATCTTCTTGTAACATTACATAAGACTATTCTGTACGAGTTTACCGGCTGCCTCCATTTGGCGGAGGGCTTTGAGACGGTGGACGAAGTAAGGCCCTCCGAAACGGCGAGTTTTGTAGCCGCCGGACCCAATATTGAAGAACGGGAAAAAGAGTGGGCCCGAAATATAATAGCTGTGCTTAAAGAAGTAACCGGAGGGGTGCCGACCGTGGGACTGGAACGGATGAACGCCGGGGTGGCCCTGGAGATGGCGAGAGAAGGGGTGCGAATTGTAGATGCCCAGGAGCCCGTGGAGATGGCCCGAAGCATCAAGTCCGATGAGGAGTTGAAGTGTATTATGGCCTCCCTGCAAGCTACCGAGAGGGCCGTGGGAATACTCCGGGAGAACATCAGGCCCGGTATTACGGAGAACGAACTCTGGTCGGTCCTGCATAAAGAGATAATTGCATCAAACGGAGACTACATTGAGACGAGGCTGCTCAACTCCGGAGAGCGAACCAACCCGTGGTTCCAGGAGTCCTCCAACAAGGTAATAGGCAAGAATGAGCTTATCGGGTTCGACACCGATGTAGTGGGCTGTCATGGGTACTATACCGATTTTTCCAGAACTTTCCATTCCGGACCGGATGCACCGAATGAGAAGCAGAAGGAAGTATACAAGCTCGCCTACGAGCAAATTCAGCACAACAGCGATATTCTGAAGCCGGGTATGACTTTTAGGGAGTACGCCGACAAGGCCTGGAACATACCGGATAAGTACTTCGCCAATCGCTACTACCTCTCTGCCCACGGCGTGGGGATGACCGGTGAGTACCCCTATCTCTACCACCACGCGGACTTTCCCGATGCAGGCTACGACGGGGTACTTCTTCCCAATATGACTATCTGCGTTGAGTCCTATATTGGGGAAGAGGGGGGCAAAGAGGGAGTAAAGCTCGAAGAGCAGCTGCTTATTACGAAAACCGGCAGCGAACTGCTTTCCGATTATCCCTTCGAAGAGGATTTGCTTGGGTAGTTCGACGACAGGTACAGGCGAGGAGTAGAGAAGATGAGCACGGAGAAGAGTCAAAGTACGGTTATTCTCGAAAAAACACTGGAGGAAAAATCCGTACAAAGGGGAGATGTAAAAATCACCCTCAATAAGAGGGGCGAGGAGACGTATGTAAAAAGCCGGCACCCCGTTATCTACGGTATCTATTCAAAGGTGGAAATTCCCGGGGCGGTGTTTAAGTTCAACCTAAACGGAGAAATAACCGGGGCAAAGGGAACGGGAGATTCGTGGCCCAGCTCATCGGAGCAGCTCAAGAGAACTGCGGGTAACGACTGGGTATACTACTCCACGGGGGGCTATTCGGGAAGCTATGAGAACTTTGGGGAGGGGGAGCTCTCTGAACCTGTCAGTTTTAAAATTCCGAGCCCCTATAATGAAATTTACAAGGCTACGGGGGAGTACTACCTTCCCAACGTGCCCTACGAGACCAACTCTATTCTTGGGATAAATCCCTTTAGCGAGACCGCGGTACAGAGTATGGTCTCTTCCTGGTACGATGTTCTGCGGGAGGCTCTCGGTTCTTTGGAAAACCTTCCCGTACCCTTTGAGCGTTTTGCGGAGCAGGTTCTCTCGAACACACCGGCCACCCTGCAAAAGAGGGCGGAGGAGCTTTTTGAAATAAACGGAGGGAGGGTGAGTGTTCTGCCTCCAGGGGCAAGACATGTGGATTACAATATTATTCCCCTCTCCATCTCGGAGGGATGTCTCTACAAATGTCCCTTTTGCCGGGTAAAGACGGACCGTACCTTTTCTACGAAAACCGGAGAAGAGATAGACAGGAGCATCGATTCTCTGAGAGCATATTACGGGAGAGATCTTGTAAATTACAACGCCCTGTTTTTGGGTGACCAGGATGCGCTCAATGCGGATAAAGAGACTTTGTTGTGGGCTGCAGATCGATCGCAGTCGAAACTGCAGCTCAAAGACTCCTATATGAGGGGGTGCAGTCTCTTTATGTTCGGCAGTGTCGATTCGTTCCTCTCCGCGGACTACTCCTTCTTTGATAGACTCAACGCCGCGGGATATACAAGCTACATTAACCTCGGTTTTGAATCTGCCGACCAGGAGACTCTGGATTACATAGGCAAGCCTATTACCGCCGAGAAGGTGGCAAAGAGCTTTGCCAAGATGACTGAGGTAAACGACAACTACGGGAATATAGAGATAACCGCCAATTTTTTAATGGGAGACAATTTGCCCGAGGGACACTACCCCTCTTTTCTTGAACTGGCGCGGGAGCGGCTTGATCATCCGAGAGGTAAGGGTACTGTGTACCTCTCTCCGCTCATGGGGGGCACCTTTTCAAGGCGGAGCCTTTTTGAGTTTAATCAACTTAAGCGTCTTAGCAGAGTGCCTGTTTTCCTTTATACTATTCAAAGGTTGTGAGGTTTACCCGTGATACAATACTGTAGATGGAGGTTGTTATGAAACTAAGGCGAATGGTGTGTATAGTGCTTTTTTCGGCGGTTGTTATCTCTGCGGTGCCGGCGGAATCTTCCCACGGCACGAGGGTGGGGGCGGGAGTCGGGATAATACCCAAATATGTGCTTATATTTCGGCCCGGCAAATTCGATTTTAAGGGGAGTTACGATTTAACCGAGGGAAACGAGTATATATACGCCGCCGCGGCCTACCGTTTTGTAAATCTGCACAATATAGACGGCCCTCTCCACTTTTCCATAGGTGCCGGCGGCTTTGGGAAGCTCTATTTGAACAACGACAATGTTGAGAATATGGATCTAATTGGAGGTGTCCAGCTTCCGGCAGGCCTAAGCCTTCTTTTTTTGGATGATGTGCTGGAACTGTTTGTGGAGTTTGCCCCGGGGGTAAAGTTGAATCCGCGGCCGGAGTTCGACCCGGATAACCTCCATATATGGGCAGGGCTCACCTTCGGTATGAACTAGGGTACAGCGGATAAACGTGGCGCTTTTAGGAATACAATCGCTTACACTGGGTTTCGGCGGTCCCCCCCTTCTCGACGGGGTGGACCTTCATATAGAGGAGGGGGACCGCCTCTGTCTTTTGGGGAGAAACGGCTGCGGCAAATCGAGCCTTCTTAAGGTAATGGCCGGGATCCTGGAACCAGACGGGGGTACTGTAACCAGACAGAAGGGAATACGAACCTCCTATTTGGGTCAGGTACTCCCTCAAGACGTTACCGGCAGGGCCCTCGATATTGCTTCGGAGGGCGACAACGGTCGAATCCTGGAGGCGGAGCGGCAGCTGACACTGTTCGGCATAGATCCGGAGCGCGAAGGAGCCTCGCTTTCGGGGGGAGAGATGAGGAGAGTTATGCTCTCCCGGGCACTCTCCGCAGATCCCGATCTTCTTCTCCTGGACGAACCTACCAACCATCTGGATATAGACACTATTCTGTGGCTCGAAGAGTATCTGCGCCGCAGGGTAAAGACCTTTCTTTTTGTTACCCACGACAGGAGTTTTGCCCGGGATCTTGCAAACCGGGTAGGGGAGATAGACCGGGGGAGTCTCTACGCGTTTTCCACGGGTTACGACGAGTTTATCCGGCGCAGGGAGGAACTGCTCGAGGCGGAGGAGAAGGCGAGGGCGGAGTTTGATAAGAAGCTTGCCCAGGAAGAGGCCTGGCTGCGGCGCGGGGTCAAAGCCAGGCGCACAAGGAACGAGGGCAGAGTGCGCGACCTTATGGAGATGAGGGAGCAGTACCGCCGGCGCAGGGAAAAGGGCGGTCCGGCGGATATGGAGATACACGACGGCGGCCGTTCGGGCAAAAAGGTGCTCGAGGCAAAGCACATTACCTTTGGGTACGGAGAGACTCCTTTAGTAAAGGATTTCTCCACCACCGTCCTCAGAGGAGACAGGGTGGGTATTGTGGGGCCTAACGGGTCGGGCAAAACCACCCTTATTAAGCTTCTCTTGGGAGAGTTGAGCCCCGAGGAGGGCACCCTGCGTATCGGGACTAACGTACGACCCATCTACTTCGACCAGTTGAGGAGGGAGCTCGACCCCGATAAAACGGTACTGGAAAACCTTGGCGGGGGCGCACAAACTATAGAGCTTAACGGGAGAAAAAAGCATATCCTGGGGTATCTCCAGGATTTCCTCTTCTCCCCCGAACGGGCAAAGAGCCCCGTATCTCACCTGAGCGGAGGAGAACACAACCGGCTGCTCCTTGCAAAACTCTTTGCACGGCCTGCCAATTTAATCGTTCTCGATGAGCCGACCAACGACCTCGATATAGAGACCCTCGAGCTCCTCGAAGATATTCTTTTAGAATACACGGGGACTCTGCTGCTGGTGAGCCACGATAGAGAATTTCTCGACAACGTGGTAACCGAGACTTTTGTACTCGACGGTACGGGAAAAGTAATTGAATACGCCGGAGGCTATGGAGACTGGCGTGAGCAGGAGGAGCGCAGGAGAAAAGAGGAGAAGGCCCCAGCCGGCACACCTTCCGGAGGTTCCACCTCGGCAGGCAAGGGGCCACGCGCGGCGGCCGGCAGAGATAAAGAGGTAAGTGCCGGGAGAAACGCCAGGCCCCGGAAGCTCTCCTACAGAGAAAAACAGGAGCTGGATACACTTCCCCAAAAAATCGAAGAGCTCGAAGAGGAGAGAGACCGGCTCCACTCCCTCCTGGCGGATCCGGAGTTGTATCGATCCGGAACTTCGGAACTGGAGCCCTCTCAAGCGGTGGTACGGCTGGAAGAAGTCGAAAAGGAGCTTGAGCAGGCATACGAAAGATGGGAGTTTCTCGACTCTATTCCCCGTTAAGGGGGGCGGATTCCCCGTTGAGGGGGGAGGCGATTCTTTTTTCCACCGTCTCGGCCGTCTCTTTCTGCTGTTCCCTGGAGAGTCCGCCTGCAGATATAGGCGGATGAATGGTAAGGACAACCCTTCCTGAGGCGACCCTGTGGTGCTCCTCAAAAATCCGATAGCTCCCGTCTATTGTCATGGGAACTATTACCGCGTCGGCTCGAAACGCGAGTTTGAGTGCTCCGGCGCGGATAGGCCCCATCTCTCCTCCCCTGCTGCGGGTCCCCTCGGGGAAAATGAGCTTGGCCTTTCCCTGTCTGATCTCCTCGGCCCCCTCTTCGAACTTTTTTATGGCCTCTCTCGGGTTTTTTCTGTCCATAAAAATGCAGCCTATCGTCTTCATCCAGTTGCTGAGGAGAGGAACGCTTTTGAGCTCTTTCTTTGCCATAAAACCCACTATTCTTGGAATCGATGCCATAACAACGGGAATATCGAAGTAGCTCTGGTGGTTTGCCACAAAGCAGATGTGTCGATCTTCCGGCAGGTTTTCCAAGCCTTTTACCTCCACCTTCGATCCGGTAATAAATATTACAAACTTTGCCCAGAATCTGGTAATTCCAAGGACGTATCTCTCCTGTGCTTTCCCAAGCCCCGGAAGAGAGAGGGGTATGTAGGGGATAAAGAAGAGGAGAGAGAAAACCATAAAGAGCCAAAACACTGTAAAGACGAGGATTGTTCGTATCATTGGCAAATAGTATAGCGGCGGCACAAAAGGTTCAAGCCCAATTAAAATTGGAGACAAGACTTATATGGGCGGGATGGTAAAAATTATCGAAAAGGCCGGTGGGACGGTTGTAGTGAGTTTTATACACTTCCATCCCCTTTAATACCGGAGAGCCCGGAGGCAGGCTCAGTATCCCGGATGCAGCCTCGTCCGCCTCTACCGCGTCCACCGTCTGCGTGCATGAGGTAATAACAAAACCGCACCTTTGGGGCCACACCTCGTTAAAATCCACCCTTTTAAGATCCTCTTCGCCAAGCTTATCTGCAAAGGCCGATACAATGTACGCCCGGTCGTAGGCAACCGCCTCTTCGTTTAGGATATCCACCCGCTCGCAGTAGAGGATAAGTTCTCCTGCTCTTATATGAAGTTTTTGTGCCGCCCACTCCGGCGCGGGGGACCACTTCCATTGGCGGAGGTTTCGGTAGAGGTTGGGTGCGTGTACCCGTACGCTTCGGGCGTAGTCTATAAGGAGGGGAATTCTTCTTATAGGATTGGGGCTTACAAAGGAGCCCTTACCCTGTTTTTTGTGGATAAGATGCTCCTCCTCGAGTATATCCAGAGCTCTGCGGATGGTGATTCTGGAGACGTTAAACTCTCTTCCCAGATCCTGTTCGGTAGGCAGCTGCTGCCGGGGAAGGATCTCCTTTTTGAGAATCCGTTCCCGCAGAACGGAAGCAACCCGTTCGTAGGCGTTTTTTTCACTCTTCATAGCTTTTATTCGAAGCCTCTGCATCCGCTACTATGTGGATATCGCCTACCACCGCCTTATCCGGCAGAACAAAAAGGGGATTCAAGTCGAGCTCCGAGATTTCCCGATGCTCCATTGCGAGTGAGGAGAGAAGCTCGATGTGGTCGAGGAGAGAGTCGATGCTGAGGGGATCCTTGCCTCTAAATCCGGTAAGCAGTCTGTGCACTTTAAGTTCCTTGACCATCGCGAGAGCCTCTTCCCTCGTAATCGGAGCAATCCTTAGAGACACATCTCTCATTAGTTCGGTGTATATCCCCCCCGCCCCAATGACGACAACCGGTCCGAAGACGGGGTCCCTCTTTATGCCGAGAATCATCTCGAGGCCCTGGGGAATCTGTTCGTGGAGAAAAACACCCCTGAAGCCGCGGTTCTGAAGGGTGTTGTGCATACGGTCGAAGGCCCGCAGAGTCTCTTCCACGGAGTTGAGGTCGAGGGCCACCCCGCCGACGTCGCTTTTGTGGGCAATTTCCGGGGAGATTACCTTCATTACCAGGGGAAAGGAGAGCTCTTGTGCCGCCCGGCGAACCTCCTCTTTGGAGGCGCCACGGCGGAACTCGGGGAGAACAAAACCTCGTTTTTGCAGAAACTCCGCCGCATCGGAGAGGAGGACCGGTGAGCGGAGGATCGGTGAGCGGAGGGGCGGCTCATCTGCGGTTTTCTCCTGAGAGGGTTCGTACGAGTAAGCTCCGGAAGAGGATACCCTAAAACTCCTGTGGTACTCCGTTAGGGAAGAGAGGACCCGCGCGGCCCGCTCTCCCGTGGGAAAAGAGGCAATTCTCTCCCGGTCGAGCACTTTTTGACCGCTTTCGACGATCCTGCCGGCCATAAACACCGCGGCAACGGGTGTGCGGAACTTGTGTGCCGCCTCTGCTATGCCTTCGGCAAGGCCGGAGGAGTCGAGAAAGGGGGTTGCCACGTTTATGGCTATAACCGCGTCGTACTCTTTGGCGAGGACCGCCTCTATTGTCATTCTAAAATCCTCGTCGCTGCCCTCTACGGTAAGATCTATCGGGTTGGAGACCGAACTGTGGGAGGGGAGAAAGGCTCTGAGTATATCCTTTGTTCCGGCCTCCGGTTCGGCTATATCCAGGCCAAGCTGCTCCGCTTTGTCGGCGGTAAGAATACCCGGGCCGCCGGAGTTGGTCACAATCGCCGTACGCCTTCCCGCCGAGGGAGGGAATTTCGAGAACCCCTCGACGAGGTCGAGCATCTCCTCTATCCCCTCTACCCGCAGGGCTCCCGTCTGGGAGACCATGGCGTTAAACACCTCGTCGGAGCCGGCAAAGGAGCCCGTATGGGAACCCGCCGCGCGCGCTCCCGAGCCGGTGCGGCCGGCTTTTATAAGGATAAGCGGTTTTTTCCGGCATATCCTCTTTGCCGTTTCCATAAAGCCTCTGCCCTCCTGGAGGCTTTCAATATAGAGGGCAATTGCCGTTGTCTCTTTGTCCTGCTCTAAATATTCGAGGAGCTGGATCTCGCCTATATCGGCACAGTTGCCGTAGCTTATAAATTTGGAAAAGCCTATGCCCCTGGTCTCGGCCATGGCAAGCACGGCTCCTCCTACAGCGCCGCTTTGGCTTACAAAGGCAACACTCCCGGGTAGCGCTCGTACCTCTATGCTGGCGAACAAATCGTTATGGGGATTCATGATTCCCGCGCAGTTGGGACCGATAAGCCCGGTTCCGTGCTTCTCTGCTGTTCGGGTAAGGCGAATCTCCTCCTCGGTATTGCCTACTTCCGAGAAACCGGAGGTAATAATTACCGCGGCGGGCACCTTCTTTGTTCCGCACTGCTCCACAATACTGTGGACTTGCGAAGCGGGAGCACAGATAACCGCGCAGTCTACTTTCTCTTCTACCTCCTCTATGGAAGAGGCTGTGTGCACATGCTCGTACCCCTCGGGGCCTTCGGCGGAGGGATTAACCGCCCAGAGGGAGCCCGAAAACCCGCCTTCCCTCAGCTGGGTGATAATCTGTTTCCCGATTCTGCCGCTCTTTACAGAGCCTACTACCGCGATACTCCGAGGATAGAAGAGGTGGTCCAGTTGATTTCGGCGATTATTGAGGGAGCTCTCGTCCATAGGTGTATCCTTTTTTATAGTTTTTGAGATTCTCCTTGGTCTTGTACTTAAGCTTCCGGGAGATTATCTCCTCCATCGCAGGCATATCGAAGGTAATTACCTCTTCCCTGGAGTTGCTCACTGCTGTCAAAACTCCAAGAAAAAAGATATTTGCTCCCTCCGGAATCTCTTCCACCGTGTAGACTGATGCTCCCACCTTGCGGTAGATATCGGAGACTTCTCCCGCCTCGGGGTATGTGCTTTTCTTGTCGAGCAAAACGGAAGAAGGAACCGCCGCGTAGGTGTGAAGCAGAGCCAATCCCTCTTCTTTTATGTACGGCAGGGAGTTTAATGCCTCCCCAATCTCCAGCCCCACAAGGATATCCGCCCCGCCTTTGGATATTCGCGGGTCAAACTCAATTTCTTGCTCCGTGGAAATACGTATGTCCGAAGTTACCCGGCCGCCTCTCTGGGCCATCCCCTTTGCATGAAACAAAGTTACCTTTAGTCCGCGCGTGTGGGCATAATCGGCAATAAGTTTTGAAAAAGTAAGAACCCCCTGGCCGCCCAGACCTGTTGTATGAATACTTAAAATCATTTTACCGCTCCTTTAAGAGGTAATTTCGGAGACACTCTTCGGCGAAATAGCACCAAAGGTACACGCGGAATAACAGAGAGAACATCCGGTGCACGTGTAGGGGTTAATCGCTGTATGAGGCTTTTCTCCGGTCTTGTCCACGTAGAGGGCGGGGCAGCCGGTCTCCCGTATGCAGACTTTGCAGAACGTACACACCTCCGGGTCCACCGAGTATACGGTTTTTACTGTCTCCCGTCTGAGCCGCGTAAGGGCGCACTCCTCTTCGGCTATTACCACCCGTACTCCCTCCGCGGTAAGCGCTTCGCTCAGTGTCTCTATCGCCCCCTCTTGGTCGAAGGGCTTTATCTTTGCGCACATATCAACGCCGACAGACCGAACGAGGGCCGAAATATCTACCCGTTTACCACCCCTTTTCTGGAAATCCGAATCGGTACCGGGGTTTACCTGAAATCCCGTCATACTTGTCCAGCCGTTGTCTAGAATTATAAGGAGCATGTCTGTACCGTGTTGCACCGCATTTATTAACGGAGGAATACCGGCATGAAAGAAGGTAGAGTCTCCAATAGTTGCCACAAGGGGTTTTCTTATACCTGCCCTGGCAAACCCCTGGGCAAAACCTATACTCGATCCCATGGACACCTCTGTCCAGCAGGAGTCGAAGGGTGGGTTCATTCCCAAAATTGTGCAGCCTATATCCCCCGTAACCACCGTCTTCCTGGGTCCGAGCTTGGTCTTTTTGAGGGCCCTGTTGAGGGCGAGGTATGTACCCCGATGGGGACAGCCCTCGCAGAAGGTGATGGTGTGCTTAACCCCGGGTATGTCGCCCTGGAGGTTTTCCTCCGTCTTGGACAGTTCATCTTCGGTTGAGCAGGGGCCGCTTAACGCATCAGAGGCGGCTATAGAAGCCGTCTCATCTTCTCGGGTCAGCTCGCCCATACCCCTTCTAATTGTCTCTGCACTGTACCTGCCGATTCTCGGCAGGCATCTGTCGAGTTTTCCGATAATTCTTCCTGTCCAGTGTATTCTTTCGGCGATACTGCGAATCTGAAGTTCTAAAACAGGTTCGAGCTCCTCAAAGACAACTACCCTGCCGCTTCTTTCAAGAGCCTCCGCGACAAGAGACTCGTCGAGAGGATTTACCGCCTCTAATTCGATGGTAAGTATGTCTTCGTATTCCCGCCGCTGCTCTTCTATCAATTGAATAACCGCACCCGCGCCAATTATACACATTCCCTTTCCCCCGGGCTCTGCAGGGGGTATACGGTCTGTATACCTTTCGTTCGTATCCCCGGAGAGGCCGGAAAACACTCTGTTTAGCCCCTCTTCCCTGAACAGTTCGACAGCTTTTTGGTTTGCCTCTAGAAGACTCCTGTGCTGTTCCATGCATATCTGCGCACCGGCTTTGGTAAAGCGTCGGATATCCCTTAGAAAATCGGCTTCCCTGTCGAGAAAGTGGTAGCGCGGATCGATCTCGAACCGTTCTAGAGAGTGAGCAACCGTGGTAACGGAACGGAGAATGACCGGAAGTTCAGTCTCCTCGGAGAGGCGGAAGGCAAAGGGGGTTAACTCGTACACTCTCCTCGGATTGGCCGGTTCCAGTACCGGCAGATTGGTAAAGAGGGAGAGCAGCCTGGTGTCTTGCTCCGGCATACCCGCCTCCGCCCCGGGATCGTCTGCTATATATATTACAAGGCCGCCGCGGGTTCCCGAGTAGGCTATGGAAATGAGGGAATCGAGGGCAACATTGGCTCCGGACATTTTCATGGTGGCCAATGCCCTTTTTCCCGACCACGCCGCCCCGGCTGCGATCTCCAGGGCCACTTTTTCGTTGGTGCTCCACTCTACATAGGGGGAGGGAGAGAAGTTTTCTGCATCGCCGAGCTCTTCGGTCTCGGAAGGAGCTCGTCGTTCCCCGCTGTTCCCGTACAGGGAGATAAGCTCCCCAAGAGCTTCGCTGGAGGGAGTACCGGGATAGCCTGCGGCAACATCCACACCCGCATTGAGCGCACCGTAGGCAAGGGCCTGATTGCCGCTTACATCCAGAATCATTCCAGAACCTCCTCTTGCAAAACCTCCTCAAGTGCCTCGAAAAAGCGAATGTTATCCTCGTGATCGGTAAGGGTTACCCGTATATGAGTGGAGAGGCCGAAGTTTTTCCCCGGCCGGACTATTATTCCCTTTTTCTGGAGCTCCTCAAAGACTTTTATCGAGTCAACACCCGTATCTATAAGCAAGAAATTGGTGTGGGAGGGTATGTAGGAGAGACCGAGCGCATCGAGCCGATTCTCAAAAAAGCGCCGCTCCTCTGCGGTTTTTTCAATAACCTCCCGGTAAAAATCTTCGTCCTCCAGAGCTGCCAGGCCGGCGCTCTGCGCGGGAAGAGAGACATCGAAGGGGGGTTTTATTCTGTTAATGTAGGAGATGAGCTCTTTGTGCCCTATCCCGTAACCGAGCCTTACCCCCGCGAGGCCGTAGGTTTTGGAAAAGGACCTTACAATAAAAAGGTTTTCCATTCCTCCCTTGTAGAGGATAAGCGAACCGGGGTTGTAAACAGGGTCGGTAAAATCGATATATGCTTCGTCCATTATCACAAGTACCCGGGAGGGAACTCTTTCGAGAAAACCGCGAACGCTTTCAATATTCCATGCGTCGCCGGTAGGATTGTTGGGGTTGCAGAAAAAGATCGCCTTTGTGCGCTCGTTTACCCTGTCGATAATGGCGTCGGTATCTATCCGCAGGTCCTTCATGGGAGTAAAAATCGCCCTACCGCGCATAATTTCCGCATTCGTTTTATAGAGGGGGAAGGTTATTTCCGGTATAATTATTTCGTCTCCCTGGTCGATGACGGTCATACACAGGTTAAGGAGGACACCGTCGGCTCCGTTTCCCACGGTTATCTCTTCGGGGGATATACCGTGGATATCCGCGAGTCTTCGGGATAGATCCCGGCTTGTTGCATCGGGGTAGGTATACACTTTCTCGCTTATATTCTTAATTGCCTGCTTGGCCGATGGGGAAGTGTGGTAGGCATTCTCGTTAGAGCTCATCTTTATTATTCGTTTGAGCCCGAGCTCCTCCATTACCTCTTCCGTTCTCTTGCCGGGTGTGTAGGGTTTTATTCCGGCCGCCCCTGAATTAAGGAATGTTTCTATTTTCATATTATAACCTCTCTTAACTTGTTATAACAAGTAGAAGCGCGGCCGTCAAGTTTTAATTTTCCCCATTCCCCAGGGAAAAATGTCTCTATCTAACTAGTGCTTCAAGCTTCCCATAGGCCGGGTTTTATGTAAAAATAGAGGGGTGATTAATTTTGAAGGACTTTTGACGGTGGTGCATTTGGTATGGTAGAACTGATAGCGAGGGCAATCCCCTTTCTTCTCAAAGGAACTTACACAACTCTGGGTTTGGTTGGCGGTTCGCTATTTTTCGGCTTTTTGCTGGGGGTGCCGCTGGCCCTGGGAGAAGTGTACGGCAACCGTATATTGGCCAGGGCGGTTAGGCTCTACGTATGGTTTTTTCGGGGAGTGCCGGTTTTGGTACTCCTGTTTCTCTTTTACTTCGGCCTGTTTAACCTCATCGGCCTCGATCTTCCCGCGTTTGCAGCGGGTATTGTAGTCCTGGGGCTCCGCAGCGGAGCCTACCAGTCCCAGGTGTTCAGGGGGAGTATCCAGTCCCTCGGGAGGGGGCAGATGATGGCGGCCCAGTCCCTGGGTATGAGCGACAAAAAGGCCGTATGGTATGTCATACTTCCCCAGGCGCTGCGACTCTCCATACCCGGATGGTCTAACGAGTACTGCATACTTCTCAAGGACTCCGCAATTACCTACGCAATAGGAGTAATGGAGATAATGACCAGGGGAAACTTTATTGCCACCACCTCTTACCGTCCTCTGCCCATTTATATTATTGCCGCTGTTATTTTTATCATTCTCACCTACGGAGGGGTAGCATTGCTTAATATACTGGAAAAAAGAGTACGAATTCCCGGATACGACGAGAGAGTAGAAGAGGTAAGATTCTAATGGAAACGGAAAAAGAGACGGTCCTGGAAGTACAGGACATTAAGAAGAGCTACGGAGAGAACCAGGTACTCAATGGGGTGAGTTTCGATATAAAATGGGGGGAGACAAAAGTAATTATAGGCCCTTCCGGTACGGGAAAGAGCACCCTTTTGCGCTGTATAAATCATCTCGATATGCCGGACAGCGGACACATCTACTTAAGCGGCGAGGAAGTGCACGGTTCAAAAAAGAACATTAGCCGTTTCCGTATGGAGATAGGCTTTGTGTTCCAGGATTTTAATCTCTTTGATCATTTAACCGCTGCGGGTAATGTGATGATCGCTCCGGTACGGGTAAAGGGGATGAAGAAACAGGAGGCGCGGGAACTCGCCCTCTACGAGCTCGAAAGGGTGGGGTTGAGGGACAAAGCGGACCTGTATCCCGCCCAACTCTCCGGGGGACAGCAGCAGAGAGTCTCAATAGCCAGAACCCTGGCGATGAACCCCAAGGTCATCCTCTTTGACGAGCCCACCTCGGCCCTGGACCCGGAACTTATAGGGGAGGTTCTCGAGGTGATGAAGGACCTTTCTTTAAGCGGGATGACCATGGTCGTGGTGACCCACGAGATGGGTTTTGCACGATCGGTGGCCAACGAAATAATTTTTATGGAAAATGGAAAGATACTGGAGCAGGGCCCTCCTAATCAGCTCTTCTACAACTCAAAACTGGAACGTACCAAGAAGTTTATGCACAAGATATCCGAACTCTACGGGGAAGAGGTAAAAAGTTGATGGGCAGTTTCGATTTCCTGATTGAAACCCTACTTCCGCGTCTCCTAAGGGGCTCGTTGGTTACCGTGGAGCTTATTCTTCTCTCGGTTATTCCACAGCTGCTCATAGGTGTTCTCGTGGCTGTGGGAAGGGTCTATGGAAACAGAATAATCTCGTCTGTCTCTTTAGCCTATGTGGTAATTTTTCGGGGAACACCTCTGGTGGTACTCCTCTTTCTCCTCTACTACGGGCTTCCTTCCGCGGGTTTATATCTTCCGCCGATGCTCGCCGCGGTTATGGGCTTCTCCCTCACGGGAGGGGCCTACCACTCGGAATACATCCGGGGGGCGATTCAGTCCATTAAAATGGGGCAGATGAGAGCGGCTCTCTCCCTCGGAATGACTAAGGCAAGGGCGATAATTTTTGTGATACTTCCCCAGGCTATGCGGCGCGCCTTGCCTGGAGTTTCGAACGAAATTACCTATCTTGTAAAATACTCGTCCCTCGCTTTTATGGTTACCGTGATCGAACTGACGGGGGCGGGTAAGCTTATTGCCGGCCGTCACTTTAACTATACCTATGTCTTCGTAGTGGTTGCCATGTTTTACCTGGTGCTGGTGTCTGCTGTAAGCTGGATTCAGAAACTTTTGGAGCGAAGACTGCGAGTGCCGGGAATCGAGATGGGGAAGAGGTAGATACCGTGCATATCGTGGTGCTTATAAAACAGGTCCCCGAGATGGACAAGGTGCGGTTCGATACCGAAAAAGGGGTAATAGACCGGCAATCTGCGGGGGTAGAGATAAATCCCTTCGATCTTAATGCTCTCGAAGCGGCGGTAAGAATAAAAGAAGAGGCGGGAGGGACTGTTACCGCTTTGAGCATGGGACCGCCGAGGGCGGAGGATGTTCTAAGAGAGGCTGTTGCCAGGGGAGCAGACAGGGGGATACTCCTTACCGACCGGCGATTCGGAGGTTCCGACACTTTTGCCACATCTTCCACCCTTGCCGCGGCGGTGGGAAAGATAGGGGCACGGTTGGACTGTGATCTTGTAATTGCAGGGGAGATGACGGTAGACGGAGATACCGCACAGGCAGGACCGCAGACGGCCGAGTTTCTTGGGATGCCTCATATTGCCTATGTGTCGAGTATAAGCGCAATACAACCCGACTATATCGAGGTTTTAGCCGATGTGTGGAGGGGCAGATACCTTAAGCGGTTGTACCTGCCCGCTCTTATTACCGTAACCAAGGATATCAACTCCCCACGGCTTCCATCCTTCAAGGCCAAGGCTGCTGCGCGAAAGGCGGAGATAACTCGCTGGGGTGCAGAGGCACTGGAGGAGGAGCTCTCGGCTTTGGGGATTGGCATTGAAAAGTTGGGTATAAAGGGCTCACCCACGACGGTGCGCTCGATTGAAATTCCTCCAGCGATAAAAAGGGAGGGAAAAATTTTCAGGGGTAATCTGGAAGAAGCCCTGCAGACGGTACGAGAGGTGTGCAGGGAAAAACATCTTCTGGGGAACCAGTAGAGATGGACAAGATGGACAAAAAAGAGTATCGAGGAATCCTGGTCTACGCGGAACAGCAGGAGGGTCGGATCCACAGGGTAAGCTATGAGCTTCTGAATAAAGCCGCAGAACTGTCTAACAAGCTTGGAGACCCGGTAGACGCGGCACTTTTAGGTCCGGAGGGAATAGACCACAGGGAACTGGGCTACAGGGGCGCGGATAAGGTGTACTATCTGCAGGATCAAGCCTTTGCGGAACCGAACGAGTACGTGTATAAAGAAAACCTGATAGCCCTTATAAGAGAGATACAACCGAAAATTGTCCTTATAGGGGCTACCCCCTTCGGCAGGTCTCTGGCTCCCCGCGTCTCGGCGGCCCTTAAAACGGGGCTTACCGCAGACTGTACCGGCCTTGATATAGACCAGGACGGTTCGCTTATTCAGATACGTCCGGCCTTCAGCGATAATATCCTTGCCCACATTAAGACAAAAACCTTGCCCCAGATATCTACCGTCCGTTACAAGGAGTTTGCCGAGGCTCCGCGCAACACTTCGCTCAAAGCCCGGGAGGAGGTAAGGGGTGCACTGGTGAAAAACCCTGGCCAAGACAAAAACGGAGTGCAACCGCGGGCAGGTTTTATAGAAGTACTCAAAAAGGTGTCTGCCCAAGAGGTGGATATTGCGGAAGCGGAGGTGGTTGTCTCCGGTGGAAACGGTCTAAAAAATGGAGACGACTTTAGGCTGATCGAGGATCTTGCCCGCCGTCTCGGCGGGGTTGTAGGCGCCTCCAGGGATGTGGTAGACAAGGGATATATTTCCAAAGAGCACCAGGTGGGCTACAGCGGAAACAGAGTAAAACCGAAGGTCTATATTGCCTGCGGGATCTCCGGCTCTCCCCAGCATTTGGCAGGGATGAAGGAGTCCGGCACCATAATTGCCATTAACAACGACCCCTCCGCCCCCATCTTTGCGGTTGCCGACTACGGCATCCTTGGAGACCTCTACGAAGTGGTCCCGGAGTTGTGTAAAAAGCTATAATAAGAGGAGTACCCATGAATCAGGAGTTGATCGATACAATAAAACAAATAACAGGACCCGACTGGGTCGACACGGATATAGAGAGGACAGCCTCCTACAGTATAGACAGTACCGGAGATTCCTATAAAATGGTCTCTCCCCAACCGGCAGAAGGAAGCCTGGTAGTAAAGCCCGCTTCTGCCCAGGAGGTCTCCGGTATTGTGAGTGCGGCATACAATGCCCAAGTTCCCCTCATACCCCGCGGTGCAGGAACAGCTCTTTCGGCAAACTCTATCCCCTCAAGACCCTCGATAATTCTCTCCCTCGAGAGGATGAACAAAATACTGGAGGTGGACGAAGAGAATATGATTATCACCTGCGAGGCCGGGGTAAGTCTCGGTGAGCTGCTCGAGCATCTGCAGGGAAGGGGAAGTCTCTACTTTCCCCTTCATCCCGGAGACGAGGGAGCTCAGGTGGGCGGAATGGTAGTTATGAACGCCGGAGGGGTACGTGCGGTACGGCACGGGGTTATGCGAAACCAGGTTCGCGGCCTGGAAGTGGTACTGAGCACCGGAGAGATAGTCATGATGGGAGGAAGCGAGGGAAAGCTTATAAAAAACAACGCCGGTTACGATCTTATGCAGCTTATGATAGGCAGCGAGGGAACCCTGGGAATTGTCACAAAGGCGATGCTTCGCCTCTATCCCGAGCCACCGGCGAGCGGTACCCTTATTGTCTCTTACGAAGAGCGGAGGGACGCTCTGGAGAGCGTGCCGGAACTTCTAAAAAAGGGAGTAACCCCCCTGGCGGTTGAGTTTTTTGGACGCGAACAGATAGTAAAAGCGGCGGAGGACCTTAAAAAAGAGTGGCCGGCAAAGGGCGGCTCGTACTATCTAATGATAATTCTCTCGGAAAACAGCGAAGATGAGGTTTTTCAGGCGGGAGAGGTAATCGACGAGGTATGTACATCCCACAACGCCACGGATATCCTTATCGCCCAGACAGGGGCGGAGCAGCGGGAAATATTGGAGATTCGCAGCCACTACCTTCCCGCAGTGCAGGAGGAGATTGTCGACAGCCCGGACATCACTGTACCGAGGGGCCGCCTCGCGGATTTTATAGACGGCATAGACAAGCTCGAGGCTAAGTATAATACGGTTATCCCGGTAAGCGCACACGCCGGCGACGGGAATCTCCATCTGCTTATTATGAAGGAAAACGGCGGAATTCCACCGTATTACGAGGATTTAAAGAGGGAGGCCTACCGCTTGGGGATCGAGATGGGCGGAACTGTGACGGGGGAGCACGGGATCGGCCGGCTTCGTCTGGATCTATTGCCCATGATGTACTCCGAGGGGGTGCTGGAAATTATGTGGAAGATAAAACAGGCCTTCGATCCCCGCAATATTCTCAACCCGGGGGCTTCGGTTATCCCGAAATAAAAAAAGGGAACTCTCTTTTCGAGAACTCCCCCTTTAGTGGCCCTATGCACCGAGTGTAGATCTTCCGTGCTACATGTCGTACTTCTCTTTTAACTCTTCCCAGCGGTCGGATTCCTGCAGACGTCGAATTCCTTCGTTGAGCATCTCCCGAAGCTCATCGTCTTCCTGACGAACACCGTAGCCGTAGGCCATTCCCGATTTGTGGGTTCCCGCAATTTTTATGGGACGCTGCTTCATGGCGTCTATAACCATGGTATCGTCCTGCATGGCAGAGTCTATTCTGCCGTTAATCAGGTCCTGCACAGCAAGGGAGAAGCTGTCGTAGTTTACCACTTTCTCCTCGTCCACCTTCCCGGTATCTATAAGGTTGTCCTCGATCCACATAGCTGCAGTGGTACCGCGCTGTACTCCTATTGTGTGCTCTCCGTCGATGGTATCCTCGTAGCTGAGGTCGGAATCCTCTTTTACCGCGATAGCCAGCTTTGTTTCCCAGTAGGGAATGGTAAAGGAGATTACTTCCTCTCGTTCGGGGAGTATAGACATGCCGGAAGCGATAAAATCGATTTTGCCGGCCCGCAGCGCCTCGATAATACCGTCCCATGCAGTCGGCTGATGTTTTACTTCAAAACCCATCTCTTCGGCAATCCAGTTTACCGACTCCACATCGAAACCCGCGGGATTTCCTTCCTCATCGACATATCCAAAGGGCGGGAAGTCCGGGTCGATACCGTTTATGTAGACCTCTTCGTCACCTGCTTCCTCTTTTTGCCCTCCCGCCCATGCAACGGACACAGAAAGCACAAGAACAAGCACCATCATTAGCGCAATTTTCAATTTTCTTCGGTAGTACATCTCATCCTCCTTTTACAATAAAAAAATCATTTAAACCGAATCGCTCTCCCGATTATAATACCATATTTATTGCAAAATGGGGAGTGCATCTCCGCCTCTAGGGAGAATTCCGACGCTGCTGCAAGGATTTTTTTGGAGAGCGTAATCCAAAGCCTCCTGGGGAGTGGAGAATCGTGTATAGCCGAGAAGCTCAACCTCCTTGTCTGTCAGACCTCCGGAGACCAGGAGAATTTCCGCCTTTTCCCGTACCTTGGAGTTGCACATGGCTATGTCCGCCGCGACAAGATCCTCCCTCTCGTCGTCAAAGGAGATGCGGAGGGCTCTCTCTTTTGCCTCCTCCCACGAGCAGGCGAGCCAATCGATCAACTGAGGGTGGTTATGCTGCAGCCCCTCTGTTGCAGGTGTAATAAATATAATCGTACCTCCCTGTTTAACGGCAAAGTAGGCGGCAATAAGCCCCTTGTTCGCCTGCCACCAGTCCATATCGGCAGGAAAGGAACTTACTATTACAATGTCCGCGGGCTCGGGAATATGTACGCCGTAGACTTGGGCTGCGAGTTGTGCGCCCTCTCGGTGTGCTTGTATAAAATCCCCGGCAACTATATCTATTATTTCGTCTTTGTAGTTTGTTACGGTATTTATAATAAAGCCGAGTCCCGCCTTTGCCGCTACCGCTTCGATCCCTCGTCGGCAGGGGTTCTCCGTCGTACCGAGGGGAATCTCTTCGAGCAGCGCTGCAGAGACGTGGGTGGCCGCTGTTGTCGAGTAACCGCAGACGCCGGGCTCGAGCATTTTTGCTCCGCCGGAATACCCGGCATCGGGGTGGGGTTTTATGTTGCCCGTAGCAACTATAAAGTCCGCCTCCAAAACGGCTCCGTTTATCTGTATTGGAATCTCTGTCTCTCCGGCACGAACTGTTCCGAGGTCGTCCATACTGCTGCCGTCGGTATAGTCGTGCTGGATTATTTTTACCCTCTTTACTAGAGCTTTTCCCAGCTTATTGAGAATTTCCTGTTCCGTCATAATTCTGTGTGTGCCGGGAGCAGTCATGAGCGTAATTTCGTCGGGGCTTACTCCCGAATCCGGAAGGTAGTCGAGAAGTACCTCCAAAACGGCTATAAGGGGGGAGTCTCTTGTGTTGTCTTCTATTAAAACAAGCACCGAAGAGCCGGGGGATATGAGAGATGATAGCGGACCGGTGCCGTTGGGTTTTTCCAGCTTTCTGCGAATTAATGCCTTCACGTTCTCTGCAGGAGGATAGTACTCCATACTCCCGTCGAACAAAACTCTGTTTTCTGAAGGGATGGAGAGGCGTAAAGACTCTTCCCCGTAGGGAAGAGTTATGGGTGTATTCCTGCGGTGTATCTCTTTCCTCTGTTCATGTTTTTGCATGAACCCAGTATACCGAATTTTTACCGGGAAACCAAGTAAGAGTTTTTCACCATCTCGTCTTCCCTCAGTTCGTCCCTGCTCCCACTGCTCACTATCTGGCCTTTCTGGATAATGTATCCTCGATCCACCACGTCGAGGGCTTTTTGGGCATTCTGCTCTATAAGGAGCAGTGCGATTTTGCCTTCCGCCTTAATTTTTTTTATAACATCGTAGACCTCGTTAACCAGGGCCGGAGCCAAACCCAAAGAGGGCTCGTCCATAAGCAGGAGCTTTGGAGCCGAGAGGAGGGAACGTGCGATGCCGAGCATCTTTCTCTCCCCGCCGCTTAGAGTACCGGCGTGTTGGGAGAGGCGCTCTCTAAGCCTCGGGAAAATATCGAGTACTTCCTCTTTTCTCTCTGCAAGTACATGTTTGTCGTTTTCGTTATACGCGCCGAGGCGGAGGTTGTCGTTTACAGAGAGTCTGGGGAAAAGCCCCTCTCTTTCGGGCACGATTGAGATACCCTTCTCTATTACTTTGTGGGGCGGACTTTGGGTGATATCGGCACCGTTATACGTAATTTTACCGTTGTAGGGTTTTACTATGCCGATAATGGTTTTTAATAGGGTAGACTTGCCCGCACCGTTTGATCCGAGAACACAGACAGCCTCTCCTGTGTCAATATTCATGGAGACTCCCTGAAGCATCGGGATCTGTCCATATTTAGTATATACGTCCGAAAATGTAAGCAGCATCTTTTAACTCCCTAGGTAGGCGGTTCGCACCTCGTCGTTTTTCGAAATATCGGAGAATGAACCCTCAGCAATTATTTGGCCGGCGTTTAAGACAATTACCCGGTCGGCAATTGAAGAGATAACCGCCATATCGTGTTCAATAAATATAATACTCATATCTGTGCGCTTCTCTCGAATCTTCTGTATATCCTCCACTATACTCGTTGTCTCCTCGGGGTTGAGACCCGCGGTAGGTTCGTCCAACAGAAGGAGGCTGGGGTTGCTCACCAGAGCTCGTGCTATCTCTATTCTCCGGCGGTCAATAAGCGGTATTGTCTCTATAAGCTCGTCTTTTCGCTCCACGAGCTCTTCGTTAAAATGCCTGAGCCCATCTATACACGTCTCTATGTTGTCCTTGAGCTCCCCGTGGTGCTTTTTCTGATTCAGGACAACTTCCCACCACTTTGTCTCCTGTTTGGAAAACAGGCCGAGGAGCATATTATCCAAAACGGTTAATTCCGTGCAGAGGCGGTTGGTCTGAAACGTACGGGCTACTCCGAGCCTTCTTATCTCGTGGGGCTTTTCTGTAGTAATATCGGTATCCTTAAAGAGCATCTCTCCTTCTGTGGGTCTGTAGATACCGCTTACCAGGTTAAGAAATGTAGTTTTCCCGGAACCGTTTGGTCCAATAAGGCCCAGAATTTCATTTTTCACTGTACAGGAGACCTTGTTTACCGCTATAAGGCCGCCAAAATGTATTGATAAATTCCTTGTTTCCAAAATAGGCATAGTATTTCCTTTCTTATACAGGATATTTTCTGTTTCGTTTGGGCAGCAGCCCCTGGGAACGCACTATAAGGACTACAATCAATATAATAGCGTACATAAGCATACGGTAGTCGGCAAAGACCCTCAAATTCTCGTCTATTACCGTCAGCAGAACCGCTCCAAGAACGACCCCTATAGGATTATCCTTTCCTCCGAGGAGAACCATACAGATAAGAATAAGGGATCTGTTAAAATCAAAATCCTCCGCCCCAATAAAACTGGTGTAGTGGGCGTATATAGAGCCGGCTATTCCCGCGAAAACGGAGCCGATGGAGAAGGAGAGGAGCTTTAATTTTGTAAGGTCGATGCCCTGGGTGGAAGCGACGATCTCGTCCACCTCTATTGCGTTCCAGGCAAGGCCGTAGCGGGAGAGGTAGAGCCGTCGGGATATAATTACGAGGAGAAACAGCAAAATGTAGGTAAGAAAGATATAGTTTATTTGATAGGGTAACCGGGTGCCGAAAACAGACATATGCTGTTTGAGGGAGTGGCCGAAGAGAGTAAAGGGGGCAATTCCGGGAATACCGTCGGGTCCCCCAAGCCAATCTATATTGACTATCATCAGAGTAAAAATTGTTTGAAGGGCTATGGTAACCAGGGAAAAGTAGAAACCCCTCGTCTTTAGAGCGGGAAAACCGAAGACTATACCGAGAAGGGCAGTTAAGATAACCGCTCCTATTAGACCGATCCACGCGGACATACCGAACTTTACAGTTAACACCGCGGAGGTATACGCTCCTGCGCCGAACATGGCCGCCGGTGCAAAGTTTACCAAGCCCATACTTCCTATCTGGAAGTTGAGTCCCAGGGCCACTATTGCGTAGATACCCGCCATTATAAGTATATGGAGGTGGTAGCTGTTTCCCTTCAAAACAAAGGGCAGGAGGATAAAGGAGATAATAAAGACAATGGTTGTACTTTTACGGTCCCTTTGTACAAGCTCATAGGCCTTTTCTATATAACCCCGTTTCTCTCCTATAATAATTACCGCAAGAAGGCCCAGTAGAACAAGAAGGGTTGCAGCCAGGCTTCCGGATATCGCTATTATCATTGCGATGAAGAAAACTATTACCCCTAAAGGACTGAACAGTTTATCCCTTTTATGTATACTGTTGTTATTGTAGACCACGGAAAACTCCCTATTTCGATTTTTCAAAGTATCTCTATCTGAGTTGAACTAGACCTTCTCTACGGCTCGATGCCCCAAGATGCCCTCCGGCTTGAAAAGTATAAACAGAAGAACGAGCAGAAAGGCCGCTATACTTGCGTAGGCGGTTCCACCGGCTATATACCCGCTTACAAAAACCTCCGTAAAAGCAATAAGCATGCTGCCGACAATGGCGCCGTAAAGATTTCCCAGACCGCCTACAACAGCTGCGGAAAAACCCTTGAGACCTAGCATTGCCCCGAGGTCGAAGCGTATTATGCAATTGTAGGAGGCGAGGAGGAATCCGCCAAAGCCGAGTATCAACCCCCCTATAACAAAGGTAGCGTATAATATAAGACCGCGGTTAATTCCTACCATAATTGCTGCTTCTCTGTTCTGGGAGACAGCCTGTATCGAAAGGCCGATCTTGGTCTTGTTGATAAACCAGTAGAGCAGAGCCACAATAAGAAAAGTTCCTATAATAATAGTGGCGTTTCTCCAGGAAATTCCCGGCAAAGCATCTGTAATCAGTTCGGTAGAGAGAAGCTCCGGAAAGGGGCGCGGGTTTCTGCCCTGCGGAAAAAAGATGCCTATTAACTCCCGCAGCGCGATTCCTGCAGCAATGGTACTGAGCAGCGGCATAAGGCTGCTTTTATTCTCAAAAGGTTTAATAACAAGTTGATACATCACAACCATGACCACCGCGGTTAAAACGGCGGAGAGAAAGACAACCATGAGCATGGAAAAGGTATGTCCGAAAAGACCGAGAAAAATCGAATAAAAATTTATTATATGAACCAAAAAGACAATGGAAAAGGAGCTGAAGACCGATACATCTCCAGTGCAGAATACCACCGTGTCGAGAACTCCGAAGAAAAGCGAGAAACCTATTGCCACAAGAGAATAGGTACAGCCGAGCATAATTGCGTTTAATATCTGGGAATACAGCATCTAATTTCCCCTCTTGTTCCTGTTAGTAATTCGGCAATATGGACGGAGTCCATATTGCCGTGCATGTTGTGATTATAAAAATGAAAGAGTCTATTCCTCTCCGGGCAGGTCCCTGTCGCCTTCTGAGTATTCCGATTCGTACCAGGGAACGAACTCTCCGTCCTCGACAACAAAGATGGTGCTTACAATGTTCTCCGTCTGGCCAATGTCGTTAAAAGTGGTAGTTCCGAGAAGACCTGAGTACTCCATGTCTACAACCGCATCTACTAGTTTCTCCTTGTCCGGGCCTACCTCTTTAAGAGCTTCTACTATGATCTTTGCCGCGTCGTAGGCGTAGGGTCCGTATGCGCCGAAGGGCTCGCCGTAATCGGCATCCTCATAATTTTTTTCAAACTCCTCTCCGCCGGGCATTCGGGAGATGTCTTTACCGGGTTTAACCGCCACAACGCCTTCTGAAGCGTCTTCGCCGGCGGTTTCGATAAACTTGTCGTCAACGATCCCGGAGATACCGACCATGAGGGTGTCTTCCATCCCCAGTTCTACCATCTGCCTGCGCACCAGAGCGCCTTCCATTACTACTCCGCCGAAGTAGATACCGTCTACATCCTTATCTTCGATTTTACTGAGTATGGAGCGAAAATCGGTGGTTCCTACCTGAATTTCATCGAGGGAGACTATTTCCGCGCCGGAGATTTTCTCGGCATTCTCTTCCCAAGCTTCTGTATTGCTCTTACCGTAGGAGGATGTGTCGGATATTATGGCCCATCGTTTTCTCCCGAGATCTTCCATTACAAACTCCGCAAGGGGGATGTTCTCCTGTGCCTGGGTCGGACATACCCGCGTTACATGGGGGTAGTTTTCCGAGCTGGTGAGGGTTGGGCTAATTGCTCCCCATATTATAAAAGGAATTCCCTCGCTCTTGAATATTGGAATTGTCGCCTCGGCGCAGGGGCTGTTCCAGTGTCCGCTTGCAATAATCACTTCGGGGTCGGATACCGCTTTCTGCGCTACCGACGCGGCGGTGGCCGGTTTCGATTCGTCATCCAATACCATTACATCGAGGGTAAAGGGAAGGTCTCCCGACTCGTTTGCCTCGTCTACAGCCATGAGAAACGAGTTGCGCGCTCCCACACCCTGTGCAGAATTCGCTCCTGTGAGCGGGCCAATAAAGGCAACTTTTACCTCCTCCGGCCCTTCCTGCTGTCCGCCGGCGAATACTCCCGCCGCACCGACCAGCAAGAAGATAATGCTTAAGATGCATGTGGCTCTCTTCATAATGTCCTCCTTTTCCTTTCGGAAAATATATGTGATTAATTTCAGGATACCCTTACATTTCAAAATCTGTCAAAGTATAATTCCATTTTTTTGTTCCTTGTGCCGATAGTTGAAATCAACCGCTTTCCGCAAGAGGATGCTGATGCTCTAAGAGTTGTCTTACCCCTTAAATCGCCGTGATCCCAACTATTGAAACGTGATTTCATTTATTGCTTGACAGCGGCAAATTCCCTCTTGTACTATCGAGTTAGAGGTGGATAATGCCGGATGTAGGTAAAATTTACAAAATTCTGGAAATTCTCCAGGAGTACTCGCAGACAGGTATAAGCAACAAGGAGATAAGCCGGGAACTCGGGCTGCCGCCCTCTACGTGCTCCCGAATCTTAAATTCGCTTAAAAAGTACGATTTTGTCTATCGCCGGGACAGCGATATGCGGTTTTTTCTCGGTTATGCGCACCTTCGTTTTGCCCAGACCCTGCTTGCCCACTCCGACGAGGTCGCTCTCTGCCGGCCGATTCTGGACGACCTGTATCCGAAACTGGAAGAGACGGCCTATTATGCAAAGTTGAACGGAGACTACTGCGTGGTGGTGGATGTACGGGGGTCTGTAAATACGAGAATTGCCGTTGGGCTCGGCGAGCTTATGCCCCTCCACTGTTCCGCGGCGGGAAAGGCGGCCCTCGCGTTTATACCCGAGTATGAGCAGAAAAAGATACTAAGGAGACTTCCGGTAGAGAGGTATACCCGCAATACAAAAATCGATATTGCACAGCTCGAGGAAGAGCTTATGGAGATAGCGAAAAGTCATATATCCTACAACTACGGCGAGTACCACGAGGGAATTAACGCCGTGGCCACCCCGGTATTTAATCGTTTTGGTGTTGTTACCGGCTCCATAGGCATGGTCGGTACATCCGCACGGCTCGAACCGGAAATTATGAAAAAAAAGGCAAAACTGCTAATAGCGGCGAGCAGACAGGTGTCGGAACAGCTCATAAGAGGTGAGGTTACATAATGAACATAATGAAGCGACAAATAGAAGAGAAATTCGAATTTCTCGGAAAAGACTATCCCCGCAAGGAGGGGCGTGCCCGTGTAACGGGAATGGAGAAGTACCCGTCGGATATCCGTTTTCACGATATGCTCTACGGAAGGATCCTCCGCTCTCCCCACCCCCACGCGCGGATAAAGTCTATAGATTTTAGCAAGGCCGAAGCGCTGGGGGCTGTGTGTATAAGTTACAAAACCGCGCCCAGGAAATGGTTTAATCCGAGGCTTGTTTCCATTCCCAGCGGAACCTACAAGGATTGGCAGCTCTTTAGCGACCACATGCGCCAGGTTGGAGATTTCTACGGAGCGGTAGCCGCGGAGAGCGAAGAGCTCGCAGAGAGGGCCGCCGAGGCGGTGGAAGTGGAGTGGGAGATTCTTCCCTCCTATATGTCCATGGAGGCAGCCCTTGGAGCGGAGGAAGATCTTATCCACGAGAAGGTATACCTCGAGGACAAAGAGATTACCATAAAAAACAACATTGCCTGTACCAGAGAGGTAATCGAAGGCGATATAGAGGCGGGGTTCAAAGAGGCGGATATAATTGTGGAGAACGAGTTTCAGACTCCCCGCCAGTACCACTGCCAGTTGGAACCGCGATCCTGCGCGGTGCGCCCAGAACCGGACGGCGGTATAACAGTGTGGCCCACAACCCAGGCGGTGCACAACACCCGCATTCTCATCGGCACAATTTTCGATCTCCCCCTCAACAAGGTCAATGTGATCAGGATTACCGGGGGAGGGCACTTCGGTTCGGGCATCCACACAAACCCGGTTACCCTTATTACAACCGCCCTTGCCCTCGAGTCGGGGAAGCCGGTAAAAATAAGCCAGTCCAGGGAAGAGGATATGTACGACCACGTTCGGTATCCCTCAAAATACACCTTAAAGGTAGGGGCAAGAAAGGACGGGACACTGGTTGCCGGGCACATGAAGGCTACCATCGATATTGGATGCCACCACATACAAGCTCTTGCGTACCTCGGGGTAATGAGCGGCTTCTGGCACTCCCTCTACAGGATGGAGAATATGAAGTACGAGGGAACGGCGGTTTATACCAACAAGGTACCCACTTGTGCCATGCAGGGCTACGGAGCACCCCAGGTTACCTTTGGTGTAGAGGCAACTATGGATCAGCTTGCAGAGAAGCTTGGGATGGACCCTATAGAGCTGCGTATACAGAACTATGTAGGTCTTGGTGAGATTTTCTGGGGCCAGGGGCCGACGGTTAAGTCTCCCATCTACTCCGACGGAGTTGTCGAGCTCCTGCGAAAGGGGGCCGAGGAGATCGGCTACTACAAAAGGCCCAAGCCGGAGGATCAGAGGGGACGATACAGGCGGGGGATAGGCTTTGCCCGGGGTTTTCATACCTCCGGAACCGGCGCGCCTATACCGGGAGAGGTCAAGGATTACACCACCGTTCAGGTTAAAGTAAACGAAGACGGGTCGATAGACGTACTTACCGCGCTTATGGACCACGGGGGAGGCACCCTCGATGCTGCTGCAAAACTTGTAGCAGAGGAGTTCCAGGTTCCCTTCGATAAAATCGGCATATCCCCCGCGGATACCCGATCTACGGGATACGATGTCTGTACCCACGCCACTCGCGGTGTATACTGCGGCGGCGGTGCGGTGCACGAGGTGGCAAAACAGACAAAAAGGATACTCCTGGAGTTTGCCGCCCGTATGCTCGACGCCTACCCCGATTCACTTCGTCTGCACTACGACGGGGAGTCGGGAGAGACTGTTATATCGGTAATCGGGAACCCCGAGAGGACCAGTACAATTGCAAAGGTAGCCTCCCACGCAATGAACAAGGACTGGGGTACCGCGATATTTTCCAAGAGTATCAGAAAAACCGCGTGTCCCCCCGCGTACACAAACTACTTTGTAGAGGTGGAGGTGGACACGGATACCGGACTGGTAAAAATTTTGAGAGTTGTTGCAGGAAGCGACGCCGGTACGGTAATAAACCCGGCACTGGCAAGGGGACAGATGCACGGCGGCCTCTACAGAGGCGCGGGAATGGCCCTCTTGGAGGATACCACATACGACGAGGAAACCGGGAAGCTGAACAATAACGGTTCCATGCTCGACTACAAAATGCTGGGGATCGACGAAATGCCCGATCCGGAGAACTTCAAGATTGTTTTTGCCGACACCTACGAGCCGACCGGGCCTATGGGGGCCAAGGGAATAGGGGAGGCGGCATTTAATCCGGCCCCGGCGGCGGTTACCTCGGCTATACGAAATGCCCTGGGGATAAACTTTACCAAACTGCCTATACTTCCGGAGGATATTTTAGAGGCTATGGATGCAAAGGGAGACAGAGATGAACACTAATACAAAGATAATACCCTGCACCTTCGAATACCACAGTCCGAACTCTCTGGAAGAGGTTTTGCGGCTGCTTCAAAATAGAGACGCGGTGCTCCTCGCAGGGGGAACGGACCTGATAAACCGGCTCAAGCTGAAAACCGCCGCGCCCTCTTCTATCGTGTTTCCCGGGGCTGTGGAGGAACTCAAAGAGTTTTCTGCCGCAGGCGCAGCGGGTCTCGAGATTGGCGCACTGGTACCCATGAGAGATGTGGAAATCTGTGCCGAGGTGAAGGGGAGCTACCGGTGCCTATACGAAGCGATAAACAGCATCGGGGGAATGCAGATACGAAACAGCGCCACCATTGCGGGGAATATAGCCAACGCCTCTCCTGCAGCGGACACCCCTCCGGCGCTTATTGTACTGGGGGCCGAATGCGAAACCGCACACTTTGATGAGACTTCCAAGAGTGTCCGCACCAGGAGACTGCCCGTAGAAAAGCTCTTCAAGGGGCCCGGCAGCACGGTGTTGGAGCCCGGAGAGATAATTACCGGCATCTCCGTGCCAAAGCCGGAGGGCAGTTACGGCACCGCGTTTTTCAGGAGCACCCGGGTTAAGCTGGATGTGGCAAAAGCTAACTGTGCCGTCTTTTTGCAGGTCGAAGGAGATACGTGCAAAGAGGTGAGGGTTGCCGCCGGGGCGGTTGCCCCCGTACCCGTTCGTGGGAAACACGTAGAAGATGCCCTGCGGGGCAGGGTGATCTCCGAGGAGGAGATAAAAAGGGCGGCCGTGGAGATAGAGAAGGATATTCGCCCAATAAGCGATGTGCGTTCTACCGACGCCTACAGAAACAGGGTTATGAAGGTGCTCGTGAGGGATGCCCTGTTAACAGCTTGGGCCCGTTCGAGGGGAGATGAAACGGTACAAGGAGAGAGAGTATGAGCGAGGTGGAAATAGAACTTACGATAAACGGCAAGAACCGGGTTGTGTCGGTGGAACCGAATGAGACGCTGCTCAACGTGCTGCGGGAGAGGTTCTACCTTACCGGAGTCAAATACGGCTGCGGAATAGGCGAGTGCGGGGCATGTACGGTTCTGATGGAGGGCAAACCGGTGCTCTCCTGTCAGCTCTTGGCGGTTACCTGCGACGGTAAAAAAATAGTAACGGTGGAGGGACTTTCCCGGGGAAAAGAGGACCACCCAATGCAGCAGGCATTTATAGACGAGGGAGCGGTACAGTGCGGGTTTTGCACTCCAGGGATGGTTCTCTCGTCGGTTGCCCTGGCGGAGGAGAATATCTCGGAGGAGAATATCGGGGAAGAAAATACCCAACTTTCGAACCACGACATCAAGGAAGCCCTCCGGGGCAACCTCTGCAGGTGCACAGGCTACGAAAACATCTTTAACGCCGTCAAAACCGGAACACGGATTATGAAGCAGCAAAAAGTTGAAAAGTTTTCCCGCAAAGACAAACCGGGCAAATAAGCAGGAGGTATAGATGAGAAATTTCCGTTTTTTACAGCCAAAAGGATACGATTCTCTATTGCGCGCAAAGGAAGAGGAGAGAGAGACGGCTTTTCTCCTTGCGGGAGGTACAAATCTCCTTTCGTATATCAAAATGGGCAAATACAAAGAGGGGCTCCTTATAGATGCAACGCGCATAGATGAGCTAAAGGGAATAGAAGAGACGAAGGATGCTCTGCGCATTGGAGCGGGGGTAACGATGGCGGAACTTCTGGAGAATACCCTTGTGGGGGAGAAGCTGCCGTATTTCCAGGAGACCCTTTTTACCTTTGCAAATCCACTTATAAGAAACAAGGCAACCCTTGGAGGAAATCTTGCAGATGCCTCCCCAATAGCGGATACGGCACCGATTCTCCTTGCTCTCGATGCACAGGTGGTTGCGGCGAGTGCGAAGGGGACACGAGTTATCGAGTTGAAAGACTTTTTTACCGGAGTCAACAAGACTTCCCTTAAGCCGGAAGAGCTTATAGAGTCGATTTTGGTGCCCCTGGGGAGGGGAACAAAGGCGAAGATGGTAAAACTCGGTCTGAGAAACGGCTACTCCTGTTCGGTCTCCTCCGCCGCTGTTGGAATGGAACTCGACGGGGATACGATAAAGGATCTGCGAATTGCCCTCGGCGGAGTAGCGCCCATACCTGTACGAGCGGGAAAATGCGAGAAAGCGCTTATCGGAACGAAGCTCGAAGGGAAAACAGTTGCAGGGGCGGCGGAAAAGGTAAACGAAGATATCTCTCCCATAAGCGATGTAAGGGGGAGCGCCGAGTACCGAAGGGGTATAGCAATAAGTCAGGTGAAGCAGGCAATTGCCGAAGCTGCGGGAATGGAGGTTTAGTATGGATCGGACACCGGAACTCTACGACGTGAAGGTATATGTAAACGACAGGGAAGTAACAGATAAGGTAAGAGCCGAAAAGACTCTCCTCGACTTTTTACGGGAAAAGGGCTTTGTAGAAGTCAAAAAGGGCTGCGACAACGGAGACTGCGGCGCATGTACAGTTATTATGGAGGGAGATCCCGTGCTCTCCTGCTGCACCACCGCTCTGCAGGCGGAGGGAAAGAGGGTGTATACCGTTAAGTCCCTGGGAAGCTGGGACAAGCTCCATCCGCTGCAAGAGGCTTTTGTAAAACACGAGGCTGTGCAGTGCGGTTTCTGTACACCCGGTTTTCTTATGACGGCAAAGGCTCTGTTGGATAAAAATCCTCAACCCAGCCGAGAGGAAATACGGGATGCCATATCCGGCAACCTGTGCCGATGCACCGGGTATGTAAAGATTGTAGATGCAATAGAGGATGCCGGAAAGGCTATCTACGAAGTATCGAGGAAGGTGTAGGTATGAGCAGTAAAAGAAATTTCAGCATAATAGGAACCCGTGCCGACGGGTGTGACGAAAAAGACAAGGTGCTCGGAAATGTGGTATATGCAGAGGATTTTACCATGCAGGGCACCCTCTACGCCAAAGTGTTCCGTTCCACAAAACCGTCTGCAAAGATAAAACGGCTCGACGTTTCAAAGGCAAAGGCTCTTGACGGCGTGGAGTGTGTACTTACCCACGAAGATGTGCCGCACAACGAATCTGCAAAAAATGTTGTTGGTCAGACCACTGAGGTCGGCCTACTCGAGGCAAAGCAGAGAATACTGGCGGAAGATACGGTAAGGTACTTTGGAGAACCTATAGCGCTGGTTGCGGCGGAGACGCCGGAAAAAGCGCGAGACGCTGTAGAGCTGATAGAGATTGAGTACGAGGAAATGCCGGGGGTGTTCGACCCTCAAGAGGCGATGAAGCCCGATGCACCCAAAATCCACGGGGATAACAACATAATAGCGAACTGGGCTTTGAGAAAGGGGGACGTGGAGAAGGGTTTTGCCGAAGCCGATGTTATAGTAGAGCGGGAGTACCGCACCCCACGACAGGAACACGCCCACATGGAACCGGAATCCGGCCTTGCGTGGATAGACGATTCTGATGTAATAAATATCCGCTACGCCACCCAGGTGGTAGAACACTACAGGGACGTAGCGGCGGTTCTTGGAGTTCCCGAAAGCAAGGTGAGGACGGTCGGCACCATAATCGGCGGAGGATTCGGAGGAAAGGAGGACCTAACGGTAGAGGTGTTTCTTGCTCTCCTTACCTGGTATTCCAGGCGTCCGGTTAAAATGGCTTTTACCAGAGAAGAGATGGGATTCGGACGGCAGAAGCGCCACCCCTATACGCTGCGCTATAAGACCGGTGCAAAAAAGGACGGAACCCTTACCGCCATGCAGGCAGAGCTTATATCCGACTCCGGAGCCTACGTGCTTCTCAGCCCGTGGGTGCTTTTGTATTCTACTGTTCATTCCACCGGCCCCTACCGCATACCCAATGTAAAAACCGACTCCTATTCTGTCCTTACCAACAACGTAATGACCAGCGCTTTTAGGGGCTTCGGAGGTATGCAGGTGGCCTTTGCCTACGAGTCGCAGATGGATGCTCTGGCGAGGGAGCTCGGAATGGACCCCCTGGAGTTCCGTAAAAAGAACTTTTTTAAGCGGGGAGACGAGACGGCAAACTTTCAGGATATTCCTTCGGATGTGATGCTGGAAGAGGCAGCCGAAAAAGCCCTGGAGGCTCTTGGAGAAAAGTCGAAACCCTCGGGGCCTCATAAGAAGATTGGCCGGGGTTTCGCGTGCTCCTGGCAGTCCTACGGAAGGATGACCTACCTCCACGACACCTCGAGCTCATGGGTCGGCCTCGAGATGGACGGCTCCCTTGTTGTCCGATGCGGCATTCCCGACCTCGGAGGAGGCCAGCGCGAATCTATACGGGCAATAGCCGCGGAACTGCTGGGAACTCCCCTGGAGGAGGTCCACGTTATATCCACCGACTCCCAGGTTACCCCACTGGCCGGTACGGTTACCGCCACAAGGGCCCTCTTTATGTCGGGTAACGCAACGATGATGGCCGCGGAAAATGTGCGCAAAGTCATTTTGGACAAATCTGCCGAGCTGCTCGGCGCGCAGGCGGAGGATCTGGATATAAAAGACAAGGAGGTCTACTCCACAAAGGACGATAAAAAACGAATACCCCTTATTAAGGCCATCCGAACCTGCGCGGCGGAGGGAATACAGGTGCAGAGCCTGGCCACCTACAAAGCCGCCTTTACCGACGAAATAAAGACCAACGTAATAAAGGATCCCGTGTACAACGACTGGACCTTTGGAGCCCAAGCGGCGGAGGTGGAGGTCGATGCGGTAACCGGCAAGGTGGATATTCTTAAATACGCCTCCGCCCAGGATGTGGGAAGGGCAATAAATGTAAAGCGTGTAGAAGGTCAGATGGAGGGAGGAGCAACCCAGGGCATAGGTTTCGGCCTTATGGAGGACTACCTGGAGAAGGATGGATATCCCCTCTCCTGGAACCTTACCGAATATCTTGTTCCCACCAGCAAGGACGTACCGGATTTTCAATCCATAATTCTGGAATCGGAGTCCGGGAAGGGTCCCTTTGGTGCCAAGGGAGTTGGCGAGCCGGCGATTACGGCAGCCGCCCCGGCGGTGGCAAACGCCATCCGGGACGCGGTACCCATCGAGGTAAACCATATTCCCGCGACCCCGGAGAGGGTCTATTGGGAACTGAAAAAACTGAGCGGTGAGGCTGCTGAGTAAAGCTGCAGTAAGCCGGTAAAGGGGAGGAGCACAGGGGGACTATATCCCCCTGCTCCCTTATGCCGAAACTCTGTTCACGCCTTCGTATTAGCGAGGATGCCCCACGGGGATGATGTAGAGCGGTGATGCGTCGGTTTCGCCGAGAAGGGCGGAGACATCCCGGTCGTCGAAGGCACCTATGGGTGCGGAGGCCAGCCCAAGGGCCGTGGATTGGAGGGATATGTTCTGTGCGCTGTGGCCGACGTCCATATACACGTATCTGTCGGCACCCCGTTCACCGTACTTTGCAGCGGTGCGTTCCGCCACGGCACCGATAACGATAACCGCCGGTGCTTCTGCGATAAACCGCTGGTTCAGGGCCGCCCGGGCCAGTTCTTCCCTCAGGTCCTCCCCTTGAATAGGAAGCAAACGATGCTCTTCAGGATCGTATCCGTATACTCCGGAATCGGGTTCTCCATCGGGAGAGCCTTCCGAATCTTCGACATCTCCGACAAACACAAAGAGCTCCTGCGGATATAGTCCCCCGGCGGAGGGGGCCGTTCCGGTAGCCCCGGATACCGCGTCCGTCTGCTGTCCGCACCCCGCCCACAAGAGCTGGGACAGATCATTTAAAGCGAGGGGGCGGTCTGAGTAGCTGCGTTGTGCCCCCCGTGTATCGAGGGATTCTTCGAGAGACAGTTCCCCCGCACTTTTGGGGGGAGGAAGGGATATCGGGGTGCCGGAGTCCTCTGAGTCGTGAAAACCGCTTTCCCGAACTTCCACCGCCTCGGGGCTGCCGGCCCCAAAAAGAGCAGCGGCGCTGAAAACAAAAAAAAGCACTGGCATCATCTGTATAATGGCACTGAAGATATACATCCGTAGACAGTTCATGGGTGTAGTATAATAAAAAAGATCCCCGGTATAAAGGGGAACCCTGAAAAAAACAGCTGCCGGAACTTCCCCGAAACCTCGGGACAGGAGAAGATATCGTGTTCCGTCATCCCTATAATATCCCCTGTCGTATCTAACCGCAGCTCCGCTGTTAGGCAGACTGTCGACGGTAAAGCGCGGGTTGCGAGGAAGAGGTATGGCGGGTATAATTCTGCTAATGAGGAGGTACACATGGCACAGGGACGAGAGACTGTAGAGAAGCTGATAGAACCAATAGATATAAATATTAACGGCGACAGACCCTACGACATACAAGTTCACGATAAACGTTTTTACCGCAGAGTACTCGCACAGGGGTATTTTGGCCTTGGAGAGTCGTACATGGACGGATGGTGGGACTGCGAAGCCCTGGACGAGATGATTGCCCGGGTGGTGAGGGGCAACCTGGAGCAGCAGGTTGGTGTCGGGCCGAAGGATGCGTGGAACACCCTTGTTTCGAAGATTATTAATGTGCAGAGGGGAAAGCGTTCCTTTAAGGTGGGGGAACAGCACTACGATGTGGGAAACGATCTCTACACCAGGATGCTCGACAAGAGGATGGTCTACACCTGCGCTTACTGGAAAGACGCCGAAACCCTCGACGATGCGCAGGAGGCAAAGCTCGATTTAGTCTGCAGGAAAATCGGACTGGAGCCGGGTATGGAGGTTCTCGACCTCGGATGCGGGTGGGGCTCCTTTGCCGAGTACGCTGCGGATAAATACGGTGCACATGTTACCGGACTCACCGTTTCCAGGGAACAAGTAGAACTGGGAAACAAAATGTGCAGAGATCTTCCCGTGGATATCAGGCTGCAGGACTACCGGGAGATATCCGGCACCTTCGACAGGGTTATCTCCATCGGACTTATAGAGCATGTGGGATACAAGAATTACGGTGAATATATGAAAGTGGTAAACAGAACTCTCAAGGACGACGGAATTGCCTTTATTCACTGTATTGGAAACAACAAAAGTACCACCTCGGCAAACGCATGGACAAACAAGTATATTTTTCCCAACAGCATGCTCCCCTCGATCGCGCAGCTTAGCCGTGCCATGGAGGAATACTTTGTTTTGGAGGACCTGCATAATATTGGAGAGCACTACGACCCGACCCTCATGGCCTGGTACAAAAATTTTGAAGAAGCCTGGCCCGACCTGCGGGAGAAGTACGGCGACAGGTTTTACCGAATGTGGAGGTTTTATCTGCTCAGTTCGGCGGGTGGATTTCGAGGCAGAAATATCCAGCTGTGGCAGATGGTAATGACCAAGAGAGGACGGCCGCAGCCGAAGTGTCGGTTCAGCTGAGGCAAAGAAGTATGAAAGAAGCGGATGTACTTATAGTGGGAGGCGGTCCCGCCGGGGCAAGCTGCGCCAGGGAGTTGGTAAAGGAGGGTAAGAGGGTAATAGTACTGGACAAGGCCTCTTTTCCCAGGGACAAGCTCTGTGCCGGTTGGGTGCCCCCCGGTCTTTTTTCGCGGATAGGGGTAAAACCGGAGGAGTATCCCCACGGCCTGCGTACCTACAGGGTGCTTCACTTTAGGGTAAAAGGGTTTCCCCTTCCCGTGCCTACCCGTCAATACGCAATACGAAGAGTTGAGTTTGACCACTGGCTTTTGGAACGCTCCGGTGCGGAGGTGCATCTCCACCAGGTGCGCCGCATAGAGAAAAGCGACAGCTCTCCCCGCTTTGTAGTAGACGGGGCATTTTCCGCCCCATACATAGTGGGTGCCGGAGGTACCGGATGTCCGGTGGCCCGATACGCAGGGCACACCCGCAAGGGCGAGGCGGGAGGGCTTATCGTCACAATGGAAGAGGAGTTTTACTATCCGAAGAGAAAGGAGGCGTGCTATCTCCGCTTTTTCGACCACGGGCTGGTCGGCTACTCGTGGTATTTTCCCAAGGAGGACGGGTATCTTACTGTAGGAATAGGAGGCAAACAGGGGGAATTGCGAAGGCGGGGAGAGACAATCCGTGACCACTGGAGAGCCTTTGCAAGACGGCTTTGGCAGAAAGGCCTGGTGAGGAACCACGATTTTGCCCCTTCGGGACACAGCTACTATCTTCGCGGTTCAAAATCGCAGTGGGATTTTGAGGGTCTCTATCTTGCCGGGGATGCAGCAGGTCTTGCAACCGTCGATATGGGGGAGGGGATAGAGCCGGCGGTTCACAGCGGGTACCTCGCGGCGCGCGCTATTATAGAAGACGCCCCCTATACCGTGGAGCCGGTAAAACGGCGCAGCCTCCCGGAAATCGTGTTCTAGCTTTTCCCTCCGGAAGCTTGTCCAACCGCACCGCTCTTTTACTCGGCCTGTGTACCAGGCCTGTGTACTAGGCCAGGGAGCGCTTATTCAGGAAGAGACTTCCGGGCTATCCTGAGAAAGCGCAGTATAAGCCGAAAAATTCGCTTACGGTTTGAAACCTGGTTAAGGGTGCCGGCTATGCATACTCGGTCGACCACGCTGTAAAAAAGAAAAGTGCCAAAATATCCGCAATAGCCGATTAACTCTCGTGAACCGGAGAGGGGAGAGAACACACGCAGCGGAGCATACTGCATAAGTCCAAGGCCTTGCCTGAAAGGACTCACAAGAGATGTCTTCCACCACTGCTGCATCTTCTCGAGGGTAGTGTTTCGCTTGAACAATTTTCCCTCCATCAGGCTGCATAAAAAAACAAGACTGTCCGGTACGTTTGTTACTATGCCCCCGTCCGCCCATAGAGAGTCTATGGTTTTGTCCAGAAACAGGGGACGCTGGCTGTAGTATATGTGCGCCGGTGTTCCCTCCCGGGATGAGTAAGGTACTTCGCTCTTCTCCTCCGCTGTAGGGGGCTCTTCCCGTCTGTAGAGGTAGGTGGATTTTAGTCTAAGAGGCTTTATAATATAGCTGTGGTACACATTCTCCAGGGGTTTACCCGTTACCTGTTCTATAACAGCTCCAAGGAGCTGATAGTTTGTGTCCGAATAATGAACCGTGGAGGTAAACTTTACATTTTCTCTGTCCCGGGGCGGGAACTTGGGTTTAAGCTCTTTTTTTGAAGTCCCCACAGCCTCTCTCCAGTTCCACTTGAGGTCTCTGCTGCGAATAAAGCGGTCGTACAAACTTCTCTTCTTTCGAATTTTTTCTGCAAAATAGTCGGGAAGCCCCGAGGTGTGGCTCAACAGGTGGTAGAGAGTAATAGAGTCCGAGTAATCCGTCTTTTTGTAGATGTGGAGATTGTGCATTACCTCCGCAGGTATGTATCGAGAAAGGGGATCTTCGAGGGAGAGTTTGCCCCTCTCTTCCAGGATCATAATGCAGACGGCGGTGTACATCTTGGTAATACCGGAGGCGTAAAACGTGGTCTCCGCCGTCATTTCCGTGCCCTTGCCGGCGTAGGCAAAACCCGAAGCACCCCTCCAGGCAAACCCGTCATTGCATCTACGTATACCCGCGGCTGTACTGAAGATATCCCTGTTTTTTTCAAACAGAGAATCGAGTTCGTGTTGCATTTTCTGTTCCATTTTTTCTTTTGACATGGTATAACCTTCCGGTACTCCTGTTTCTCTATTAAGTAGGAACTATAGTAAATGTTAATTATTTGATAATCAATCATCCACCCCACTGGTATTTATAAAATAATTTTTATAAGATAGGGCTCTTCATTTATGGGTAAGGGAGGAGTGTATTACATGAGAAAAAATATATTTGTTCTTGGGCTGGAGGAGTACAACCTCCATATACTCCGCAGTCTTCCGGGGGCGGATAGGTGGGAGATCCACTCTCTCCTCGGCTACGGCGAGATGAGAGGGGAGGATGCTGCGAATGTGGAAGAGCTGGTAAATCGCTGTACAGGAAGGCTGGACTCCTTCTCCGGATCCATAGACGCCATAATCGGTTACTTTGATTTTCCGGTAACTGTAATGATCCCTCTACTTCGCAGCCGTTACGGGCTTCCCACTCCCACCCTCGAGAGCGTGCTCAAGTGCGAGCACAAATACTGGAGCCGTCTCGAACAGGCAAGGGTAATTCCGGAACATATCCCCAGGTTCTACCCCTTCGACCCTTTTGACGACGCCCAGATAGAGAGCCTGGCGCTCCTTTTTCCCTACTGGATAAAGCCGATAAAATCCTTTCGCTCCTACCTTGCCTTTCAGATTAACGACGGTAACGATCTGCAGCACGCCATAGAGGAGACCCGTGCACATATACGCACAATCTCGGATTCTTTTTCCTACTTCATCGACCAGGCTGAGCTGCCCCGGGAGATTGCCGAGATGGAGGGGCGCTCCTGTATTGCAGAAAGCCTTCTCTCCGGCAGTCAGTGTACAATAGAAGGATACATGTACGAGGGAGAGCTCCATGTATACGGAGTAGTCGATTCGGTTCGTGAGGGCGACCGTTCCTCCTTTTCCCGTTACGAGTACCCCTCACAGATGCCGGAGGAGGTCCAGAAGAAGATGGAGGAGATTGCCGGTAAAGTACTCCGCCGGATTAACTTCGATAACTCCCCCTTTAATATTGAGTTTTTCTACAACCAAACCGACGGGCAGGTGTATCTATTGGAGATAAATCCCAGAATTAGCCAGTCCCACGGGGAGATGTTCGAAAAAGTAAACGGCCTTTCCCATCATGAGGTTGCCCTGGATATTGCGATGGGAAGGAGACCGGAGTATCCCCTTGGAGGTGGGGTGTTCAAAGTGTCGGCAAAGTTTATGCTTCGTCATTTTGAGGACGCTGTGCTTACCAAAGTGCCCACACAAGAGGAGATCCGCAGGGCGGAAGAGGAGATTCCCGGAGCTCATATAGACGTGCTGGTCGAGGCGGGGGTTCGCCTCTCGGATTTAAAGAATCAGGACAGTTACAGCTACGAACTCGCGGATATCTATATCGGCGCCCAGGAGAGAGGCGACCTTGTGGAACGCTACAACCGGGTGCTGGAGATTATAAGCTTTGAATTTGAGCCTGGAGAGGAGTCATACAGTGTATAGCAGGGGAATCAGTTTTTCCGGTACATTGGAAATTATTCCGGATACCCCCAAAGACAGTAGTCTCTGTGCCTCCACCGTATCGTCCACCGTCCATGGGATAATGGGGTAACCTTCCAGAGTACCCTTAAAAAACATGGTTCGACGACCGGTCTTTTCGCGGCTCGGTTTGAGTACATGGGGTTTAGCTATAAACCTGCCGCCCCCGTCGCGAAAAACCCATGGAAGTTCCTTGTGCTTTACGTAGATAACCGCGGTTAAAAGTGTCTTGTCCAGCCGCCTCACCTCTCTAATGGAAAAGGGGTTAAAAGAGGAGAACAGTACCCTCTCGGAGAGACCCCGCCGATTAACCGCCTCTACCAGCTTTTTTTCCAGGGGCCCGCACTTTCGTGTTCGATGTTTAATCTCTATATCGTAGTAGACTCTGCTTCCCATAAGGTCGAAGACATCCTCTAAAAGAGGAACTTTCTCTCCCTTAAACTCTTCTCCAAACCAGCTTCCCGCCTCCAGTTCGGCTATAGTGCTGTAATCCGTCTCTTCTATAATTGAGTCAAAGCCGGTTACCCGCTTCAGGTTATCGTCGTGGGTTACCACCAGCTCGCCGGTTTTACAGATATGAACGTCCAGCTCCACCCCAGGCACCCCGTATTCGAGAATTTTGCCGAAAGCAGCCATAGTATTTTCCGGGGCCGCCCTGGAACAGCCTCTGTGGCCGAAGAGAAGCGGAGGGCTCGCACATGAAAAGAGAGCTTTGTCTTTTGTGGACATATAGACCCCTTGCTGTTTACTTTGGTATTCCGTTATTAATGGCGCTCTTTATGTCGTCGCTGGTAATGCAGGCGTAGGCGTTGTGGTTGTGTATGGATTCGAAGTTTTCCACTTCTACCCTAAAGTGGTCGATCCGGGAATCCTCCATCAATTTTAGAGCTGTCTCCCGGGCGGAATCTTCCACAAAGCGGGGGTTTTCGTAGGCCCGTTCGGTTACGTACTTCTCGTCGGCCCTCTTTAGAGTAGTGTAGAGGGGGGAGGAGGCGGAAGCCTCCGCTATATCTATGAGCTCTTCGTACCAGATAAAATGGCGGCTTCTTACGCTGATTTTTGTCAAACCCCTCTGGTTGTGCGCCCCGTAATCGCTTATCTCCTTTGAGCAGGGACAGAGATTGGTAACCGGCACTTCCACATCAAACATCATATCCAGGTGTCCGTCCCGCTGGGCTTCAAGACCGCAGGTATACTCCATAAGGCTCTTGAGTCCGGAGACGGGTGCCGTTTTACGGATAAAGTAGGGGAAGCTTATGTCGATGTGGGCACGGTCGCACTCGAAGGTCTCCCTCATGTCGGTGAGAATTTCGTCGAGGTTGCTCGGCCAGAGTTTAACCGAGTGTCGTTCGAGCACCTCCACAAAGCGGCTCATGTGGGTACCCCTGTCGTGATGCGGCAAGTCTACATACATGTTCAAAGAGGCAACGGTGTGCTGCTTTTCGTTCTGTCGGTCCAGAACGCTAATGGGGTAGCGCAGATCCCGTACTCCTACTTTTCGTATGCCTATATTCCGGGAGTCTGTCTGATTTTGTACGTCCTTCATTCTACCCTCGCAGAGTAACAAAACTCGTTTCGGTCTCCCACAGAACAATCTCGTCGAGGTGGTAATTCTCTCCCTTAAGCCTCGGTTCGAGACGCTGCCAGATCCACTGTATCATATTTTCTGTAGTGGATTGAGCTACAATGTCGTTTAGATAGCTGTGGTCGAGGGTGCTCAATACCTCTTCTTTTACAATATTTTTCAGGAGGACGAAATCGAGGATCATACCGTCATCGGCGGGGCTCCCCTTGAGACTTACCCTCAGACGGTAGGTATGGCCGTGGAGGCTCTCGCATTTGCCCTGGTACTCCACAATGTTGTGGGCGGCGTCGAATTTGAACTCTTTAGAAACATACATATCCATGGTGGGTTAAAGATAATCATTTTTACCAACTTTAACAAGAGCGGTTTGGAAGGTATCACCTAACGGAAATTTTAGCTCAACAAGAGAAACAAGTTAAAAGTTGTTTTAACCTAAAAATATATTGGAAATTACAGATAGACTCTCACCCTCTCTATCGGTACCATTTTCAAAATGCATTTTACCACTTTGAGCCGGGAAAGTACTGCGGTACCTCCTCTGCATCCGGTATCCCGGCGGTTGCGCCGGTCCGGCGGCAGTTGAGCCCCCCGATAGTGGAGGCGAAGGCAGCGCAGTCTGTAATGTCCCAATTTTGCATAAGCCCTAGAATAAAGCCTGCTACAAAACTGTCGCCGGCACCGGTGGTATCCACCACATCGACTCGACGAGAGGGAAGGTGTTTTTCGAGGTTTTCGGTTTTTATGTAGCAGCCTTTCTCACCTAGTTTGATAACTACATTTCTGCAGCCGAGGAGCACGAGCCGTGCTGCCGTGTCCTCTACTGTCAGGTTTTCCTTCGGTGAGCCTGCCGACATCTGTGTGGCCTCCAAGATGCTTGGGAGAGCGTAGTCGACCAGGGGAAGTATCTCTGAGATTCCTTTGACCGCTTCTCCCGTTTTGTCGTACATAAAGTCCATCGTCGTGGTTATGCCTCTATCCCGGCAGAACTTAAGAACCGACGCTGCATCGTCTATGCCAAATTTGGTAAGCCCGAAAAGCGAACTGATGTTGACTATTCTTGCCCCGGCGAGGTAGGAGTAGTCGATATCGTCCCTGGAAAAGTAGTGATGTGCCCCTTTCATCGTAATAAAGCTGCGCTCTCCGTCCTCGCGGATGAGTACCAGGCTCGTAGATGTTTGCCTGTACGGGTCTCTGCACAATGCGCTCGTATCCACTTTCTTGTCTTTTAGATGCTTTATCAGAATCTCCCCGTTAAGATCGGTACCGGTTTTCGTGATCAGTCCAATGGAGACTACCTTAGGCATATCTGTTTAAACATACAAGTTTTTTTAGAGAGAACTCAACTAAAAAGCAGCACCAGGTTAAAAGAGGTGATAATCAAGCCTATTGCAGCAAAGCCGATAACTATCAGTTTGTGGATGCTGTTAAAACGGTCGCTCATATCGTCGAAGCGGCGGTCCTGGGCGGCAAAGCGCTCGTCCATCTGTTTTTGCATCTGGGTAAAGCGTTCATCCATTCGCTCGAAGCCTTCGTGCATACTCTGAATTGCCTTTTCGATAGAGCCGCCGAGCTGCGCCATCTGGGTGTCGCAGCTGCGCTGGTCGACGTGCTGCCGGGTTACAAGCAGCACATACCGGTGGAGAGATTTGCGGTCCTTTACCTCAACTGCCTGGGCCAACTCCTCTT
>JBKHFZ010000002.1:0-49675 GCA_046539925.1 Spirochaetaceae bacterium
GTGGACTGGCGAAAGAGTATGAGAAATAAAGTAAACAGTCCCCGCTAAGGACAAGTTAATGTCGTTAAAGTACGCGGTTTTAGGTCTGCTCATGGAATCTCCCCATTCCGGGTATGAGATAAAACAGGAAATAGAGCGCATGATGGGGGATCTCTGGCCGATTTCCTACGGACAACTCTACCCAACCCTAAAAAAGCTGGCCGATGAATCCTGGGTAACCTGGAAAACCCTTCAGGGAAAAAAAGCAAAGGACAAAAATGTATATTCCATTACTCCCGAGGGAGTACAGAACTTTCGCAGGTGGTTGGGGAAGGAGAAAAAGAGAATACACCATTCTATAAAGGATGAGTTTACCCTCAGTTTCTTTTTCCTCGATATGATGGAGCGGGAAAAGGCGGAAAAGCTGCTCCTTAAAAAGTATGAAGAGACCAAAGAGTATTACGAAAAATGTATGTCGGAACATAAAAAGTGCGGGAACGGCACACCCTTTTATCGTAGAGTTTTGACAAAAAAAATGCTTCTCCACGTAGAGGCGGAGAAGCAATGGCTCGAAGAAGTTATCCGGGAATACTCGACCTATTAACCCTCGGCGGTTATACCCTCGCTCGGGCTATTAACTCGGTCGGTATCTTCTTTATCAGTAAGATGCCAGTTTATCGAGCACCTCGTCGGCTTTCTCCCGTACAGTTCTTATGTAATTTCCCTGAGAGATGCGGATAAGTGCGCGAAAGGCGCTTGGATCCTGAATGCCGTCGTTGGCTTCCGCTATTTTCTCGAGAGAGAGGACTGCAGCGTACGCAAAGTTGTTGTCCGGGGTCATGATGCTCTCGTTCAATATACTGCTGGAGAGGGCTTGGGTTACCTGTCCCTCATCGTTGTACCCGATCTCTCCGAGGGCGTAAGCAGCTTCGGCCATTACCATCGGTTCGGGATCGGAGAGGAGTATGTTTATAAGACTGTCTTTTGCCTGCTCCCCACCCATCTTGCCGAGAAGTTTGGCTGCGTCTCTTCTTACTTTCGGGAAGTTGTTAACCACCCGTTTCCCCTCCATTAACTGTACACCGATGCCCTCGTTAGAGAGCCGTTCGAGAATATAGTGAGCTTCAGTATCGTCCTCGGAGATTTCTCCTTCCTCGATCATCTCTTCAATGTTTTCCAGAGCGGTCAGTTTCATATCTCGATCGTCGGAAAAGGCCTGCTCCCCCACAATGCGCATCTCTATACTTTCGAGAAATAGCTCCTCTACTGTAGTCTCTTCTCCATTTTCGCCGTTTTCTTCCTGCTCCTGTGCAGAAAGCGGAAAGGCGAATACAAGCGCCGCAAAAAACAGCACAATAAAAGCATTCCCTATCATTTTCATACTTCTCTCCATTTATTAAAAAATTTACGTCACCCTGCTGAGCTACTTCAAAATACTACTTTCGAAAGAAGCTCAACCGGATCTGCGTTATCTGGTAATTTTCCATTCGCCGTCCTTCTTTTCCAATGTATAGACAACTACCGCCTTTCCGTCAACATCCATGTAGGCCTTCACTTTATCGGGCCCTACCGCCTCTATATCGTCTACCTGTACATTTCTCCTGCTGGCGACTACTACGTAGTTAAAGTAGTCTTTGAGAGAACGGAGGGATATATTGTGTTTTTTTAAGACCGGTGCATCGGAGAACTCTTTAAGAACTTCCGGTTCGCTGTAGTGCTCTTTGTACTCTTCTGTAAGGTATTCGAGCCAGCTATCGTAATCTCGCGAGGATATTATATCGTTTAACTCGGAGACCAGTTGGGAAAGATCCCTTTTAGTCTCCTGGTACTCCTCTTCCCCCATCTCGTATTCATCTTCCGTCTCCGCTTCTTCTTCCACGGGCTTCAATTTTTCGGCCAATTCCTCTCTTTGTTCTTCCTCGAGAGCGGGTTCTTCCTGTTCCTGCCGGGCGGTTTCGGTCTGTTCCTCCGGGGTGCCCGTACAGGAGGAGAGGGATAGAACAAGGCAGACTGCCGTTAAAAGTATCAGACCACCCTTGGCAAGGGATGTGCAACAGATTATATTCTTCATCAATATTAAGTGTATCCATGCTTGCACGGTTTGTCAAAACCATTTTTACCTTTTCACGTTCCGGGAGCAGATGTTTTTACAGTTTTCACCTCATCTGATGCAGATCCTTGACTGCAGAGGAAAAGGAAGCTACACTCATGGCATGCGAAAAGCGGTATTTCCAGGAACATTCGACCCTCCCACTAACGGTCATCTTAATCTTATAGAGAGGGCGGCGGGTATTTTCGACGAACTCTACGTTGTTATTGCGGTAAACCAGGAGAAAAAATGTCTCTTCCCGGGAAAGGAGAGACAGGAGATGATGGAGGAACTCCTCGGGAATTACAAAAACGTAAAGGTAAGGCCGTGGGACAGACTCATAGTGGAGTTTGCGGTTAAACACGATGTACGAGTAATTCTAAGAGGAGTGCGGGCTCTTGCCGACTTCGGGTACGAGTTCGAGCTCGCAATGACAAATAAACAGCTTCAACCCGATTTGGAGATCATGTTTATGCCCACGGACCCAAAATATTTTGTCCTGCGATCTTCGGCAATTAAGGAGATAGCTCTCTACGGGGGAGATATTTCTACAATGGTACCGCCCCGTGTAGCCGAAGCCCTTCGCTCCAGGCTGGGGGTAATCGATACCGACGGGGGTAGTTGACACTAATAGGGGATCCGCGTTATCTTCTGTTGACTGCATATTTCTGTGGAAAATACAATTTGTTGTACATTGATAAAGATACTTAAAGAGAGGTTTGTATATGGCCGTACCAAAAAATAAAGCGTCAAAATCGCGGACGAGAAGAAGAAACTCGGTTAACATGCGTTACAGTGCACCCCAGTTGGTCGAATGCGGCTCCTGCGGGAACCTCACAGTCCCCCACCGAGTATGTCCAAAATGTGGTTCTTACAGAGGTCGACAAGTCATCGACATTGAATAGTCAGTTTTCGCACGCCGTTTTGCGGCACACGAAACAACGAAAATAAGGAGTGGATTATGGAAGATGTTTTTGAAAAGGTAAAGAAGCTTATTGCGGAAAAACTCGAAGTCGAAGAGGATAAAATAACTCTGGAAGCTTCTTTCCGCCAGGATCTCGGTGCCGACAGTCTCGATACATACGAACTTGTCTACGCAATCGAAGAGGAAATGGGAATCTCCATTCCCGACGAAAAGGCAAATGAGTTCGAGACCGTGGGTGATGCGGTAGAATTTCTGAAATCTCAGTTAGATAAGTAGAAATACAGAATATCAGTGGGTCTCTTACAAAAACAAGATGAAGTAAAAACACCGCCGGTATCGGCGGAACGTAAAAAAGAACTGCAGCTATTCGAGAAGCATATCGGAATAAGGTTCAGGAAGCTCGAACTCCTGAACCTTGCTTTTTCCCACCGATCATTCGCAAACGAAAACAGCGGAGAAGTGGATAATAACGAGAAGCTGGAGTTCCTGGGGGACAGCGTCCTCGGCTTGGTGGTAAGCGAATACCTCTATCTGACTCTTACCGACAAGGCGGAAGGGGATTTGGCCAGGGTAAAATCCTTTGTAGTAAGCGAAGACAGTCTTGCCGATATTGCAAAAAGCATTAAGGTGGACAACTTTATACTTATCGGAAAGGGCGAAGAGTATTCGGGGGGCAGATCCAAAAAAGCCATCCTTGCAGACTGCATGGAGGCTATTATCGGCGCCTACTATATAGATTCAGGTTTTAAGGCTTCAAAAAACTTCATTCTGAAATACCTTATTCCGGAAATAAACAAGGTCCTCGAAAACAGGCACAGGAAAGACTATAAGACGCTTCTTCAGGAGTTTGTCCAGAAGAAGTACAAAAGCTACCCGCGCTACTCTCTGGTCAAGAAAACCGGACCGGACCACGATCGAACATTCTGGATAAATGTGACGATAGATGGAAAAGATTACGGGCCTGGGCAGGGGAAAAACAAAAAAGAAGCCGAGCAGAATGCGGCGGGTGTCGCATATAAAACCCTTGCGGAAAAACCGGAAAAAAAGGGGTTTATAAACAAGAAGAAAAAACAGACCTGAGAGATTTGAGATCATAAATGAAGCTCTAATCTCTATTCAAATACGTTGTATAAAAATTCTCTGCAAGATCGACAAGTGTCTCTTTGGTGTTCATGGAAGGGTCGTCGAGAACCGTCTCTAACAGATGGTCTATAACCGTCCCCATGTCCCTTCCCTTCGGTATTCCAGCCTCTTCTTCGAGAATGTGCCCGTTAACAGCCAGGTCCTTCGCCGTAAGCGCCTGGTTTTTGTTGAGCACCTCTTCTATTCTTCTGCGAAATTGATCGAGCAGCGGATCGGCTGAATGCTTGAGGTGCATACCGTATTTGTCCGCCAGACGGAGGATAAAAAGGTCGTCTATAAGATCCGGGCCTACCCGTGCGATAAAACGACGAACCGCCGCGTCGCTCCACTCTTCGGTATAGTGGAACATGTGGTGTCTGACAAGCCTGCATATTCTCTGCCGGGAAGAGTTGGAAAACTTAAGCCGCCGGCATATTTTATCTGCCAGCTTTTCGGACAACTCCTCATGGTGGTAGAAGGTAGGTCTTCCCTCTATATCCTCCGAATCCCCCCGCGAAAAGGTCTCAGCCTTACCTGTGTCGTGAAGCAGTGCGGCAAAGCGAACCTCTATGCGCTCTTGTGGAGCGCCGTCGCAGGCGTAGAGAGAGTGGTCAAGAACATCGAAGGAGTGAAAATCCCCCTGTGGAATACCGCGGCAGGCCGCCAGTTCCGGCAGTATTCGTTCCAAAAGGCCTGTTTCCTCCATCTCATGGAATCCGATAGAGGGGGAGACGGTTTTAAGAAGTTTCTCGAGCTCCTCCCGTATCCGTTCTGCAGAGACTCGGAAGATATTGGGTGCAACCAGGTGTATCGCCTGTTGAAGTTCCTCATCTACTTTAAAATCAAGCTGGGCGGAGAATCTGCACGCCCTTACCATCCGAAGGGCATCCTCTTCCAGTCTCTCCCGGGCCGGTCCGACTGATCTAATGACTCTTTTTTTTAAGTCCTTCTGTCCGCCGAAGAGATCTATTAATTCTCCTCCGGGCACTTTTAACGCCATTGCGTTTATGGTAAAGTCGCGTCTGGACAGATCTTCCTCTATAGAGGAGGTAAAGGTAATTTTATCGGGGTGGCGGGCATTGCTGTAAGTGCCTTCGACCCGAAAAGTGGTAACTTCGAAGCGCCGGTTCCCGAAGAGAACGGTAACCGTTCCGTGACGGATGCCCGTGGGAATTACCCGCTTGAAAAGGCGCATTACCTCTTCTGGAGAGGCGTCTGTTGCAAAGTCGTAGTCCACCGGCTTTTTTCCAAGGACCATATTACGGACAGCCCCTCCCACCAAATAGCAGGAGTAACCTTTCTCTTTAAATATGCCTCCAAACTGTTCGACCCTTTTGGGTATACGAAATGTAAATGCCACTGTCCCTTATTAACCTTTACACGTGCTTAGTGTCAAGCTGCGCTGAAAAAGGGACTTGGGCGTAAAAAGTGTGATTTTACAAAGGCAAGGATAAAAAAAAACCGCCCCCCAAAGTTGGAGGACGGATAGTACACCTAGTATTTTGGAAACACCGAAGCGTTACTGGAGAAGCTGGAGAACCGATTGGGTCTGCTGGTTCGCCTGGGCGAGCATGGCATTTGACGACTGGATAAGTATCTGGTTCTTGGTATAGTCGACCATCTCCTGGGCCATGTTAGTGTCCCGGATCCTGGACTCCGCGGCCTGCAAATTTTCCGCTCCAATACCTATACCCTTGGAAGCGTAGTCGAGGCGGTTTTGGTACGCACCGAGGTCCGCTCTCTGTTTGCTTACCTTGGTAAGGGCTGAATCGATGGTGGAAATGGCCATATTTGCCTTGTCGGGAGAGGAGATAGAGATAAACGTTGCTGTATGAGCCATTGAACCGGATCCCTGAATACCAAGCCCCTGGGCCGTCATGGTGCCTACATGAACGCGTTCTCTCTGATCCATGTTTGCTCCGATATGAAGCCACATGCTGGCGGTAATCGTGTTTTCGCCGTCTTCAGCGGCAAAACGTCCCGTGAGCATGTTCATACCGTTAAACTGGGCATGGCTTGCGATTCTGTTGACTTCGTCGACCAGCTGACTTACCTCAACCTGTATCTGCATACGGTCTTCGTCGGTATAGATACCGTTGGCGCTCTGAACTGCCATCTCCCTCATTCTGTGAAGAATGTCCTGGGTCTCCTGAAGATACCCTTCGGTTGTCTGGATAAAGGAGATACCGTCTTCGGTGTTTCTCTGCGCCTGCTGGAGTCCCTGGATCTGGGATCTCATTTTCTCGGATACTGCGAGACCGGAAGCATCATCTCCGGCTCTGTTGATGCGCATGCCGGAAGAGAGTTTCTCGATGTTTCCCTGGACTTCATTGTTATTCCAGCTGTTCTGACGCTGTGCGAATACCGCACTCATGTTGTGATTTATTATCATTCCATCCTCCTTGAAAATCTTCGAGGGCATCCTTGCCCTCATTGCTATACTTTGAATTTCGGTATTTCATAAAGGGGCTTAAGAAAAAGTGCAAAAAAGTGAAGGTGTTTTCCTGCCCTTTGAAATCTCGGCACTTCAAACTCAGAATTGCTATTGACATCTATAAAGGCTTTTCTCTAGAATGGCATGACTATTTTCTATCCGAAAACATCTTGAAATTTGCCCAGTGTACCGTTGGACTAACCGGCGGAAGAGAAGTGAGGAGGCTGTTTTGTATTCACCTGTAGATCCGAAAGTCGATTTTCCGAAAATGGAGGAGAAGGTCCTCGAGTTTTGGGAGAAAAACGACATCTTTCAAAAATCCATAGAGCAGAGGGAAGGGAATGAGGAGTATGTATTTTACGACGGTCCTCCCTTTGCTACAGGACTTCCGCACTTCGGCCATTTTGTGCCGGGGACCATCAAGGATATAATTCCCCGATACCAGACGATGAAAGGCAAAAAGGTGGACCGCCGGTTCGGGTGGGACTGCCACGGCCTGCCGGTGGAGTATGAGATAGAAAAAGAGCTCGGTATAAGCGGAAAGACCCAGATAGAAGAGTACGGGGTGGCAAAATTTAACGAACAGTGCCGCTCTATCGTGCTGCGCTATACCACCGAGTGGGAGAGAATTGTAAAACGGATGGGACGCTGGGTCGATTTTGAACACGACTACAAGACCATGGATCCCGACTTTATGGAGTCCATTTGGTGGGCTGTAAAGACTCTCTGGGAGAAGGGCCTTCTCTACGAGGGGCACAATATTTTGCCCTACAGTCCCTCCCTCTCTACACCGCTCTCGAACTTCGAAGTAAACCTGGGGGGATATCAGGAGGTGGTAGACCCGGCAATTACCGTTAAGTTTAAAATAAAGGACGAAGAGAATACCTTTTTTCTGGCATGGACTACCACCCCGTGGACACTCCCCTCGAACCTGGGGCTCGCCCTGGGCCCGGACATTACCTACGCAAAGGTAAAGGATGGAGATGAGTATTACATCCTCGCGAAGGAGAGAATCCCCTCCTACTATAAAAACGAAGATGAGTACGAACTGGTGGAAGAGAAAAAAGGTTCGGAGCTGGAAGGGATAGAGTACGAACCGCTCTTTCCCTATTTTGCCGATACAGTTGACAAGGGAGCCTTTAAAACCCTCCTCGCGGACTATGTATCCACCGAAGACGGTTCCGGCATTGTGCATACCGCACCCGGATTTGGTGAGGAGGACTACGAGGTAATGAAGGGAACCGGGGTGCCGGTAATATGCCCCCTGGACGCTGAGTGCCGTTTTACAGAGGAGGTTTCCGACTTTAAGGGGCTCTTTGTAAAGGATGCGGACGAACCTATCATGAAGATGCTCAAAGAGCAGGGAAAACTGGTAAAGAGGGAGAAGTACCGACACAGCTACCCCTTTTGCTATCGGACGAAGAAGCCTCTTATCTACCGAGCTGTTTCGAGCTGGTTCGTAAACATCGACAAGGTAAAACCGAAAATGCTCGAGGCGAACAATAAAATAAACTGGATTCCCGAGCACCTCAAACACGGACGTTTCGGCAAGTGGCTCGAAGGTGCACGGGAATGGTCCATCAGCAGAAACAGGTTCTGGGGGAATCCCATCCCCATCTGGAAGTGCGACGCCTCCGACCACCTGGAAGTTATTGGTTCCCGTCAAGAACTGTATGAAAAATCCGGGAAGTGGGTTGAGGATCTCCATAAACACTTTATCGACGAGATAACCTGGCCGAGCCCCGACGGAAAGGGGACAATGAGGAAAATACCGGATGTCCTCGACTGCTGGTTCGAGTCCGGATCGATGCCCTACGCGCAGAATCACTATCCCTTCGAGAATAAAGAGTGGTTCGAAAACAATTTTCCCGCGGACTTTATCTGCGAGGGGCTCGACCAGACCAGGGGCTGGTTTTATACCTTGACAATTCTGGCCGCGGCTATATTTGAAGAGCCCGCCTTTATGAATGTGGTAACCAACGGCCTGGTCTTGGCGGAGGATGGGAAAAAAATGTCCAAGTCCGAGCGTAACTACTCCGATCCGATGGTAGTTATAAACAACTTTGGTGCCGATGCTCTTCGACTTTTTCTTATGCACTCGGCGGTGGTAAAGGCGGAGGATCTGCGCTATTCCGATAAGGGTGTAAAGGAAGTTCTCAAGAACTTCATTATCCCTCTGTGGAACGCCTACAGCTTTTTTGTAACCTACGCCAATATCGACAGCTACGAGTACAGGGGCGAGCCTTCGTTCCCTGTAAATCCGCTGGATATGTGGATTTTGTCGGAGTCCGAAAGAATGGTATCCGAGGTAACCGAGCAGCTGGAAAAATACGACCTCCAGAAGGCGATAGATCCGATACTTCGCTTTATCGACTTGCTGAACAACTGGTATATCCGCCGTTCCCGAAGACGGTTCTGGAGGTCCGAGAACGACGCGGACAAGCTGGAGGCCTACGATACCCTCTACACGGTGCTCATGAAGCTGATACACGTAGCCGCCCCCTTTATACCCTTTGTCTCCGAAGAGATATTCAGCAATCTTAGAACAGATAATATGCCGGAATCCGTGCATCTCTCCGACTATCCGGTGGAAGATGAGTCTAAAAGGGATTACGAGTTGGAGAAAAAAATGGCGGTAACCCGCAAGGCCGTCTCCATGGGAAGGGCCCTGAGGAGCATGCACAGCATCAAGACGAGGCAGCCCCTCAAAGCCCTCTATCTGGTAACAAAAGAACCGGCGGAAAAACGTATCCTCCGGGAGATGGAAGAGATTATCCGCGAAGAGCTTAATGTAAAGGATATTCTCTACAAGGAGAACGAGGAGGATCTGGTTACCTACTCTGCAAAGCCTAACTACAAGCTTCTCGGCAAGAGCCTGGGCGCACACATGAAAGAGGTTGCAGAGAAGATACAGAACCTCTCCATGAGCGAGATCCAGTCTATCCTCGAGGGGGCAACCCTTCACCTGGACTACGATGGAGGAACCCTCGAACTCTCCAAAGAGGGCATAATTGTGCAGCGCAGCGAGAAGGAGCACATGAAGGTGCTCAACGAAGACAGTCTTACCGTCGGTATAGATACGGAGGTAACAGAGGAGCTCAAACAGGAGGGTACGGTTAGAGATCTGGTAAGGAGTATACAGAATCTCCGAAAGGATTCCGGTCTCGAGGTAACCGACCGTATCTACCTTTACCTTTACGGCCCGGAGGAGGTAAGAAAGGCGGTTGAATCCTTCGAAGAACACCTTTTGGGAGAGACCCTTTCTGTAAGTTACGAATGGAAAGAGCCGGCGGACGGCATAGAAGTTGAGTGCGGTGAAGAAAGCTGTAAAATCGGCCTTAGAAAATCGGAATAGGCGGTTACTTCTCTGCCTTCTTCTCCTTGTAGTGGTAACCGGGTGCGCGAGTGTTCCCGAGCCGGGGGAGGGCGGATACTCCGGCCTTCTCTACAGAAGGGGGAGCGTGCTGTTTATTCTCAATATGGAAGAGGACAGGGAGTTTTCCGAATATATTGTATCGAAGGTAATGGAAGAGCACACGGCGGAGTCTTTTCTTGACAGAACCGATAGAATTTACGTACGCCTTTTTGAAGGGGGCACCAACCTTTCCGGGGAGACCAGCCTTTCCGGGGGTACCAGGTTCGAACTTATTGCCGAGGGAAGGTATCCGAGAAGACTGGGCGGTTTTGCACTTAAAAGGGAGGGCTGGGAGAAGATGAACGAACCCTCTGTCTGGTGGAATTCTAGCGAAGATAATCTGCAGATAGCCTTTCCATCCTCCCGGATAGCCGCTGTTTCCCAAGATAACATGGAAGGGCTTCTTTCGCGTATACACGAGCCAAAGAACGCTGCAGCCCTTCCGCAAAAGGTGAACACTCTTTCCGAGAACTCCTCCCTCTACATATACGGAGAAAAACCGCAGCTCAGCTCCTATTTTAACAGCAGAATAGAGAATCTGCTCTCGAGGGTGGAAGAATTCCGAATGGGGTTTTATCCGACCTCTGCCGCCGGGACGAAGGACACAGACGGAAGCGGCACAAATAGAAGCGGCACGGAAGGAAGCGGCACATACCGAGTCGATGGTGAGTACCGCTTTAGCGAGGAGAGTACGGCCCGTTCCTTTCTGCTTTCCCTGCGGCTCGCCCTCCTTTCGAGAGCAGGTGCGGAGGGGAAGAATTCGGTTATGGAGATAGTGGAAAAGAGATATGTAACTCAGAAGGGAAGGAGTGTGCACATATCGGGTATGCACATAAGAGGGGAAGATATAGATCTGCTCTTCGGAATTTTTACTCCGCAGTTTTAGACCGGCAACAGAGGAGAGTATATGGGACGAGTTGGTGTGGTAAATTACGCCGCGGGAAATCTTACCAGTGTAGAATCGGTACTCAAAAGACTGGGGGCGGAGTATACAGTCTCCGATAACCCGGTGGTTTTGCAGGATTGTGAAAGGATTATCTTTCCCGGAGTGGGAGAGGCAAGGGCGGCGATGGGAGAACTGGAAAAGAGAGGGCTTGACCGTTTTCTCCCGGAATTTGCCGCCTCCGGCAAGCCTCTATTGGGGATCTGCATAGGATATCAGATCCTGCTCAGCCGATCCGAAGAGAACGAAACCCCCTGTCTCGGTATTATTCCAGGAGAGGTAGTACGATTTCCCGAGGATAGAGGTGTGAAGATTCCCCATATGGGGTGGAACGAGGTTACACAGAGGGGAGACTCTCCTCTGTTCAGGGGTATACCCGACCGCAGCAGTTTCTATTTTGTCCACTCCTACTATCCACGGCCGGTGATCTCCGGGGAGAGAGCCGGGGAAATAGCTGGAGAGACCGAATACGGGGTAAAGTTTGCCTCCGCCTACACCAGGGATAATCTTTTTGCGGTACAGTTTCACCCGGAGAAATCCGGTGAGTGGGGAATAAAAATGATTTCCAACTTTTTACATCTCCCCGGTACTTTTGATGATTATTCCTCCGGCACTCCAGAGAAGAGTTCAATAGAAGAGGAGCGCCGGTAATGCTGAAAAAGAGAGTAATTGTCTGCCTTGATGTAAAAGAGGGAAAGACCACCAAGGGGGTTCGATTTAAGGGAAACTTCGAGGTGGGAGACCCCGTAAAAATGGCCGCGGAGTATTACCGGCAGGGTGTGGATGAGCTCGTGTTTTATGACATAACCGCCTCTCACGAGAAGAGGGGAATTATGATAGATGTGGTTCGAAAAGTGGCGGAGAGAACGTTTATACCCTTTGCTGTCGGCGGGGGCATAAACTCTCTGGACGATATGAAGAGGGTTATTCTTGCCGGAGCGGAAAAGGTAAGCGTAAACAGCGGTGCTGTTTTGCAGCCGGATATAATACGTGCCGGAGCGGAACACTTCGGCAACCAGTGCATTGTTCTTGGAATGGATGCCGCCCGTGATGCCTCGTGCCCTTCCGGGTACCGGGTTTTTATTAATGGCGGCCGTACGTCTACAGAGCTCGACGCGCTGGAGTGGGCCCACAGAGCGGTGGACCTGGGCGCCGGAGAGATTGTCCTCAATTCCATAGATGCCGACGGCACAAAAGAGGGCTACGAGATACCCCTCACACGCAGTATCTCGGAGGCGGTACATGTGCCGGTTGTCGCTTCCGGAGGGGCCGGAGTGCCGGAACACCTGGTGCAAGTATTTAAAGAAGGAAAGGCCGATGCGGCGCTTGTTGCTTCTATGGTACACATCGACGGATACACTGTGGGGAGTATAAAAAAGTATCTAGACGAGGCAAAAATACCGGTGAGGATAGACGGAGTATGAAAAAATTCGTATATTATAGCAAAGCTGAGAAGGAGTAGAAAAGAATGCCCACCTACGATTATGAATGCACCGAGTGCGGATATGAGTTCGAATATTTTCAGGCTATGTCGGATGAACCCCTCAGTACCTGCAGCTCATGCGGTGGACGCCTGCGCCGACTTATCGGCGGCGGGACGGGGATAATATTTAAAGGAAGCGGTTTCTATGTAACCGACAACGGTAAAAATAATAAAGTCGGACAGGGAAACGGCAACGGTAAAGATAACGATAATAAAAACGGAGGATCTTCTTCCGCCGAGAGCTCTTCGAAAGGAGACAGCTCCTCTACGGGAGAGGGCCCTTCGACAGGAGAGGGCTCGCAGAAAAAGCGGGAAAAGCAGCCGGTCTCCTCCGAGAAAAAATCCGTTGGGTCTTCCGCCGCAAAGTAGCTATTGAGGGTTTCTAAACTCCCCTGCGGCTAAGTGGAGGCAGGGGGGAAAAAAAACTCTTCCCTCTCATTAACCGCCCTCTCTATAACGTCATCAGCATCCAGGCGCTTCCAGGACTCCAACATCCTGTCGAGCTTGGGTTTTACCAGCGGGTGGTCCGGAGAGAAGATGGTGCAGCAGTCCTCGTAGGGGAGGATAGAAGTCTCATACGTCCCTATATCTCGTGTAAGCCTGATTATCTCCTCTTTGTCGAAGCCTATAAGCGGCCTCAGTACCGGTAAATCCGTCATGCTGCCGGTAAAACGGAGGCTTTCGATTGTCTGGCTCGCCACCTGGCTCAGAGATTCTCCTGTTACCAGGGCACCTGCACCGAAACGTGCGGCAATTTTTTCCGCTATTTTCACCATTCCCGCTCGCATGAGAAGAGTTACCTCCTCTTCTCTGGCGAGGTCCTTGATTCGCAGCTGAAAATCGGTAAAGGATACTACAAAAAGCTTGGTGCCGATAAAATAGGGTGCCAAAGCAGCGGCGAGGGTTTTTACCTTCTCCAATGCCTCCTCCGATGTGTAGGGATACGTGTGAAAATAGACCGCATTGAGGGAGAGGCCTCGCTTTGCCATCAAATAGCCTGCGGCGGGGGAGTCTATTCCTCCGGAGAGCATGAGAAGACCCCTCCCTGCTGTGCCGACAGGAAGCCCTCCAAGACCCTTTTTTGGGTCGATATAGATATAGACTTCCTCCCGCACTTCAATATGTATCGTAATGTCCGGCCTTTTTACATCTACCCGCAGAAATGGAAAAAGCTCGTTTAAGTAAGCCCCCACTTTGTGTGCAATTTCATACGAGTTGTAGGGTACAGATCTATCGGTTCTCCTTGGTTCTATTTTGAATGAGAGAGCCCCTTCCGGTATGTGTTCGACTTCTTCGGTACCGTATATTTTGGATACGTATCTTTGCAGTTCCGCTGCAGACTCCCTCTCGAGCTCTTCCATGCTCTTGCCGCAGCCTGCGGTACGGGTAAAACCGACAATACCAAAGGTGTGCAAAAGCGCATCCTCGACCCTCTCCATCGTCGACTCGTCGGTATCGAGGTAAAACCTTCTGTCGCGAATAGTTATTTTTGGTTTTATATCGGGAAGCAGGGATAAAATATTTTTTTTGAGCCGTTTCTCAAAAAGAGACTTGTTGTCTCCCTTTAAGGCCATCTCCCCAATTTTTATAAGATAGCGGATTTTCATTGTCTCTCCTCTTTTTTTCGACTATTTTCGGGGGCGCACCGTTTTTAGCAGTACGGGCAGTTCCCTCTCGAGGGTACTGCAAAAAGATTCCGCCTCTTCCTCCGTGGTGCTCCAGCCGAAGGATACGCGCACGGCCCCTGCCGCCTCTGCGTCGGAAACACCCATAGCTCTGAGTACACGGCCGCGTTTTTTTCGCCTTCTAGAAGAGCAGGCTGAGCCTGTAGAGACTGCAAAGCCTCTGTCGTCGAGTACTCGCACAAGCACTTCCCCCGGAAGGGGAGCAGCTGTAAAGGTAAGGATATAGGGCGAGTAGTCTTCCTCATTATACTCCACAGCGAGCCCGGCGGGAACAGGTTCGATCGAATCGATTTTTTTTATTCCCTCGAGGATGTGCTGCTTTAATTTTCCTACGTGTTCGAGGGTCTCTGTAAGGGCGGCGCACCTTTTTTCCGCCGCCATGGAAAAAGCCTCAAGGGAAGGGACATTTTCGGTACCCGGTCTATAGCCCGCCTCCTGACCGCCTCCCGCAAAGGGAGACTGCAGGGGTGATGCAGTATAGAGCATACCCGTGCCTTTTGGTCCCGAGAGTTTGTGAGCACTAAAGGAGGCGCTGTCTACCATCATATCTGCGGGAAAAAGATCAATTTTCCCGAAAGCCTGGACGGCGTCCGTATGGAAATGGATATGGAGGGAGTGTTGTTTTTCGAATTTTCTTATTCTTTGCGCTATCCTCTTTACCGGCTGCAGTGCCCCGGTTTCGTTGTTTACCGTCATAACGGAAACGAGGAGGGTGTCCGTACTCAAAAGCCTCTCCACCGCCTCCGGGCGTATAAAACCGCCGGAGTCCGCCGGGATCTCGCGTACATCAAACCCTGCTTCCCGTAAGAGAGCGGCGTATTCGTATATAGAGGGGTGTTCTATAGCGGAAATGAGCACCCTGCCTCGCCTTTTTTTTCTGAGCAGGGAGAGCAATACCAGGGAGTTCGACTCCGACCCTCCGGAGGTAAAGATGATATTTTCGGGTGTAACGTCAAGGCAGGCAGAGAGAGTTCTTCGTGAAGACTCGAGTGATTTTTCCGCCAGTTTTCCCTCAGCGTGGATGGAGCTCGGGTTACCGTAGATATGTTTTTGCGCATCTATATATGTATCGAGTACGGCCGGATCCATAGGGGAAGTGGAAGCCCAGTCGAGGTAAGTTCGTTTCATACAAAATCTATACTATTATGAAGAACGAAAAGCTTCAAGCCGACGATTGTAGGCGTCTGTATACAACTATATAGCAAAAATGCAAAATAACAGCTTGAAAAAATATGGGCTACGTTGTAATGTAATCTCACTATGAATAACAATAATACGTGTTGTGCGGACGGCGTTATAGAAACATATGCAGAAAAACTCAAGGTCTGCGGACATCCTGTAAGACTCAAACTTCTCTGTCTTATAGAAAAGCAGGATGCCTGTGTTACCGAGCTTTGGAAGCTTCTTAATCAGTCTCAACCGGTGGTTTCCCAGCATTTGGCGGTGCTAAAGGAGAAACAGATAGTGGTATCGGAAGTTCAGGGAAACAAGCGGTTCTACTCCATTGTAGATCCTTACATCAGGAATATAATTCAAAATCTTGGCGGATAGATTTAATTCGGATTTCGCACAACCCTTTACCATAAACTACCCCGCCTCTTCCACCAGGGTCGGCCCATCGGATGCGCCCTTCGACAGGGTAAAAGAGACGGCGGGAGACCTGCCCTGCCTGTACTTTTTTGACGAGAATACGGAAAAAACCGCCCCCGCTCTCGAGGAGCGCTTTGTGCTGCCCTCGGGAGAAAAGTACAAGACCCTGGAGTCTCTTACCCGTGCAGCGGAAAGACTCCTGGAGATGGGAGCGGGGAGGGATACGGTACTCGCCGCGGTAGGGGGAGGTGTTGTGTGCGATATCGCCGCCTTTGCAGCGTCCGTCTATATGCGGGGTATGCGTTTAGTATTAGTCCCTACCACTCTTCTCGCGATGGTCGACGCCTCCATCGGAGGCAAAACGGGCATCGATTTTAAAGGGTATAAGAACATTCTGGGTACCTTTTATCCCGCCGAAGAGGTTATTATATCCACCTCGTTTATCGAAACCCTTCCCGAAAAGGAGTACCTGAACGGTTTGGCGGAGGTTATTAAACACTCTCTTTTGGCCGACCGGGAACTCTACAGGCTGCTTTGCGAAAAGAAGGGGGAAGTCCTAGATAGAGATCCCGCTGTTCTTCGTGAGCTGATTTTTAGATCCCTCAGGATAAAAGCGGCCTACGTGGAGCAGGATCCGCGGGAAGAGGGAATTCGCGGCCATCTGAACCTCGGCCACACTTTTGCCCACGCCCTCGAGTCGGCGGGTCGTTTTTCCGGATACACCCACGGGGAAGCGGTTGCCTGGGGTATGGCAAAAGCAGCGGAGACGGGGGTGGAAATGGGTATTACCGATCCACAATACGCCGGGGAGATAAAGGAACTCCTCACCTCCTACGGCTACACGGTACACGGTCTTTCCGAAGACCCTCAGCCCCTCATAGAGAAAATGGCCCACGACAAGAAAAAGCGGGGAGGGAGGGTTCGGTTTATACTCCAGAAGAGAAGAGAGGAGACTATCTACTCGACAGTGCCGGAAGACATACTGCAGAAGGTGCTCCGCCGAGGTTAGATACCCCCGCACCGAGGTTAATCAGTAATTCTCGTAGATCCGGGAAATTCTTCGGTAGACTTGGTTTACCATATCCAGATGTTTTTTGTCTGTGCTCCCCGGAAGCTCGTCGGCCAGGGCTTCGAGACTCGAGAGACTTACGTCCACAGCTGTATGGAAGCTGCGGATAACCTTGAGCCAGTAATTACCGCTGCCGTCGGTGTCCAGGGCAAAAAAACCCAGGACCTTCGATTTCTTGCCGCTGGTGGTAAGTTTGAGCAGTTTCTCCAGCTCCTTGCAGAGTTCGGGAAGGTCGTCGATTGTGGAAAAACTCCCCCTCTTCTTGGGGCGTTCTCTCAAGTCCCTCTCCGGGTCTATGTAGGGAACAATTTTGAGGATGCTCCCCAGCTGATCTCCCGGGTGTATCTCATAATTGCCATAGGTAAGTGTACCCCGTAGGCCCTCATGCTGCTTGAACTCCTCCCTCGATCTCTCTTTTACCAGTCTCGATATTTTCTCCCAGGGAAGCACGGCAAGTTTTTTGTTTTTTTTGTAGGGTACGAGGGAGAACTTCTCTTTACCCAGGGTTATCTCCCAGGTGGTATCTCTCTTCTTTTTCTTCTCTTTGCTCTTGGATGCGCCTTTCCCCGCCCCCGATTCTCCTGCAAACTCCGAGGACAGTTTTTCCGATATCTCCGGCAGCCAGTTCTTGTGAAGAGGAGAGACGGACCTTGCGAACATTCTGCTGGTGCGCACTATCTCTCCAGCTACAATAAATGGCGGAGACTCTCTGTACATAACCGAACCCGGGTGTATCTGTATTTTGTCTGCGGTGAGGCTTTTATATACCCCTTTTCCTGTTCGGATACAGACAAACTGCACCAGCCCTACCGAGACCGTACACAGAAAATCCTTTGTGCTCCCTCCGGAGGAGACCGGCACCCCCATGTCGGAGATAATCTCCTCGAGCTGCTGTTTGATGTTTACTATCTCCGTCATTACCTTGTAGTCTAGATAGAATTGAGTACAGAAATTTTCCCGTTTTTTACTGTCACCTTTTTTCAAAAAAGATCGGAACAGTTTGAGATAACTTACGAAGTCACCATTGGTGTCGCTGAACTGATGGTGAGCGTGACGGGCCTCCATCTCCTCTCCGGGAGGAAGGGTAAAGGGGGTGTGGGTGGAGAGAAAAGCCGTTGCTATTAGCGCCTCTTCGAGTACATCCGGAAAGCGTCGCACCGATTCGACTAAAATCCGGGAGAGACGGGGTATGAGGGGAAACTTTACCATCATCTCTCCGATTTCCGTGAGACTTCTCTCCTCATCTATGGCGGAGAGCAGTTCAAGGGTCTCAATTGCCCCTATTATTCCCTGTTTTCCCGGAGGGGATATAAAGTGAAAGTTTTCAAAGTCGGAGATGCCCAGCTCCGACATACGGAGGACCACCTCTGAGAGATCCCTTCGGTAGATCTCCTCCTTGGTAAAGAGCTCCCGGTTTTCAAACTCTTTTTTACTGTAGAGACGGTAGCAGCTGCCGGGTCTGGTGCGTCCCGCCCGCCCTTTGCGCTGGTTGCAGCTGGCTTTCGAGATAGGCCCCTCGATAAGGGAAGAGGTAAAAGTACGGGGATTGTAGTAGTTGAGCTTGGCCAGTCCCGAGTCTATTACCGTGGTAATACCGTCTATAGTTACGCTTGTCTCTGCAATGTTGGTAGAGATAACCACCTTCGTCTTTCCCTCGGGGGTGGGTATAAAGACTCTATCCTGCTCCTCCTTGGAGAGCCGACCGTAGAGCGGCAGGAGAAGCAGTCTTTTACTTACCCTGGAGGCTTCAAGCGAAGCAAGGCAGTCTTTTATGTACTTCTCTCCCGAAAGGAAGACAAGAATGTCGCCATTTTGTTCGCTCTTTACCCGCCGCTCAACAATGTCGGTAATTTTGTCTATAAGCGCCTCTGCCGAGCTCGAACTAGGGACGTCGTATATCACTTGTACGGGGAACATCTGAGTCTCGATATGAACGATGGGGCATCCGTTAAAATAGGTAGAGAAGACCTCCGCGTTGATGGTTGCAGAGGATATAATTACTTTGAACTCAGGCCGTTCCTCGAGAATATTCTTGAGCAAGCCCAAAATAAAATCGATGTTGAGGCTCCGTTCGTGCGCCTCGTCTACCATTATTACGGAATACTTGGAGAGGAAGGGATCGGCCTTTAACTCCTGCAGAAGGATCCCGTCGGTCATGATTTTTATCCGGGTAGTCTCGTTAGTGTGGTCGTCGAAGCGCATCTTGTAGCCCACTGTCCCGGGTATGGTGCTGTGTATCTGCTCGGCTATGTACTCGCTTACCGAGACGGCGGCTATCCTTCGCGGCTGGGTTACCCCGACCGTTGCGCTGCGGCTGTAGCCCGCGTTGTGGAGGATAAGCGGCAGCTGGGTAGTCTTTCCGCTGCCCGTCGGGCTCTCTACTACCACCACCTGGTTATGTGAAAGGGTATCAAGTATTTTATCCCTCTGTTGATAGACAGGAAGATCTTCGGGTCTCATATATGCGGTTTATCCTTTTTGCCGCTCTTTTACTATAGCTTTAATTGTATCTGCCGCCTCGGAGACAGAGGTATGGGTGCTGTTCTCTCGAGTAAGCAGGTTTTTTACGGTAATCGTACCCGTGTTTCGTTCATCATCTCCGCAGATAAGAGCGGCGGGAATATGCTTCTCCTCGGCCAGCTTGAACTGCTGCCCGAGTTTTTTCTTTTCGAGAAATACATCGGTGCGCAGCCCTTCCGCCCTCAGAGTCTCTGCAAGACCGTGATAGTATCCGGAAAGCTTCTCGTCGAGGTTAAAAACGGCAGCATCGGCGGCTGCCTCGGGGGTGTTCCTCTCTTCGAGCTCTTCCAGGGCGGCAATTAGACGGTCGAGTCCGATAGAAGAGCCGACGCCGGGAAGTTTTGTTTTGGTGTAGAGGGAGGCAAGATCGTTGTACCTGCCGCCGGAGCAGACCGATCCGATTTGCGGGAGTTTGTCGAAGAAAGTCTCGTATACAATGCCGGTGTAGTAATCGAGCCCCCGCATAATAGACGGGTCCAACACGAAACGGCTGCCGATATCGAGCTCTTCCATTGTTTTTCCTGTTTCGGAGAGCCTGCGGGTATCCTCGTCCTCTCCACCGGCAAGCTCTGTAATACGGGAGAGGATTTCTCGAAAATCGCCTGTATTGTCTATGTAGGCGAGTATTTTTTCAGACACTTCCTTCCCAACGATGATGGAGAGCTCCTCCAACACCTTCTCTCTGCCGATTTTCTGCAGTTTGTCGATGAGTCTCATAATTTCCACGGAATTTTCTTCGACTCCTTCGTGGGCAAGAAAACGGTTAAAAACTCCCCTGTGGTTTATTTTGATGGTAACATCGGCTATTCCCATCGCCTTAAACGAACGGTACATCAGAAGAAGTATCTCAAAATCCGCGGAAGCGGAGTCGGTTCCCACAATATCAAAGTCGCACTGGGTAAACTCCCGGTACCTTCCCCTCTGGGTGTTTTCTCCCCGCCATACCTTGTCTATATGGTACCTCTTGAAGGGTATGGGAATCTCCGTGTGGTGCTGAGCCATAAAGCGCGCGAGGGGAACGGTAAGATCAAAACGCATGGAGACATCCCTGCCGCCCTGGTCCTCAAAACGGTATACCTGTTTGTCCGTCTCTCCGCCGCCCTTGCCCAGAAGGACCTCTGTATATTCGAGAACGGGAGTGTCGATGGGCTGGAAACCGAATTCCTCAAATGTTCGGGTAAGCGTTTCAATAATGCGCAAGCGTCCGGAGGCCTGGTCCGGCAAAAAATCTCTGAATCCCTTGAGAATCCGCGGTTCAATGTGCATGTAAGACTCCTCTTGAAATAATAGTGGAAAGAACGTAGTATATAGTAGCCCAAAAAGGAAGCGGCTTCAAGCGAATGAGGTTATCTGTAAAGCGAGATATGATGTGCGGGTAAGGTACGGAACAACTATAGAGGGTAAAACAAAACCTGTTGCAAAAATATACGGTCCCGGGGAGCACTCTATAGATCCTTCCCGCATAGACAGAGACGCGGTGAGGGTTATATCCCGCCTCAAGAACAGGGGATACGGCGGGTATATTGTAGGCGGGGCTGTACGCGATCTTCTTTTGGATAAATACCCGAAGGATTTTGATATAGCTACCGATGCAACCCCGAGGGATGTAAAAAAACTGTTTCGCAATGCGAGAATCATCGGCCGGCGTTTCCGTTTGGTGCATGTGCATTTTTCCGATAAAATACTCGAGGTCTCCACATTCAGGGCTTCCTCCGAAGGTGAGGGGGAGAACAACAATGTCTTTGGTTCGATAGAAGAGGATGTTCACAGGAGAGATTTCTCCATTAACGCTCTCTACTACGACCCGGAAGAGCAGCTTCTAATCGATTATGTGGACGGCTTTCACGATATAAAAAGAGGAATACTGCGGTCTCTCATACCCCTGAACATCACATTCTCCGAAGATCCGGTACGGATGATCCGGGCGGTAAAGTACGCCGCCCTCCATAATTTACGTATACCCTTTAAGCTTCGCAGGAGCCTCAAAAAGTATTCCGTGGAACTCGAACGCTGCCCTCCCTCCCGAATGACCGAGGAGATGCTTAAGATTCTCCAATCGGGGAACTCGGAAAAAATATTCAAGGATTTAATTCGGTTCAGACTGCTCTCCTATATGCTTCCCGTAATAGACATGCTGGTAAAAGACCCCAAGAGAAGCGACAGAGAGAGATTTTTCAAGAGTTTACAGGAGATAGACCGGCGTGTTACGGAGAAGGGGGAGGACCGTAAGGGACGCCTTCTTGCCGCCCTGGTAGAGGGAGTGTGCTTTATCCCGAACGAATGGGACAATACAACCCTTCTTTTCCGCGATATGTTTAAGGAGATCAAAAGGCTCATTGCGCCGCTTACCCCTCCCAACCAGGAGGTCGAGATGGCGGTGGTGTGGCTTTTTAGGGAGGAAGGGCTCAAACCGCCGCCTAACGCCATACAGAAAAAACGACCCCTTAACACCGGGAAATCAAGAAAACCTCAAGCCCCACGGTATAAAAAACGGTGACCCTCGCTTAAGGTCACTCCTCGCCCTCTATTATTTTCAAAAGCCTCTCCACTTGTTCGGAGTAGGAGGAGTCTTCCTCTTGGGCCTCGGCCAGGTAGTATTCGGCGTCCTCTAATCTCCTGTCTGCGTAGGCGTTTACCCCAAGAGCGTAACGGATAAGAGCTTTGTCGCCTCCGGCCCTCTCGGCTTCCTGGTAGTAGTATTCCGCCATGGAGTACTCACCTTTTTCGTAGTAGATAAGTCCCAGATAGTAATGAGGTGCGTAGTGATCCTCGTCGAGTTTTAGAGCATCGAGAAAGTGTCTTTCCGCATCGTCGTAGTTGCCCTGGGAATAGGACTCCATTCCGAGATCTACGAGGTCGGGAAAGGTCCTGACGTTTTGCACGAACCGGATAAAATCGGATATTAGACTCTCCCTCGGTACCCATTCAAAAGCCCGGTTTACAACGGTCCTCTCGTTTGTGCGTTTATCCGCCTCGGAAGAGAGGGCGGATATACTGTCCCACAGAAGTCGGTTGTAGCTCTTCTTGTCGGAGTGAACGAGGAACTGTATCATTCCCCAGGATTGAGCATAAAAGGATTCCAGATTTCTGTTGGCCCCGTCTCCATCTATGTAGAGCAGGTTGTTGGGGGAGATGAGGTCGTTGCTGTCGTCACTCTCTTCGAGGACCTCCCGAAGAAAGGGGATCCAGCTGTAGTTGTGACGGAACATCGCCTCGTCTTTTGCCTCGTTATAGGTGCTTTGTTCGAAGTAGACGGCAAATCCCTTTTGAAGCCAGAGCGGCGGATTGGGGATAAAAGATTTGATATACTGGATAAAACCGTGGTGAACCAGGCGTTTTCGATAGAGCTCGGAATCTTCAGAATGGAATACCGCCAGTTCACTCTTCTCCGGCTTCTTTTGGTAGTGGAGGAACACAAAGGAGTCTCTTGTTTCAGAAATAAGTGAGTCGACGTAGGAGTCGTAATCCGATTTTTCCCGGAATATCCGTATCTTCATGGGGGAGGCGAGATCATCCTCTCTAAAATGAAGGTAGCTCTGGAAAAGATCGAAGTAAGCCTCCATCATCCGTGCGGTCTCTTCGGCGTGCTCGGCTCCGAGTTCCGACCGAACCTTATAATGATCGCTCTCAAAGGAGTGCATGGTCTGGGCGAAAACTGCGGCACTCAATAAAACCGCCATGCACACCGTCAAAATTGCTTTTTTCATACTCTACTCCTCTTCTTTTTCTAAAACGAGCCCCCTATATTTATGAGCCTGCTATATTTATGTATCGGCAGGGGAGATCAAAAATAAAATACCGGTTACTCCGAAAATCATGAGAATTGCTCCACCTTTATGTTAACCCTTTCCACCTGTATTCCCGCGTAATGCTCCAGGCTTTTAATAATATAATCTCTCAGCTTGTGGATTGTACCGGAGAGCTGGAGGCCGTAGGGAACTTTTACTTTAAGACTCAAACGGTAACCGGCTTTCTCGTTCTTTACCGTGAGCTTGCGAACGGAGATCGTATCGTCAAACTCGTCTACGCAGTGGAGGACCATCTGGGTCAGGGCTGCTTCGGATATGGAAACCCGTCCCCGGCGACCGAACATCGGCTGGACCACCGTCTTCTCAAAGGATTTATCCTGTTTGGGGAAGAATTTAAAACCGTGTTTGAGAAACACCCGTACCGAATCGTAGACCAGAAGCGGATAATTGCGGTGGATCTCCACCGTCGGTACCGGTATTATATGCTTTCCCTCGGTCAATCTACTGCGGATGGCCGTCTCTATGTCCTTACTGCTGGCAACCTCTTCTATGTTTATTACTTTTGCAGGCGAGGGAAGCCCCAGCCTGAGGGTTATCTTTTTGACCATTTTCTCGGAGGTCCCGATAATAAGAATTCTCTTGAAGCGTTCCCGCTCGAGGGCATGGCGGACCTCTTTTCTGTGGTCTGCTTCGTTAAACAGGGCTGTTTTAATAGCTGTAAGAAAGGCCTTTTCCCTCTTTGCCGACTTTCCGGCCACTATCTTTTGGTCTTTTATAAGGAGTCCGTCGTCGATAATCAGCTCTATACCGTACTTTTCTGCTACAAGCTTGGCTCTAAAGCTTTTTCCGGTTCCGCTCCTCCCTACGAGGGCAAACACACTTACCCCGCGAAAAAGCCACACTATGTTTCGTAAAAGTTTTACCATGCCCCTAATATAACCCCTTTCCGCCCTAATACAAAAGAGGAATCTTGACAAATCCGGGCGCTGCAGGGAAACTACATCTATAAAACGGGAAAAACGGGATATGAGGCTCCATGGGTATTTCAAAAGATGTTTCACACGTCCTCTTCATACTGCTGTTCTTGATGTCGATACTCATCGGCGGAGCCTTGATAAAGCTCTTTTTATTACCCCTTCCCGACCTTCCGTCTGTGTGGGAGGGATACCGAGTATACGCTTTCGTCTCCTCCGGCAGTGGAGACCGTAAGGGATTGACGGAAGGGGAGTCGGCGAAGATCGAGAAAATTTTCGACACCCATGGATATGACACCCATGGATATGCGGAAGTAATACACCGAAAAGAGCAAAAGGTGCATGTGTTTACCTACGGCGGCATGGAGCGGAAAGCTTTGTCCGAACTGGAGAGCATCTACGACCCACGGGACCCCTTGTATGATCCGTATATGCAGGGACTGCCGGAGTACTACTCAGGCAGTTTTAACGGAAGGGAGGCTGAGCTTTTCTATGTAGCCGAGAGAGCGGAGACCGTTACCGAGACTTTTGCCCTGCATAGAGACCTCGATAAAGCCGGACTAAGGTATACCTCCTCGGGGGCGATTCCCGGGGCGCGTATATTTACTTTTGTACTTTTTTTGTGCTTTTTTCTGCTCTTCCTTTTCGTACTCAGAAAAGAGGGGCTTATTCTCTACTTTCTCGGCAGTATCCATCTCTTTCCCGGTTTGTTAAGCGGCTCTTTTCTCTATCTCTCTCAAACGGTTCTTCTTCTCACCGGATGGGCGGCAGTGCTTGCCCTGGGTAAAAAAGCTCTCTCCGAATATATGGATATTAAAAGCGAAAAATCCCGAAAGGAGTGCATAAGAGCCGTTGCGGTCTACGCCGTATGTAGTGGCGCATCCCTCCTTCTTGCACTTCTCTCACGGTCCCATGGGGGTGTTACGCTCCTTCTGCAGCAGTTGAGTTCGATTCTCATTCAGACAAGCCTTGCGGCGGTGTATACGGTGTACAGAAAATACTCTGCCGGAAAGCGTGAGCATATTCCCTTTTATCCGGAGTCTATCAAGCTTGACGGGTCGGGCAGACACATGGCTCTGCGGAGGGCAGCAGCGGTTGTTTTCGGGTGTATGTGGGCGGCTCCCTTTCTGTACACACACATCGCACCCTCGGCGGATCTCGTTATACCGACGCCGGTGCAACAGTCCGGCGAAGAGCCGACAGGCGGGAAATCGACTGATGGGGAAGAACCGACTGAGGGGGTGCCTGAACACATCAGAGGTTTTTCCTGGGCTTCTCTGGAGCGCTTTGCCGATGCAAAAAAGCGGGAAAGTACGAGACAATCGGGGGAGTCGAAAAAATCTGACTACCTGGGAAGTTCAATTGACGCCGGTGCGTCCTCTACGCTCCCTGATATAACCGACTATCTGAGCCATCGGGCGTATCAGGAGGGTTTCTTTTTCGGTCGACCCTACGGCTTTCCCTCGCCGGGGGAGGAAATTCGTCTTAACGACTACTCCTTCGTGGAAAATAGTGTAATCCCCAAAGAGAGAGTCGTGAAGATGTTTACAGACGACTGGTATGAAGATATAATTGTCGAGGCTTATAGCGGAGGGGTAACCAGGCTATTATTATCACAGGATGGCCCTGTGAAAGTGCTAAAACAGAAAGTACGGTTGCTCCCCATAACGGAAGATACCCTGTTGTCACACATGGGAATATATGCCGTTGTTTTCCTGTTTTTTGTTTTTATTCGGAATAGGAAACGTACACAAAAGTTTATCTCCAAGGAGAACATTGTAATGAGGAAAGGGCGGAAAGTCGCATGAAAGGATTAAAAACCTATCCTAAAGGGGGAGTGCATCCCCCGGAAAGAAAAGATTACTCGAGCCGTGAATCAATTAGAGATGCCGCTGTACCCGGCATTCTTACCGTTCCTCTCTCCCAGCATTTAGGCAAACCCGCCGAGTGCGTGGTAGAGAAGGGCGATGAGGTTGAAGAGGGCTCTCTTTTGGGCAAGGCAAGCGGTTTTATCTCCGCTGCGGTTCACTCGCCGGTAAAGGGTACGGTAAAAGAGATTACCGAGGTGTATCTACATAACGGCCTCAAGTCGCAGGCGGTGGTAATTGAGCGCAGCCAAGAGGAAGCCCCCCGCAGAAGCTACAACAGAGTTAGGGATTGGCAGGAACTTACCTCCCAGGAGCTTATCGATCTGGTAAGCGAAAGCGGAATAGTGGGCCTCGGCGGGGCTACTTTTCCCACCCAGGTTAAGCTGATGGTTCCCAAGGGGAAAAAGGCGGAGGTTTTTATTGTAAACGGTGTCGAGTGTGAGCCCTATCTCACCGTAGACAACCGTCTTATGCTTGAAAAGACCAAAGAGCTACTTGCGGGGACCAGAATAGTCGAGAAGGTATTAAACCCGAAGAGAGTTATTGTCGGTATCGAAGAGAATAAACCCGAAGCTATTGCCCGAATGGAGCAGGTAATAAAAGAGCAGGAGCTTCCCTACGAGGTGGCGCCTCTGGCATTGAAGTATCCCCAGGGAGATGAAAAACTCCTCATTAAAGCTCTTACCCGTAAAGAGGTACCCTCCGGTGGATTGCCGATAGATATAGGAGCGGTGGTATCGAATGCCGGGACAATATACTCGATCTACGAGGCCGCTGTGTACGGAAAACCTCTTATAGAAAGGTTTGTCACCGTTACCGGAGGCGCGATAAAGAATCCTTCCAACCTGCGTGTTCGAATCGGGACAACTATAGGAGAGCTTATAGAAGAGTGCGGCGGGTTTACAGAAGTGCCGGAAAAAATTGTGGCAGGAGGACCCATGACGGGGTTTGCAATCCACGACCTCGATATTCCCGTTGTAAAGGGTACCAGCGGAATACTGGCCTTGACCGCTGCAGAGACGGGAAAGGGAGCCCGCACCGCCTGTATATCCTGCGGTAGGTGCGTGTCTGTCTGTCCTATGGGTTTGAACCCTACCACAATTTTCAAAAGAATAGATCATCTCGACTATGATTCAGCGGCGGAACTGGGTATGGCCGACTGCAGAGAGTGCGGAAGCTGCGGGTTCGTATGCCCCGCCCATATTCCGCTTGTGCAGGGAATTAAACTGGGCAAGAAAATGGCGAGGAAAAAGGGATAATCATGAGCGAAAATGAAGTACGACTAATAGAGCCTGCACCGCAGATACACCACCCCGATTCCACCTCCAAAATAATGTGGACCGTTGTTGCAGTCCTTGCACCGGCCGGCCTTTGGGGGGTCTATGTATTCGGTGTGCGCGTTCTGGCGGTTCTTGCGGTATCCGTGGCCGCAGCGGTGGCTGCGGAAATCGGTATGGCAAAGCTGCTGAAGAGGGAGACTACAATAGGCGACGGAAGCGCCGTTCTTACGGGGCTTCTTATAGGATACAACCTGCCGCCGTCTATTCCGTTTTTTATTCCGATACTGGCTGCTCTCTTTGCGATTGTTATTGTAAAGTGGACCTTCGGAGGGCTCGGACACAACTGGATGAACCCCGCCCTTGCGGGGCGCGTGTTTGTCTTTTTCTCATGGACCGGACCAATGACGAACTGGACCATGCCGGCTACGATGGATGCCGCCGATACGGTTTCCGGGGCTTCGGTCCTCAGCTATATAAAATCCGGTCTTATCGACTATAACGGCAGCGAACGCGGGCCCATGGCCTTTCTTGCAGAAAAAGGGTACCCCCACTCGTCTTTCGATGCCTCGGTAACCTCATGGCTGGAGGGCGTTCTGGGCAGGGATATTCACAACGGGTATGTAGACCTCTTTTTTGGAAACGTTCCCGGCTGTATCGGAGAAATTTCCGCATTCCTGCTCATTCTTGGAGCCCTCTACCTCTTTATGCGCAAGATCATCACCTGGGAGACGCCGGTCTCATACGCTTTGAGCTTTGTAATACTGGTGTGGGTTTTCGGCGGTCTGCGCTTTAATGCGGGCTTTTTCTCGGGAGACGTGCTCTTCCATCTTCTAAGCGGCGGGCTGGTTCTCGGAGTTCTGTATATGGCAACGGATATGGTAACCTCCCCCCTTACAGGTAAGGGGATGATTATCTACGGCGTCGGGGCGGGTTTTCTCACTTTTCTTATCCGCTTTTACGGCTCCTTTCCCGAAGGGGTCTCCCTTGCAATAATACTGATGAATATCTTCGTTCCGATGATAGATCGCTACACCCGGCCGAAGCGCTTCGGATTAGTCGAAACGGAGGGAGAGTGAGAGATGAGTGATGTAATACGTATCGGCGGAAAGCTGGCAATTATCTGTGCCGTAGCTGCCACGGTGCTGGGAGGAATAAACGCCCTTACCGAGCCGAGAATTGAGTGGATACAGCAGCAGAGGCTCGAAGAGGCCCTTGAAAAAGTTTCCGGAGGGCAGAGAACCGGAGAGAGAGTCAATACGCCGGATGAGAAGGTAGTGGACGCCTATTATCCTGTTTATACCGGCGACAGCGATGACGTAGACGGCTATGTGGTCCGCCTTATTGGACAGGGGTACGGTGGAGACATGGTGGTCCTTGCGGGTATAAAAAAGGACGGCGAGGTTTTCTCGGCGAAGTTGATGGAGAATCAGGAGACCCCCGGACTGGGAAAAGAGGCTGAGAAAGAGAGCTATATGGAGAAGTTTACCGGCACGGGAGTCGATGAGGAGATACCGGTTCGAAAGGGAATGCTCTCTCAAGAACAGGCGGATTCCATAACCGGCGCTACTATAACTTTTGTCGGTATAGGTAAAGCACTCAAAACCGGCAGCGAATTTGTTAAGGACCTGGAGGGTTAATTATAATGTGGAAAGAGTTTACCAAAGGATTTATTAAGGAGAATCCTGTCTTTATACTCGCACTCGGTCTTTGTCCGGCACTTGGGGTCTCTACACGGGTGGTAAATGCACTGGGCATGGGAGCGGGGGTTCTATTCGTACTGGTGGGTTCCAATATCTTTGTTTCTCTCCTAAAGGATTTTATACCCCCAAAGGTGCGTATACCCTCTTATATCGTAATTATCGCTTCCTTTGTAACGATTGTGGAGATGGTGATGCAGGCGTATCTGCCGGATCTCTACAACAGTCTGGGTGTGTTTGTATCCCTGATTGTGGTAAACTGTGCAATATTGGGACGCGCCGAGGCCTTTGCAAATAAACACACCGTGGGAGAATCAATTATCGACGGAGTGGGAATGGCTTTGGGTTTTACCTTTGCACTGCTCCTCATATCTCTGGTAAGAGAGGTCTTGGGGGTTGGGACTATCACCCTCTTTCCCATGGGAGGATTCGACGGGGTAATAGCGCTGCCGATACTCGTGGACAAACCGGCGAGAGTCTTTGCTCTGGCACCGGGGGCTCTTCTGGTAATCGGTTATCTTATAGCACTTTTTAAACGGCTCCAGGAAAAGGCACAGGAGGCTGCGTAATGACGTATATAGGACTTATAATTACCTTTGTTTTTATAAACAACTTCATTCTCACCCAGTTTCTCGGGCTGTGTCCTTTTATAGGAGTCTCCAAAAATGTGGAATCCGCGGTGGGTATGGGTTTTGCCGTTACCTTTGTAATGGCTATAGCCTCATTTGCAACCTGGGCAATTTACAGTTTTATTCTCATCCCCCTGGAAGTGGAATTTCTCCAGACAATTACCTTTATTCTTGTCATTGCTTCGCTGGTACAGTTTGTGGAGATGGTTATTCAAAAGGTCTCTCCTCCCCTCTACAAAGCCCTTGGAATTTATCTGCCCCTCATTACCACGAACTGTGCTATTCTCGGTATAGCCCTTATAAACGTGCGGAACGAATACAACGCACTGGAGAGTTTTGTAGCGGGAATATCCGCCGGTCTGGGATTTCTCCTTGCGATTGTGCTCATGTCCACTATACGGGAAAAACTGAACGACGAGTGGGTGCCCAAGTACTTTCGGGGGGTGCCTATAGCCTTTATAACCGGTGGCCTTATGGCGCTCGCATTTATGGCTTTTGATAATGCTCTGCTGAACAACCTTATAGGCTAGGGCGATACAAAGATGATACTGGAGAGTTAACATGGTTTTAAGAATACTATATTCATTTTTAACGGTGGCGGTACTCGGAGGCGCCCTGGGTCTCGGCCTCGCTATTGCCGCCCGTATCCTTGCAGTAAAAAAGGATGAGCGGGTAGAAAGAGTGGAGGGAGTTCTTCCGGGAGCTAACTGCGGGGCCTGCGGCTACGCCGGGTGTTCAGCATATGCCGAGGCAATCGTCAACGAGGGGGCGGAGATTAATCTGTGCAGCCCCGGCGGAGCGGAAACCGTAAAGGCCGTTGCACAAATTATGGGTCAGGAAGTTGAAGCGGGTTCTTCGGAAAAACAGGTTGCACGGGTCCATTGCCGGGGAACTCAAATTACAAGTACCTATCTGTACGCCTACAGGGGTGTAAAAGACTGCAACGCTATGCACATGTTCTTCGGAGGAGACAAGGAGTGTAAGTACGGGTGCCTCGGTTTGGGAAGCTGCATGAAAGTCTGCCCTGTCGACGCTATATATTACGAAGAGAGCGGACAAGTGCGGGTCGACAGAGATATCTGCATCAGCTGCGGAAAATGTGTCGACGTCTGTCCCACGGGTGTAATGAAAATGGTACCGTACTCGGCCGACTACATTGTAGCGTGCAACTCAACCGATAAGGGGGGCAAGGTTCGCAAATACTGTAAGGTCGGCTGCATCGGCTGTGGAGTATGCGCAAAAAAATCTCCCGAGGGAGGTTTTGTAGTGGAAAACTTTTTGGCGAGTATAGACTACTCTGCACAGGGTTCCAGGGAAGAGGCGGTAAAAGCCTGTCCGCCGAAATGTATAGTACCTGTGGGCGCCAAAGAGGTGGAGCTTATAGCTGAGGAGAGTCGGGAGGAGGAAGAAAGTAAGGAGAAAGAGGGAAAAAAGGTTGTGAATGAAAAAGCTTAAACTTGTTCTCGGAGTGCAGAGTGATCTTCCTCTTGGCACTACGGATGAACAGTTTGAACATGCATATCAATACTCGTTTAAGCCCTTTTTAACGGTGCTCTACAAGTATCCCAAAGTGCGTACGGCTATGCACTTTTCTGGAGTGCTGCTGGAGTGGTTTGAAGACAAGCATCCGGAATATATGATGCTCATAAACGAAATGGTAAAGCGCCGGCAAGTGGAGCTTATAGGAGGCGGGTTCTACAGCCCGGTGTTCCCTGTTATTCCCAGCAAAGACAGGGTGGGGCAGATAGAACTGCTAACTACGTTTATCCGACGCAAATTCGGCAAAAGACCCAGGGGCTGCTGGATAACCGAAGGTGTATGGGAGCCTGCCCTCGCTTCTACAATAAAAAGCAGCGGTATGGAGTACATTTTTCTTGACGACGTCTACTTTCTGCAGTCCGGCCTGGATAAGAGCGAGCTGTATACACCCTTTGTAACCGACGATCAGGGAAAATCCGTTTTTGTACTTCCCCTGCACAACGAGTTTATAGAGAGTGCTTTCGGAACGGATCCCCAGAAGTATATAGACACCATAGCAGCTGTAAGGGATACCTCGGGCAAAGAGGAGCAGATTGTCTCGGTAATATGGAACGGTAACTATTTCGGCTCCGCCTACGATCGATACGGAGAGATATTTTCCGAGAAGGGCTGGTTGGAGAGCTTTTTTCAACTTCTCTCAAATAACGGTCATCAGATCCAGACTATACTTCCCGGAAAATATCTTAGAGTGGGAGGGCCCTTCCGGCGCATCTATTTTCCAGGCTCCCTCAATATCAGTACCCCTGCCAAAGACTATAAAGAGGGGAAAAGCACTAAAGAAGGGAGCGAAATCCAACCGGGCCTCTCAACGGCTACGGGCAGACGCGAGATTAACAACTACTTTAGAAAAAATATAATACACTTTCCCGAGAGCGGGCGCCTCTATAGCAAAATGATGTATGTGCATTTTATTGTGGGTCAGGTCCGTAGAGACAGGTCGAGAAAGAAAACGGCAAAGGAGGAGAGCTGGAAAGGACAGGGACACGTTCCCTTTTGGCACGGCCCCTCCGGAGGGATATACGATAATCGAATACGAAAAGCGGCATATTCAAAGCTTATAGAGGCGGAAAAGAATACCCGGGAGAAGGGTATTTTTTCCACTACCGTAAATATTACGGATATAGATCTCGACGGAGCGGATGAGTACCTGTACCAGGGGCAGTTTATAAATGCCTATGTCCATAAGAGGGGAGGCTGCGTATTCGAACTCGATTACGTGGTAACCTCATGGAACTATCAGGACGTAATGGCCCGTTACAGAGAACCCTACCACGACCGTGAGGACGAGAAGTACGGCTTCGATACATCCCCCCGATCATCCTTTGTGGACCATCTCTTCTCGAAGGAGTATTCCCTGAAGGAGTATCTTTCGCACAAAGCGGTAGAAAAATGTGATTTCGCGGGATCGGTGTATTATCCTAAAAAGGTGGATAAAGAACGAAAGGATCTCGAGCTGGACATCCATAGATGGATAGACGGGGTAAACAACGGAGACGCCGGCGCGTGGCTTCACATGCAGAAGCACTACGATTTTCAAAAAAACTCCATATATGTAAATTACAGTTTCAAATCGGAAAAGGAAAAACGGATTAACGGAGTTTTTGCCACGGAATTGAACCTTTCTTTTCCCGAAACAGACAATGACCGCCTTGTATATACAGTTACTCGAGACGATAAGACCTCAGCCGAGGTGTTCGATGGAAAACTCGATCTAAAAAGCGTCTCCGAACTCTCTATCCACGATAAGGAGAACAGAACACTTATAACTCTTACTCCGTCGCAAGCTGCCGGTCTGTGGACCTACCCTGTATACACTACAACCCTTCGTTACGGTAAAAAAGTGCGAATATATCAGGGCAGCTGTTATATGTTCTTGTGGAAGTGTACGGTGGGGGAGAATAAGAGTGCCGATGAATACTTCGATCGCGGAATAACCTTGAGAATAGAAAAAAGATAAAATGGCGGCAATTTTAACTGTCGAGGACGGAATAGAGGTACGAAAGCCTCCTGTGTACCTCTTTTCGGTAGCTTCCCCGCGCCATGGTAAATTCAAGAAACGCTTTTCTGTAGCGCTCGGTATAGAGGTACGCCTGTGCGAGGTAGAAACGGGCACGGGCGGTAATATTTTCGGCGTGGTTTACCAATAGAAAAGACTCTAAATCTTCGGCAAGGGTTTCCCAGTTGTCTTCGGAAAAGGCCTGATGCACTATTTTTGCCAAGCGGTAATGTGTCCCCGAGAGGGAAGAGAGATCGCGGTCCGAGGGAAGAATCAGTTTTTGGGGGAGCTGCTCTTTTTCAAGCCGTATATCCCGTGTAAGCGCCTCTACAGCTTTTTGAGTATCCCGGGAGAGGGACTCCGGCGAATCGGTAAAAGCGAAGCCGGAAGAAGAGAAAAGAGGTACCGTGCCGGGGATATCTTTTCCGGTAAAAACGGATTCCGAGAGAAAGAGAAAGGGGAGAGGGGTAAAGCGTTTTGTCTCTCCATCCAGTCTGGAGAGGGAGGATTTGTCGAGGGGTATCTCCACCGACGATTCGGTAACGTTTTCTCCAGGCGAAAAGGTAAACTCCCCGGCCTCTGCCAGCTGGGAGTCGAATATTCCGTAGTAGTAGGAGATTCCCGGGAGTGGCTGGTCGGTTATACTGTGTGTTTCCGTATCTATGGAAGAAGATGAGAGTGCCGCTGCGTTGACAAGATCTTCAATTTTCCGCAGAGGGCTGGTACTGCGGTACACGATTAAATCCCTCTCCGGCTTGCTTCGTTCGAACTCGATATGCACTGTTTTACCACGAACTTCCGCGTGTATCGAGGAGATATCGGTAGCCTTTTCTTCGACCGTAGAGGTGTCCGCTACAGAGACAGGATTAACAGTGACGTTTCTGTACGGTATAAAGAGTTCATATTTTTCTCCGTCTTTGTCGGCGGCGATAACCGCGTAGTAATAGGGGTCTGTAGTTGGAGGTGTATCTATATAGGATTCTTGTCCGGCTTCTACCCGTGCAAGTTCCGAAGCGGAGGAAAAATTGCTCCGTGTAACAGCTTCGGAGGAACGGTAGACTATATATGAATCGATTGAGGAGTCCGAATCTTTCCAGCTCAAAACTACCGAGTTATCCTCGACCCGCGTATCGAGACCGGAGATAAAAGGGGCAAAAACTTCCTCCCCAAAGGCAGGGGGGAGTGAAACACTAAGGAGAGAGACACACATGAGAGAGAGAGCTGAAAGGAAGACTCTTCGCGCATTCATACTACTACAATAATCGGCATCGCATGTACTTGCAATAGGTAAAATTCACGGTAAATCTGGAAAACAGGTGAATTTTGAATTCCCCTTATTTGACACTTAAAAAGCAAGCGGCTACACTAAGAGCATGTTTGTTGCCGTTTCCTTCGACGTAAGTCATGAAGACAATATAGGGGAGCTCAAGAACCTGCTGGGACTATACGGCTTTACCGAGGTACACACGGCTCTGTGGGAATCGACAAAGATAATGGAAAAATATTTGGCTCGGTTAAAAAGAGATATAGACAGATGTACGGATTACTACGATACAATCAGGATTTACCAATATCCACTAGAGGGCGTATTGGTCCTCACTTCCCTAAAATATAAAAGATGGACGAGGGTTAAGGTAAAACCATAGAGGAGGAAGGAATGCTTACCGATTATGAACAGCCGTTACGCGAGCTGGAAGAGGAAATTTACGACACATGGAGGCGTCTTTGACCCGGATATTCTTGAGAGGGATATACAGGAGTTGGAAGCAGGAACCGCGGACCCCGAATTCTGGAACGACAGAGAAAAAGCGGAGGAAGTAATAAGGAAAATAAACAGGAAACGGAGCAAGCTCGACCCCTGGAAAGACGTGAAAAACCGCTTCGACGAGATCAAGGAGTTGTGGGAGATATCCAAAGACGAAGGAGATAACACGATGGAGAAGGAGATAAAAAATACCATTGTCTCCCTCCAAAAAGAGTTGCACCGTCTTCAGACACTGGAGATGTTTAGCGGCAAATACGACGACCACGACCTTTTTCTTACTATCCATTCCGGAGCAGGAGGGACAGAGGCCTGCGACTGGGTCAGTATGCTGTACCGGATGTATGCGCGGTGGTGCGAAAAGAACAGTTACAAGATGGAACTTATAGATATTCTCGAGGCAGAGGGAGGAATAAAATCGGTAACCCTCGAGATAAAAGGTGTATACGCGTACGGCTATTTGCACGGGGAGACCGGTATACATCGGCTGGTACGCATTTCTCCCTTCGATTCCAACAAAAGAAGACACACCTCCTTTGCCTCGGTGTACGCATCCCCGGTAATTGACGATGAGATAGAAGTTGATATACGACCTGAAGATCTGAAAATAGATACCTACCGTGCCCAGGGGGCGGGGGGACAGCACGTAAACAAGACCGATTCCGCGGTAAGAATAACTCATCTGAAAACCGGTATAGTCGTGCAGTGCCAGAATGAGCGCAGCCAGCACAAGAACAAGGCCACCGCAATGAAGGTCTTAAAGTCCAGACTCTACGAGCACTACAAGGAACAGCAAAACGAAGAGCATGAGAAACATGCACAGGATAAAAAGGATATTGCCTGGGGACATCAGATACGCTCGTACGTGTTCCACCCCTACAATATGGTAAAAGACCACAGAACGGGAAAGCAGAGTGGAAACGTGCAGGCGGTTATGGATGGTGATATAGACGATTTTATTCATGGGTATCTCAAATGGAGAATGACAGGCGAGTCGGAAGAGTCCGGAGAGTGGTGATGGCTGTAAAGGTGCTGGTGGTAGACGACATAACCATGATGCGGGACGCCTTGAAGGATATTGTAGTGCACAACGGTATGAAGATAGCGGGGCTGGCAAAGAACGGCAGAGAGGCGGTTATGCTTTATCTCCAAAGAAGACCCGACGTGGTGCTCATGGATATTACAATGCCCGGGATGGACGGAATAGATGCGCTGCGGCACATCATCAGCAGAGACCCCGGAGCACGGGTAATAATGTGCTCTTCCCTCTCCGGACAGCACCATATCCTCAGGGCTATTCAGCTCGGGGCAAAAGATTTTATTGTAAAACCGGCCGACGGAAAGAGAGTGGTGTCGGCCATAGAAAAAGTAATGGAATCAGGCAATGTGGATTCCGGATAGCGAAAACAGGGCTATACGGGTGCACACTGCGATTACGGGCTTTCCACCAGAATCCCCGCCTTTCCCTCGGGTGGCTGTGATCTTCCCGCGAAGGCATACGAGTTTAACACTAAGGCATAATTACCTCCCGCGAAGGCATAAGTGCCCCACCCGAAAAATGCGGGGGGCGGTTTTTTTTACCGCGGCACTTTTTGCATTTTTTCTCTCCAATGGAACTTCTGTTTTTGCCGCCGGCAACCGGGAGGAGACCGAGAGGATAAGTGCCGATAGAGAGAAGTGGAGCTGTCTTTTTACCGAACTAAAGGGAGAGGGTGTCTCGGAGCAGTACAGTTATCTCTTAAAGAGCATCCCCCTCCTGCTGATGGAGGAGGCGGAGGATATACCCTCTCGCACACTGTCGGAAGATGAGGTTTTATCCCATGGAAAACGGCTTGTACAGAGGGCTCTCTACGAGAAAGAGAAAAAACTCAACGGACTGATACAAAAAAGAGACGAGCATTTTATACAAAACTCCGATAAGAAACTCCTCTCCGTGCAAGAGGACCTGGAGCAACTGAGAGAAGAGATCTCCCGGTTACGAAAAGTACTTAAGGCCGCAGAGGAAGAGAGAGTATCTAAAGACCTGGATATGCTGGATATAATAGACCTGGATATAGAAGAGAAGCTGCCCCTAGTTTTCAATTCCGGAGACAGTCTCTCCGACTTGGGCACTTATCCGGAGATTTCTCTGCCGCACTATGCAGAGCGGAACGAGGCGGACGGAGTTGTATACGGCGAGCTGGAGCAGGTGGAGGACGCGCTTTACCTGGAGCTGAAAACATACAATCGAGATACCGATACCGCGCTTACCATATACGAGGGGGCGTTTTTCCCGGACAGAGTAGAGGAATTCCTGGCCGGGCTTTCTAAAGAGCTTACCTCCGTTTTGATAGGCAGAGAATGGGCGCACCTCGAAATAGAAATAGAACCGGAGGCGGCGACGGTTAAGGTGGGAGGGGATACATACTCCGGAGGAAAAAGAGAGCTGAAGTTCCTCGAACCTGGGGAGTTTACCGTCTCTATCGAAGCGCCGGGGTATAAGAGAAAAGAGACAAGAGTGGAGCTGCAAAACGCGGGGGTGCATACCCTGAAAGAGTCCCTCAAGCCGATAGAGACGGTAGATTTGAAATTCGAGAGCAGCCCGCCGGGGGTCGATATATTCTCCGACACGGTGCACCTCGGTACCGCACCGTTGACCATAAAAGAGGCGGTATTGCCTATAACTATTCTTGCAAAAAGCCCCGGTTTCTACGATGAGACATTTGTGATAGGAGAGAGACCGGAAGACGGAGAGCTCAATATTAACTTGCACCCACTCTCCATTGATAAAAAACAGATAGTAGAGGCCGCGCGGGATCGCTTCTACGTGGGGGTGGCCGGTTTTTTTCTATCCCTTCCCGTCACATTAATAGGGTACGGAATGAGTACGGAGTATGCCTATGCCCACAACGATGCGCTCACGGAGGGGAGTGCCGAAGAGAAGAACAGATTGAACGAGCTTTCGAGGGTATGGTACACTGCCTATCTCGGGGGACTCTTCTTAAACGGAGTTTTTCTCGCGGATTCTGTAATACACATGAATAAATACATACGCGCGGCCGAGGGCCGCTGAAGGCGGGGGCAGCAGGGTGAAGAAGAAGGGATTCGGCAAAAAAATAGGAGTACTCTTCGGCAGAACCGGAATAAGCGAAGATTTTATGGAAGAGCTTGAAGAGACCCTTATAGAGGGGGATATCGGAGCACGGGCAACCATGGAAATAGTAGAGGGGGTAGAGAAGCTCTCTAAAAAAGAGAAGATAAAGACAAAAGAGGATATCGGCGGCTTAATAAAAAGGCTGCTTGGAGAACAGATAAAAACGGCGCAGCTCTCCATCGACGCCGATAAGACGAACGTGGTTCTTGTTCTTGGGGTAAACGGCGTGGGGAAAACCACTACCATAGCCAAGATGGCCAACTATTTTCGGGTAAACCGGAGGATTGAGAGTGTACTCGCAGCCGCGGATACTTTCAGAGCCGCGGCTATAGACCAGCTGCAGGAGCACGGGAGACGGCTCGGCTTTAGGGTGGTAAGTCAAAAACCCGGGGCGGATCCCGGAGCGGTAATTTACGATGCCCTGGAAAGCGTGCAGGCCCGGGGGGAACCTCTGATTATCGCGGATACCGCGGGAAGAATGCATACAAAAAAGAACCTTGTTAAGGAGCTGCAAAAGATCGACAAAATTATCACCTCCGGAGTAAGGGAGGGCGGCTATTACAAACTGATGGTTATAGACGCCACTACCGGACAGAACGCTCTGCATCAGGCCGAGATGTTTCACGAGGCAATAGGAATTGACGGCATGGTACTTGCAAAATACGACAGCGCCTCGAAGGGCGGAATTGCCGTCTCGATATGCAGGAATCTTGGAATACCCTTTATGTTTATGGGTACGGGTGAAAAATATGAGGATATAGAGCCCTTTGATGTAGACAGATACCTCGAGGTGCTCATGGGAGATATAAAGGAGTAGGTGTGACAGGAGAACACAGGGCAGCGGTGCCGGCGGCGGCACTTATTGCGGTTATAGCCGCGATTCTCTTCTCACAGAGTCTCTCTGCACAACAGCAGAAGGGAAGCTGGGTATACTACAAGTCCAACGCCGTCGGCATGGCTCTCGAGAAGATATCGCCGGAGGAGGCGCAGCGAGAGCCGGAGGACGCGCAGAGCACGCCAGAAAACGGTCCTCCGGAATTTATACTAAAAAAGCGCACACTGCCCTCGGGGGTCCGCGAGGAAGTACTGCTTCACTCCGGAGAAGAGATCTATACAAAGCGCATAGAAAAGCAAGGCAAAGAGAGAGTGGAAAGAGAGTTTCGGGAAGGCGAAAAGGCAAGAGAGATTATCGAACGTTCCGGCAGGCCTGTGTACGAGTGGGAAATGGGGGAAGATAAAAAGGCGGTAGAGCGCGAGTACCGGTGGGATGGAGAGGAGCTGCTCTCCTGCACGGAAAAAACAGAGGGTGAAGAGAAAGAGATAATATACCTTAGCGGAACCGACGGGAGACTCGGCCAGGTAAGGGAGAATGGAAAAATAACATCCTACGTGCACAGCGGAAACGGAGATCTCGAGGGAGAGTGGATAAGCAGAGAGGATAAGGATGAGATTATCTCTTACGGGCCGGGAGGCCAATACAGCGCATACATATGGGACCGGGACGAGCAGGTAAGGAGCAGGACCAGTATACCCGAAAACGGTTCCCTCAGGGTGATTCGGAAAGACAAAGCGACGGGAGAGGAGACAACTGAGATATACGACGCGGACAATCGACTAAAAGAGAGGAAAATGAGAAAAAACGGTGTCCTTACAAGAGAAACCTATACCTATACCCACAGCAGGATCTCGGAGAAAAAGGTTCGCTCCCCAAACAGGGAGAGGCTTTTCCTCTACTCGTATAACGCCGAAGGCGATCTCGAAGAGGTGGATGTACGAGAAAACGGAAGGAGAATAAAAAAAATCCTTTACCACCGGGAAGATACACGGGAAGATACACGGGAGGAGATTATCTACAGGAACGAGAAGCCTCTCTATCGGGATGTGTATCGTGGAGAAGAGCTCGTACGCCGGGAGTCTGTAGAATAGATGAAAATCGGGTGGCCTTTCTATATAGCAAAGAGATATGTAAAAGCCGGTAAGGGGAAGAGTAAGATAACCCCGGCCAGACTCTCGGCAGGAGGAATCGCGGTGGGAGTCGCCGCCCTGATAACGGTTATTGGGGTAATGAACGGGTTTCAGCTTAATTTTATAGAAAATATTCTCTCGATACACTCGTTCCACATAAGAATCTACGGCGACCCCGGGGAAGCGGACATTGAAGATATAAAAGAACTTTCCCAGGTGGAGTCGGTCCTCCCCTTCAGAGAGACCCAGAGTCTTATACAGGGAGGTATTGGAGACTACCGTTCCTGCGTTATTAGAGGAGTGCCGCCCGATTTCGAAGACCTCGATCCCGATATGGTTGAGCGGCTCAATGTGGTAAGCGGCGAGCTCGATCTAAGAGGCGGAGGGGGTATTGTAATAGGCGCGGAACTTGCAAATCGTTTGGGGGTGAAGGTCGGTGATGCGGTACACATAGTAGCCATGTCGGGAGACTCTTTCTCCAGCCTCAGACCCTCGGATGTCGAGTTTCAGGTAAGAGGTATTTTCCGCAGCGGTTACTTCGAGTTCGACGCGGGATTTGCCTTTATAGGAAGAGACAGCATAGAGAGCATAGCCTCGAAGGGAACCGAAAATATTATCGGTTTAAAGCTCAAAGACAGGTTCAAGGACGCGGAGACAGCGGCTAAAATAGAAGGCCTTCTCCCGGAGGGGTATTCCCTGGAGAGCTGGAGAGAGTACAACCGCGCTTTCTTCGGCGCGCTGAGGATGGAAAAACTGGCGATGATGCTTCTTATAGGGCTTATTTTTATAGTAGTGGGGGTGAATATAAAAAATTCCCTCGAGCGTTCGGTTATGGAAAAGAGAGATGAAATAGCTGTCCTTAGAGCTCTTGGAGCCTCCGGAAGAATGATTCGTACGGTATTTGTATCGGAAGGACTGGTTATCGGTCTCTCCGGGGCGGTGTTGGGGAGTATAGGCGGTCTGCTTATAACGGAGCACATAAACTCAATTTTCTCTGCTGCGGAGATGGTGGTAAACCGGTTTTTACTGCTAAGCGAATATATTCTCGCTCCTCTGTTCGGCAGTTATAGGGGGGAGTTTTCTCTCTTCTCTCCTGCATATTTCTATATTCAGGAAGTTCCAACAGAAGTTCTGTACTCCGAATTTTTTCTTATAATGCTGTTTGCGGTAATTTCTTCTACAGCTGCAGCATACGCGGCATCGAGAAGAACAAGCGAGATCTACATAGCGGAGATTTTACGAAATGAATAAGACGGAAAGCGACAAGACGGTAATTTTGAATCAGGTGGGAAAAATATACGCAAACGGCCCCGAAAAACTTCATATCCTCCGGGGCATAGGTTTTGATATTTCCAAAGGGGAGACAATAATAATAACGGGAGAGAGCGGGAGCGGAAAAAGCACCCTCTTAAACCTCATAGGGGGGCTCGACTATCCGAGTTCCGGCTCCATCGATGCCTGCAATATGAGAATAGACACCGCCTCTGAGGAGGATCTTACCGAGTACCGAAACAAGTACATCGGCTTTATTTTTCAGTTTCATTATCTTCTCGAAGATTTTTCCGCCCTGGAGAACGTAATGCTTCCCGCTTTTATGGGGGGAGTTTCGAAAAAAGAGGCCCTCGAGAAAGCGGAGGAGCTGCTTCGCGAGGTACGACTTACCGACAGAAAGGGGCACTACCCGTCGCAGCTCTCCGGAGGCGAGAGACAGCGTGTTGCTGTGGCGAGGGCTTTGGTCAACTCTCCCTCGGTTATTCTCGCGGATGAGCCGACGGGTAATCTCGACGAAGACAACTCCAAGACCGTGCAGGAACTGCTTTTTTCCCTCGCAAAAAGATTCAGCACTTCTATGGTCCTGGTGACCCACGATACCGCCTTAACAGAGAGGGGAGATACCCACTACCATCTTGCCGGCGGAATCCTGGAGCGGCGGTAAGAATGAAAACCTCCGGTCCCCTGTTTTTGGGTTTCAGGATGCTTTTCGGCAGTCGTGCCGGAAAGAAGGTAAAACGTCACCTCATAGGCGCTATACTTGGAGTCGGTTTCTCCCTAATACCCCTTATCCTCGTTATAGAGGTATCCGGGGGGATGATAGAGGGAATAACCAGACGCTTTATCGAGATCGGTTCGTACCATCTTCAGCTAAAGAGCTACAGCGATTATGATGAAGAGGAGATAGACGGAACGCTCGCGAGAATAGAAGAAGTAGAGGAGGTAGAGCGGGCTTTCGAAGCAGTTTTCGGCGAAGGGCTGATATACTCTCCCACGGGAAGAACGGGTGTTTCCATACGCGGTCTGCCGGAGGATTTCTACGAAAGGGACGGGAAGGTCCAGGAGTTTCTCTCCTTCGAGGAGGGGAGCTTCGATCTATCCGCCGGCAGAAATGCCCTTGTAAGTGGAGAAGTTGCCAGGAAGCTCGAAGTCTCCGTTGGAGATACGGTAAGACTGCTTACCGCCAAAACCATGCCGGGCCGCTCTCCCGTTTTGCGGCCTTCTACATTTACCGTGGCCGGTGTTTTTTCTACCGGCTACTACGAACTCGATGCTTTGAGCATGTATCTACACGTGGAACAGGGGAAAAGGCTGTTTAATACACCCTCGGACAGGGTAATTGCCGTAAAAACGGATGATCCCTATCAAAATATAGAGAAAACAGCCGGGAGGATACAATCCGCAATGCCTCCCGATTGGTACGTGTACACCTGGTACGGAATGGAACGGGCTATGCTCGAGAGCTTTAAAACTACCAGAAATTTGCTTATATTTATCATGATCATAATTGTTATAGTTGCCTCTTTTAATATTTCCTCGTCTATGATCATGCTGGTATTGGAAAAAGAGCCGGAAATTGCTATTTTAAAGAGCACGGGAGTGCATCCAAAAGATATTGTATACTCCTTCCTCTCTACAGGGGTGTTTATTGGCCTTACCGGTATGCTTATAGGTATAACCGCGGGGCTTGCACTTGCGGTCAATATCAATCCTCTAATAGACGGACTCGAGACTGTAATAAACACCGCAGCGGGGGCGTGGGGCAGCTTTTTCGACCCGGAAGCGGGAGGATTTGAGGGAATAACCGTTTTTGATGAAAATTACTATCTCGAGGAGATTCCGATACGCCTGCGTTTTATCGAGATATTTGGAGCGGGAGTGTTTACACTGCTCGTAACCTCTGCAGCGGCATATTTTCCTGCTCGAAGAGCAGGGAGTATCCGGCCCCTCGATATACTTCGTAAACATTAAACCGTCCGTTGTATATCCAAGAGAAAAGATGTTATATTTAATAGTGAAATGGGAGGAATAAATGACCTGTGATGTATGCGGAGAGAACGAAGCTATAGTTCACGTACAACAGATAATGGGGGGTGAACTCTACGAATACCATATGTGCGGAGACTGCGCCCGGAAAAAGGGTGTGTCTACCGATCAGGATGGAAATATGCAGTTTTCTCTCTCACATCTGCTGGGAGGACTTGTAGACGGCGAAGGAGAAGGGGAAGAGCAGGCGCCGATTGTTACGGAATGTCCGAACTGCCGTACAAGCTTAAAGGAGATACGGGAAGGTGAAACCGCAGGGTGCCCTGAGTGCTATACAGCCTTCCGGGGACATATAGACGATCTATTGGCAGAATACGCGGATATTACCACACATAAGGGAAAATACCCGGAAAAACTGAGGGCCTACAAGACAATATTGGTAGACAAGGAATCTCTCAAGAAAAAACTCAACGAGGCGGTACACGAAGAGGAGTACGAAACGGCAGCCAAGCTGCGCGACCGGCTGCGGGAGATGGAAGAGTACGGCAGTGGAGACAAAGAGGGAGGTCGGGATGGCTGAAAAACTCTCGAACAGCAGCTCGGCCACGCCGCGGAACGAGACCGGCTGGTATAGGGGAACAGGACCAAGGGAGTCGGTAATTGTCGCAAGCCGTATTAGGCTATCGAGAAACATCTCGGGTAAGCGGTTTCCCCATAAAATGGAGATAAAAGAGGAGCAGGAAGTACAGGAGCTCATTGAAAATGCCTTTTCCAACATAAAGAGGGTGCGTGGTAAGAGCTCTCTGCCTGTCACGCTCAGGCTAAAGAATTTAAGTCCCCGCAAGAGGAAAATGCTTATAGAAAAGCACTTTATCAGCCAGCAGTTTTCGCTGGAAAAAGAGAAGTCTCTTGTCTTTGACGAGAAAGAGATGTTGGGAGGAATGATAAACGAGAAAGATCATCTTCGACTCGCCTCGTTTACCCCCGGTTTGAGTCTGGAAGAGGCGTACCGAAATATACTTCCCCTGGAAAAGGAGCTTGAGAAGAGTCTGGATTTTGCCGTATCTTTAGACAGAGGGTATCTTACACCCGCCATAAAACAGTGCGGTACGGGGCTCAGAGGGTCGGTGCTGCTGCATCTTCCTGCCCTGGAAAACTCCTCCCTTCTGGAGAGGGCTTTTAAGAGTGTTATGCAGGAGGGGCTCTCTGTAAAGGGCTTTATGGGTGACGACAACCACTCCCTGGGATACTTCTACCAACTATATAACCCCGTAGGTATTGGGGAGAGTGAAAAAGAAATTATAGAAAAACTTGCACGAACAGCATCTCAGTTAGTAGATTATGAGGAGAAGGTTAGGGAAGAGATGGTGCGGCATAAACGGCTAGAGGTGGAAGATATTGTGTGGCGTGCCTACGGTATTCTGTTACACTGCAGAATGATCGACGAGCGCGAGGCAATAGGTCTTCTATCGGATCTCCGTTTAGGGGTTGCTCTTGGATGGATAGACCTGCCCTTTGCACGCCTTAACAGCTTGTTTGTAGAGAGCAGAAAGGCCCATGTGCAGGAGAGGGTAAATGGGGACGAAAGCGAAATAACGGTTCATACGGTAAAGCATGAACGTGCTCGAATGATTCGAGAACTGCTGTTGCCGGACCGGCAGTAAATGGAGGAGCGTATGTTTAAAGGGCTTACACAAAGGGCTCAAAGAATATTGACAATTTTTGCACAGGAGGAGGCCAAGAGGTTCCACTCGGACCAGCTTCTTCCGGAACACATCATACTTGCACTGTTAAAAGACGGAGAAGGGCTGGGATACAAGGCTCTGCAGAACTTGAACATAGACCCTTCGCAGCTGCAGGGAGAAATAGAGAAGAGTATACCAAAAAAACACAGCGGCTTTATCCTGGGGGATGTACCCCCCTCCCACCGCGGAAAAAAGGTTCTCGAGGATGCAGCCGAAGAGGCCCGGGCACTCGGCCACGAATATATCGGGACGGAGCATCTGCTTTTGGCCTCTGCAAAGGAGTCGGGGAGTGTGGTCCAGAGATATCTCTCCAGAAATTCAGTGCATTCGGATAACATAAGGGATATAGTGGTAGAACTCCGCGGGACCGGAAGTGCCAAGAAGCGGACAGCCGGAGGCCAGACAAGCCAGACGCAGATGAAACGCAAGACAGTCTCCGGGCAGAATCAGAAGGGAACACCCACCCTCGACGAGTTTGCCCGAGACCTCAATGAATACTCCAAGGAGAACAAACTCGACCCGGTTATAGGAAGGGAGTGGGAGATTCAGCGAGTTATACAGATACTCGCCAGAAGAACAAAAAACAATCCCGTACTTATAGGAGAGCCCGGTGTAGGCAAAACTGCAATAGTGGAAGGGCTCGCCCAGCGGATTGAACAGGGAGCGGCTCCCGAGGTTCTTATGGGAAAACGGGTGGTAACCCTGGATATCGCATCGCTTATAGCCGGAACAAAATACCGGGGAGAGTTCGAAGAGCGCCTTAAAAAGGTTATGAAGGAGATAACCGCGGCGGGAAATGTAATACTCTTTATAGACGAGCTCCATACCATCATCGGCGCAGGCGGAGCGGAGGGAGCAATAGACGCTTCGAATATGCTTAAACCGGCGCTCTCGAGAGGAGAGGTGCAGTGTATCGGAGCAACTACCCACAACGAGTACAGAAAACATATAGAAAAAGACGCCGCCCTCGAGCGGCGATTCCAGTCTATCTATGTCGACGAACCCTCCGTGGAGGATACCATAGAAATTCTCAAGGGAATAAAAGGCCAATACGAGGAGCATCACAACGTAAGTTACAGCGAAGAGTCGGTACGCGAGGCCTCGAGACTTTCGAGCAGATATATCAACGACCGTTTTTTGCCGGACAAGGCAATAGATCTTATTGACGAGGCCGGCAGCTACAAGAGAATTCACAACACCGTACGGCCCAGGGAGCTTACCGAACTCGAAGAGGAGATAGACCGGCTTACCGGCGAAAAAATTAACCTGGTAAACAACCAGGATTACGAGAAGGCCGCGGCTGTACGGGATACGGTACGACAGCTCAAGGGCCGAGTAGAGGAGATGAAGAAAAACTGGAAGAACTCCATGAAAAACGAGAGAAACCTCGTGGAAGTGGACGATATCCAGCGCATAATTTCGAGCATCACCGGAATACCCTTAGAGAGGCTTGCTCTGAGCGAATCCGAGAAGCTGCTGAATATCGAAGAGGAGCTGCATAAGACAATAATCGGCCAGGAAGAGGCGATTAACGCGGTCTCATCGAGTATACGCCGTTCGCGTACGGGGATAAGTTCTCCGAACAGACCTCTCGGATCCTTTGTGTTCCTTGGCCCGACGGGTGTGGGAAAGACGCTTTTGGCAAAAACACTGGCACAGTTTCTCTTTGGAAGCGAGGATTCGCTTATTCGGATAGACATGTCCGATTACATGGAGAAGCACAACGTAAGCAGGCTTGTCGGAGCGCCTCCCGGTTATGTGGGATACGAAGAAGGAGGGCTGCTTACCGAAAAAATCCGCAGAAGGCCTTACTCGGTTATCCTTCTCGACGAGATAGAGAAGGCCCACCCCGACGTGTTCAATATACTTCTGCAGGTGCTCGAAGAGGGAGAACTCCACGACAATCTCGGACACAAGGTATCCTTCAAGAATACCGTGCTTATTATGACCTCTAATGCGGGGGCTAGAGAGATATCCCACGAGGGAACCCTCGGCTTTCAGGTAAAAGAGGGGGTAATGGAGCATAAGGAGATTAAATCCTCGGCAATGACCGAGCTCAAGAAGGCTTTTAGACCTGAGTTTGTAAACCGTGTAGACGAGATAGTGGTGTTCACAAGCCTTTCGAGGGAGGAGATACGGAAAATTCTGGAGATTATGCTCAGCGAAGTCGCCCTCAGACTCCTGGAAATGAATATAATACTCGAGGTAAAGCAGACCGTTAAGGAGTACCTTATAGATAAGGGTCATGATATAAAATACGGAGCGCGTCCTATGCGCCGGCTTATTCAGAAAGAGCTGGAAGACCCCATATCTATGGAGATGCTCAAGGGGCGGTGTACCAGCGGAACCAGGATCGTGGCGCACATGCGAAAAGGAGAGATTGCCTTTACCGCAAAACAGCCTGAACCTGTAAAGAAAGCCGAATCGGTACGGCAGAACTAAGAACACAGCGATGAACCTGGAACTCTTTATACTCGGCACCGGAGGGATGATGCCCCTCCCTAACAGGTATCTCACCTCCGTGCTTTTGCGCAGGGAGGGAGATCTGTTTCTCTTCGATTGCGGGGAGGGAACACAGGTATCCCTGCGAAAACTCAACCTCCGCTGGAAAAAGATAGATACAATATTTATAAGCCACACCCACGCAGACCATGTAACAGGGCTTCCGGGAATCTTGATGCTCTCCAGCCAGGTGGATAGGGAGGAGCCCCTCTACATAATCGGGCCTCCCAAGATAAAAGAGTATGTCGAGGAGAACAGGCGCGTACTCGATATGTACATTAATTACGAGATCATTATTAAAGAGGTGGAGGAGGAGGGAGAAGTCTATAGGGGAGAGGGTTTTTCGGTAAAGGCTTTTCCTCTCTACCATACAAAACCATGCCTCGGCTACACCCTCGAAGAGTATCCGAGACCGGGGGTGTTCTTTCCCGATAAGGCGGAGGCCCTCGACGTCGAAAAGGGCCCGCTGTGGGCAAAATTGCAGGCGGGAGAAGAGGTAACGAGCGCGACAGGAGAGAAGGTGAGACCCTCGGATGTTTTGGGCCCCGAAAGGCCGGGAAGAAAATTCAGTTTTGTAACCGACACTTCGTATAACTCCTCGATTGCTCCGAACGTAACGGGCTCGGATCTGTTTATCTGCGAAGGGATGTTTAAAGAGGATCTTGCAGAAAGTGCCGGGGAAAAACGGCATCTTACCGCTCGGCAAGCTGCTCAAATTGCCGCCGAGGCGGGGGGCATTAAAAAACTGGGGCTTATACACTACAGCCCGCGTTATACCGATTACGAGATAAAACAGATGTTAAAAGAGGCAAAAGAGCTTTTTCCCGCCGCCTTTCTTACCCGGGACAGACAGAGCCTCGATATTCCCTACAAGGAAGACCCTTATAGTTAACTATGGATGAAGTAATACGCGTAAAAAACCTTGAAAAGAGCTACGGAACTGTTCCAGCCGTCGGAGGGGTGGACTTTACCATCGGGGCAGGGGAAATTGTCGGTTTGCTTGGCCCCAACGGTGCGGGAAAGACGACTATATTAAAAATTCTTACCGGCTACCATTATCCAGGCTCCGGCGAAGCATCCGTATTGGGAGAGAGTGTGGTCGAGAATCCTCGATACATCCGTTCCTCCATCGGTTACCTGCCGGAAAATACACCGCTGTATACCGAACTGACCGTGCGGGAGTATCTCGAGTTTATCGCCGCAGAGCGTAATATCCCCGCAAAACAGGTAAAAGGGGCAATAGAGAAGGCAGCGTCGGAGTGCGGTATTGGTAAAATTATGGATAAAACCATCTCACAACTCTCCAAGGGGTACCGCCAGCGCACGGGGCTCGCGGGTGCTGTAATACACTCGCCTCAGGTGCTTATACTCGACGAACCCACAGCCGGTCTCGACCCCAACCAGATAAGAGAGATACGAAGACTCATACGCCGTATAGGCTCGGAGAAAACGGTAATACTCTCCACCCATATCCTCCAGGAGGTAGAGGCGGTATGCTCGAGGGTTATTATTCTCAACAGGGGGCTTGTTGTCTCCGAAGGAACAACGGAGTCTGTCCGCAGACAGGCCGAGGGCAGGCAGATATATACCCTTGCCTTCGACTCCACCCAAAAACTGCAACAGATTAAAGAGGAGCTTCTGCAGCATGAGGGTGTACACTCGGTTCTTTCCGTAGAGAGAGGAGAAGATGTACGGGCGGAGGTAGAACTGCGGGAGAACTGCAACGGCGGGACGCTTTTTTCCTGGGCGGTGGCCCACGGTACTGTACTCAAGGAGATGCACGAAAAGAGAAGCTCCCTTGAAGATGTATTCGAGAGTCTTACCATGGATAGAGAAGACGAAAACGGGGTTGATCTATGACCGGAGGAAGACTTATGACCGGAGGAAGACCTGTGACCGGAAGAAGACTGTGGGGTTTGATAAAAAAAGAGCTTCAAATTTACTTTAATTCTCCCGTGGCATATATGATAATTCTCTTTTTTATTCTCGCATCCTCATCACACCTGTTTTTTATACAGCAGTTTTTTGCCAGGGATACAGCTTCGCTAAAATCCTACTTCGGCCTGTTTCCTCTTCTCTACTCATTTGTAATCCCCGCGATTACAATGGGCACCTTTGCCGAGGAGCGGCGGTTGGGAACGGAGGAACTGCTTCTTACTCTTCCTCTTACAGAAGTCGAACTTGTCGCGGGAAAGTATATAGCCTCCTTTATGCTCGTTCTCCTTATGATAATACTCACCCTTGCGGTACCGTGGACCATCACCCCTCTTGGAGAGTTCGACTCCGGAGAGTTGCTGGGAGAGTACACAGGGCTTGTACTCCTC
>JBKHFZ010000003.1:0-39808 GCA_046539925.1 Spirochaetaceae bacterium
ATCGCTTCAATATCCTCTTTTACCTCGCCGATGGGCTTTACGTCGAAGTTATCCACTATTACCTTCGTCACGTTTTCCGAGAGGAAAGCGGGAAGGGTGGGGCCAAGACGAATTCCCTTGAAGCCGAGGTAGAGCAGGGCAAGAAGCACGATTACCGCCTTCTGCTCGTACCATGCGATATCGAAGGAGATAGGCAGGTCGTTTATATCCTCGAGCTCGAAGACCTCCTTCAGTTTGAGGGCTATTACCGCGAGGGAGTAGGAATCGTTGCACTGCCCCGCGTCGAGGACCCTTGGGATACCGCCTATGTCGCCGAGGTTGAGTTTGTTGTAGCGGTATTTTGCGCAACCCGCGGTGAGGATAACCGTATCCTCTGGAAGCTCCTGGGCTACATCGGTAAAGTAACTGCGGCTGCCGTGGCGGCCGTCGCATCCGGCCATAACTACAAAACGTCGGATTGCCCCGCTCTTTACCGCGTCCACTACCTTGTCGGCGAGCTGCATTACCTGGTTGTGGGCAAAACCGCCAAGGATCTCTCCGGACTCCAGTTCCGTTGGGGGATCGCATCTCTTTGCCTGTTCGATAACCGCGGAAAAGTCCTTTGCCCCGCCATCTGGTCTGTCGGGAATATGGGTGGTTCCGGGGTAGCCTGCGGTGTTGGTGGTGTAGAAACGGTCTTTGTAGGCATCCTTTACGGGAGTAATGCAGTTGGTGGTCATTACAATGGGACCGTTAAAGGAGGCGAACTCCCTGTTCTGCTTCCACCAGGAATTTCCGTAGTTTCCCACAAAATGGTCGTATTTTTTGAAGGCCGGATAGTAGTTGGCCGGCAGCATTTCGCCGTGGGTGTAAACGTCAACGCCGGTCCCCTCGGTCTGTGTGAGCAATTCTTCCATGTCCTTCAGGTCGTGCCCGGAAATCAGGATACCCGGATTCTTTCTTACTCCGAGGTTTACCTTGCTTATTTCCGGGTTTCCGTAGGTTCCCGTATTTGCGGAGTCGAGGAGCTTCATTACATCCACCCCGTGTTTACCGGTCTCCAGTACAAGATTGACCAGTTCATCGACGCTGAGATCTTCTGTGGTCTTTGCAAGGGCATCCAGCTCGAAGCGGTAGAGTTCGGTATCCTCGTATCCGAGAATCTTCGCATGGTCGGCGTAGGCGGCTATTCCTTTGAGCCCGTAAATAACCAGCTCTCTGAGGGAGCGGATATCTTCATTCTCTGTAGCGAGGACACCCACAGAGGGAGCCTTCTCCTCGAATTCACTTCTGGTCTGGCCATACCAGGAAGCTGCATCGGGAAGACTGGAAACATCGAGCCCCGCCTTCTTTGCATGGGCGTTGCGCAGAGAAAGAGAATCGATAATCTTCTGTGTAATTGCATCGTCGTCGAAGTTGACGTTGGTAACGGTCACGAACAGACCTTCGTTTACCAGACGTCCGGCCTCCCGCACATCTTCTTCGGAGAAGTCTCCTCTACGGTGCACGACGGCTATACCCTTGAGCGTGTGGACTAAGAGATCCTGGAGCCCGGCGGTGGACTCGTCCTTGCCGCATACTCCCTTTACCGTGCATCCGGTATTACCTGCGGCCTCCTGGCATTGAAAACAAAACATCGACATAATTGTATACCCTCCTGTTTCGGTATGTGTTCTTTGTATGTAGTCCAATAATAGTGTGCAGGAAGGATCTCTTCGGTAACATATGTTACGAAAAACAGCTTTTTTCTATGAATTTTTCCTGTTTTCCGCTACACTGCCTCTATGGACAGCTCTGTATATACATCTCTTGTCAATTGCACGTTGTTCAAGGGATTATCGAAAGAAGAGATATCCTCTTTGATAGGGCGTCACAACTGCACGGTCCGCAGGCACAACAGGGGGAGCATTGTCGCCTTCCGGGGAGATCGTTATGCCGATCTGTGGATCATAACTGAGGGGAGGCTGCGGGCGGAGTTTCAGAACCACCGGGGAAAGATCTTGAAGGTGGAATCTCTCGCGCCTCACGAAATAGTCGCCTCGTCGGTTCTTTTTGCCCCGGAGAACTATCTTCCTGTTACTCTTATAGCCGAGGAGGATACGAGGATTTGTGCAATCCGCAGGAAGGACGTACTCGAGCTGCTGCGCTGCGACTCAAGGGTGCTGATTAACTACCTCGAAGATACGGGTTTTCGCCTCTCAATGCTTGCAGAGAAGCTGAACATGCTTCAGTTCTCTACCATCCGGGAGAAAATTGCCCACTACCTCCTCGACGAGGCGGACAAACAGGGAACAGACAGCCCCCGGCTCTCCCTCTCGAAGGAGGCCCTCTCGGAGGTCTTTGGGGTAACCCGCCCCTCCCTCTCCCGGGAGTTCTCCCATCTCTGCGATGAGGGCACTCTCCAGCAACAGGGGGCGGTCGTGCACATTTTAAATAGGGATGAGCTTCTGAATGTTATCGACGAGCCCCAAGAGTAGGCGGAGATTGTTGTGAGCGGGGCCCCGAAACTTCCAGAGCGGGGTATCTCGAATCGTGGCTTTTGAAATTCTCCGATATCTATGAGTTTTCTCCGCTGTCGAGCACCTCGATAAAGGTCTTTACGTAGGCTGGAAGATCCTGCGGTCTGCGGCTCGATACGATGTGATTGTCCACCACCACCTCTTTATCCTCCCATACAGCACCTGCGTTTTCCATGTCGTCTTTAATTGCCGGGGTCGAAGTAACATGTACGCCCTTGAGAATCCCCGCGGAGATTGTGACCCAACCGGCGTGACATATCTGCGCTATAGGCTTGGCTTCCTTGTACATTGTGCGAACTGCATCGAGAACAGGGGAAAAGCGTCGAATTTTGTCGGGAGCCCACCCTCCGGGGATAACCATACCGTCGTAGTCACCGGATTTTATCTCGTCATAGGCAATGTCTGCAGTAGCCGGCACTCCGTACTTTCCGTGGTAGGTGCGGCCCTTCTCCTCTCCTGCCAAAACAACCTTAAAACCCTCTTCTCGAAGTCGTATAACCGGGTACCAGAGCTCTAAATCCTCAAAATCTTCGTGTATTACAGCTACAATCTGTCTCATCTCGTCCTCCTGACCATTGATAGTGCTTCTCTCCCAAAGGTAATAAAAAAAAAGTGGGGTTCCAAGAACTTGTGGTTCAAATCTTGGGGGAAAGGCAGTCCAAGAATCGAATTTCTGACTCTTTGTCGATCGACTTGACTCGGTTGTAAGGGCTGTTGCAAAAATAAATGTTCTTTAGATCTTGTAGAGCCGTTGAATAACTGCGAAAATAAGAGCCAGGAGGTAAAGTATGGGAGATTTGAAAACTTACGGTAATAACAAGAAGTCGGAAGTGCGACGAAACTCTCGCTCGTGGGACCGTTCGACTATAGACAGGGTTGCCCTTGATCTCGAACGTTACGGATACGAGCCGGGGATTTTTTTTCCGGTACCCGGCTTTGCCTCGTATACAAAGGAAGATATGATCGAGGAGATCGACGGAATTATCAATATGGACGAAGAAGAGGTGCAAGGTTTTGCCCTTGCCGAAGAGCGTACGGCGGAGGAGATAAAGAAAATAGCCATCGACATGCTTACCGCCCAGTTTCTTCTTTTGGAGAGACTGCGGGCAGGAGAGCCCGAGGCGTGGGACGAGATTCATGAACTCTACGAAGACGATTAAAGGCTTTAAGGCCTGATCCCGTGCAGCACCACACTTAGAGGAGGAGATATGAGAAGCGACGAAGTAACAAAAGGACCTAACAGAGCTCCTCACAGGGCTCTTATGTATGCTATGGGGTATCTCCCGGAGGATCTGGAAAAACCCTTAATCGGCGTTGTGAATTCCCATAACGAAATTATTCCGGGACATTATCACCTTAACGAGATTACCCAGATGGTAAAAATGGGGGTAACCGCTGCGGGGGGTACTCCCATGGAGTTCCCCTCCATTGGTATCTGCGACGGTATAGCCATGAACCACAGCGGCATGAAGTATCCTCTGGCAACCCGTGAGCTTATAGCGGACTCTATCGAGTCGGTTGCCACGGGGCAGAAGTTCGACGGACTGGTGCTTGTGGGCAACTGCGACAAGATTGTCCCCGGTATGCTCATGGGGGCAGGCCGCCTCAATATACCGGCGGTGTATGTAAGCGGCGGACCCATGCTCACCGGAACCTACAAGGGAGAGTCTATAGACGTTATAAGCGGTGCCTTCGAGTCGGTGGGAAAGTTTGCCGCCGGGACGATGGATGAGCAGGAGCTCGAGGAGATTGCAATACGGGCATGCCCGAGCTGCGGCAGCTGTGCGGGGCTCTTTACCGCCAACACCCTCAACAGCCTCGCCGAGTCCCTGGGAATCGCCCTTCCCGGCAACGGTACCATCCCCGCTCCCTTCGGACGGAGGAAACAGCTGGCCAGAAAGGCGGGACACCAGGTAATGGAGATGGTATCCCGGAATATCAAACCCGGGGATATTATGACAAAAACCGCCTTTCTCAACGCGATAGCTCTGGACATGGCCATTGGGGGTTCAACCAATACCGCTCTTCATCTGCTCGCCATTGCCAGGGAAGCGGGGGTCGATCTGAGCTTGAAAGATTTTGATGAAATTAGCCGAAAGGTTCCGAATATCACGAAGATCAGCCCCTCGGGGGTGCACAGTATGCACGACCTCGACGATGCCGGCGGTCTCTCCGCGGTGTTAAACGAGCTCCTGAGTCACGGCCTTATCGACGGCTCACCGATAACGGTAACAGGAAAAACCCTCGGGGAGAATATTTCCGGTGCCCGGATTATCAATAGTAAGGTGATAAAGACGGTGGAGACGGCCTACAGCGTAGAGGGGGGAATCGCGGTGCTCAAGGGAAACCTCGCCCCGGAGGGCGCTGTAGTTAAGCAGTCGGCAGTGGAGCAGGAGATGATGCGCCACGAGGGGCCCGCTCGAATTTTCGAGTCCGAGGAGGAGGCCTACGAGGCAATTACTTCCAGGAAAATAAAAGAGGGGGATGTGGTGGTAATCCGCTACGAAGGCCCAAAGGGCGGGCCGGGGATGCGCGAGATGCTGAGTCCCACCTCCGCGATTGCCGGCATGGGGCTCTCCAAGTCGGTGGCCCTTATTACCGACGGACGTTTCTCCGGTGGTACCAGAGGGCCTTGTATAGGCCATATTTCTCCGGAAGCCCTGGCCGGCGGGCCGATAGGTCTGCTCGAGGAGGGGGATATTATCTCTGTAGATATCCCCGGCCGCAAGCTGGAGGTAAAAGTTTCGGAGGAGGAGCTTGCCGAGAGGAAAAAGAAGTGGAGGCCGAATCCTTCGGAGGTGGAGCCGCGCAGCTATCTTGCACGATATCGAAAACTGGTAACCTCTGCACACACGGGTGCGGTGTTTGAATCTTAGTTCAAATCATGGGGGACGGCAAACACTACCTAATAGTAAAATGCTCCGAAGAGAAAGAAGAGCAGGCTCCCGAGGATTAGCAGCCGCAAGGACCCATTCAGACTCACCCGATACTCCGCAAGCCTTGCCTCTACAGCCCTTCCCGGCGGCAGCTGCAGAAATGTATACAGCAGGGCTGCAGCGGCTATAGTCCCGGCAGTCTTGAGGAGGCCGCCCAGGGCAAACCACTCTATCTTCGACAGTTGAGTAAGAAAGGCCGCCGGGTCCTCTCTCTCTACCAGGGGAAGGAGTATTCCAAGGACGGATTCCGGGGAGATCCCGAGGACAATACAGCCCGAGGCTAACACAAGAAGACCTGTTGCGGGAAAGACAAAACTGCCCCTGAAGGGGCTCTCCAGAAGCCTCGCGCCGCTGTTCCATTTACTGTAACCAATACGAATGGCCTCGGAAGGTGTTCCGGTAAACATCCGGGAGAGCTTAAAGAGAGCCGCAGCGGTTCCCGCCCCCGCAACAGGAACAAGCAGCCCCGCCGGATGATTGTAGAGCGAGATGGAGAGGAGGTGTTTTGCCCCGTACCCGGCAAAGAGGGGAAACCCCATAATGCTCACCGCTCCAAGGGCAAACATAAAGGTGTGAAAGGGAAAGAGTCTCCCCAATCCTCGAACAGTGTGGACACTACGGCATCCGACCCGGTGGGTGGTCTCTCCAACAACAAGAAAAAGCAGTCCCTTGTACAGAGCATGGGCTGCAATTGAGTAGAGGGCGGCGGTTTTTCCGAGTTCCCCTCCAATACCGAAGGCCGCCACTATGTAGCCCATCTGCCCGATGGAGGAGTACGCGAGGACTTTTTTGGCATCTCTCTGGAAAGCCGCCCCCCATCCGCCGACTACGGCACTTCCGGCACCAAGCCAGATAAGCAGTTCCCCCAATCCGGAGAAAGAGATGTAGTCGGTAAAGTGCCAGAGGGCAAAGACGGGTGCCTTAATTACGAAGCCCGAAAGCAGGGCGGAAACGGGGTGGGGGGCCGCCGCGTGAGCGTAGGGGAGCCAGGTGTGGAAGGGTATTATGGCCGAACGGGTAAGAATACCGGCGGCAACGGCTGCTGTTGCCAAGCCGGCGGCCCTTCGGCTGATATCTCCCTCTAAAAGGTATGCCGCTATTGTCTCCAGAGAGAGGGTGCCGCTGTAGCGGTAGAAAATCCACAGGCCCAAGAGGAAAAAAATGATGCTTACGGTACTCATAAATAGATAGCGCAGCGCCGCGGTCAAGGATTCTATCTCTTTGTCGTAGGCCATAAGCACAAAGGAGCAGAGCGATAAGATCTCGAACCACACAAAGAGGTTAAAGAGATCTCGGGTGCAGAGTACCCCCTGCAGAGAGAAAAAGGTCAGGTAGAGAATGGAGTAGAAGAAGGACGTGTAGTTCCGGTTCCCAAAGGTCTGCAACCATATCGCAGTACCGAGGACAAGGGAAGTTACTCCGGCTGCCCAACTGGCCCCGTTAAGCTCCATTACTATCCCGAAGGGTTCTGCCCACCCTCCCAGAGCGTATAGAAGGGATTTTCCCTCAAAAACCGCGGGAGCGGAAGCAAAAAGGGCCCACCCGGTACCGAGGGACCAGACAAGAAAAGCCGGAAGCACAGCCGCCCTTTTGTGGATGAGTTTTCCACACATGCTGACAATAGAGGCTGCCAGAGGAGCGAGGAGCAGGAGTATGACAGGCAGTTCGGCCGCGGCAGCAGCGGGGGGCAGGAAGTTCGGAAAATTACCCATCCTTTACACACCTTAGAAGAAAAATACTCCGAAGAGGATAAAAAAGAGAAACCCCGCCGTCAAAAGGCGCAGAGAACCGTTAAGCCCAAAGGTCCGGGCGCGAAAAAAATGGGCAAGCTTCTTCCCCGGTCCGGAGACGAGGAAGATGGAAATAAAGAAACCCGCACCAAGGACAAGGGATGCTTTGAGGAGTTCCGGGGGAGCGTACCAACTGTGGATGGAATTGGACGCCACGGAAGACTCAACAGGGGATTCAATCGAGGATTGTAGCAGATTCTCCGCCTCTATAAGGCGGAGAAACAGGCTGTGGGCGTAGGCGGGGATAACTCCCATCAGAAGGCAGCCTCCGGCAAGGACTGCTGTTCCCAGGTCTGCAAAGGAGGTTGCGGTTTTCGATGTCGAGATATCCGGGGGCAGATATCCAAGCGTCCCCCCGTCCCCCCGTGGTTGAGAACCGATAAAGATGCGTCCCAGCTTAAAGAAGGAGGCCGCCGTACCCACCCCCGCGATGGTGAGCATCCAGTAGGCTATGCCGTGGCTGTAGAGAGCCTTGCCTACCAGCAGTTTTGCGGTAAAACCGGCAAAGAGAGGCACCCCGGAGATGGAGAAAGCCGCTACCATAAAGAGCAGAGCCGGGATGGGGAATACGCGCCCCATTCCCCTCACCTCGTAAACGTTGCGATTGGATATTCTTTCGGTCACCCTTCCTACCGTCAAAAAGAGTAGGCTCTTGAAGAGGGCATGCCCGATAATATAGAAGAGCGCCGCGACCTTTCCCTCCGGCCCTCCAACGCCGAAGGCGGCTACTATGTAGCCCATCTGGGAGACGGAGTGGTAACCGAGGAGCTTTTTCGCGTCCCTCTGAACCATCGCCGCTCCAACACCCGTCAGTGCGCAGACGGCACCGATCCATATCAGAAGCTCGTTCATCATTGGAAAGGAGATGTAGTCGTAGATCCTCCAGAGAGCGAGCATCGGCGCTTTTATCACAAATCCGGAGAGAAGGGCCGAAATAGGGTAGGGGGCGGCGGCATGAGCTTCGGGGAGCCAGGTATGAAAGGGAATAACCGCCGCCCTGGTAAGAATTCCCCCGCTCATCAGAGCTATGGCCAGGCCTGTTCCCATCACCACCTCCCCGTTTTCTGCCGCCGCCTTCGATACGGCGGCGGCTATGGTGGGCAGGGAGAGAGAGCCGGTGGATATATAAAGGATCCATACCCCCAGGAGAAAAAAGATGATGCTCACGGTGCTTATAAGCAGATACCTTACCGCTGCAACGTAGGTGCTGCGCTTCTGGTCGTAGGTAATGAGCATAAAGGAGCTGAGGGAGAGCACTTCGAACCAGACAAAGAGGTTAAAGAGGTCCCGGGTATAGAGTACCCCCTGCAGGGAGAAAAGCGCCATAAAAAAGAAAAAGTAAAAGAGCGGATCAAATCGGCGGTATCGCCGTGTCTGCAGCCACGCGGTGGTCCCTATAAGGATGTCCGTGAGGGTGGCAATCCAGGTAAGGCCGTTTACCTCCAGGGTAATCCCGTAGGGCTCTGCCCAGCCTCCTATAGTGTAGAGAAGGGATTCCCCCGCAAGGATTGGAGCTCCGGAGGCGATAAGCGCCCATACGGATCCTCCGAACCACACTGCAAACGCCGGAAGGATGGAGTAGCGGGGAGAGAAAAACTTTCCCACCAGACTTATTACGGCGGCAACGAGGGGAGCGAAAATGAGGAGGAGTACCGGTATATCAGTGTGAAGACTCATCCGAGGTCTTTTCTATCTCCTTTATATCGAGGGTTCCGCATACGTGGTAGAGCTTAACCGCGAGAATAAGGGCAACCGCGGTAATAGAGAGGCCGACAACAATAGCCGTGAGCATAAGGGCCTGGGGAATAGGATCCACTATCTCTCCGGAAAAGCTTTCCGTAAGAATGGGTGCGGCGCTCCCTCCGATCCGTCCGCCAAGGATAAAGAGGATCACCACGGAACTGTTGAGCAGCGCCAGACCGATTATTTTCCGGATAACGTTCCTGCCGGATAGAATCCCCCACAGGCCGATGCAGAAGAGAAGAATTACCAGGATATCAGACATCCGAGTCCTCCGGGGAGTATCTTATTATCAACAAACTCAAGAGCCCGATACCCGCGCCAACCTTGAGTCCTATCGCAAGATTCAGAAGAAAAATAAAAAGGGCCTCGAAACGGGGCAAGTCCGGGAAAGGGTCTCCCATAAACAGGCCGGTACTCACTATTCCTGCTACCCCAAGGAGAAACAGACCGGTAAAGCCCAGGGTTTCGCCGATACCGAGGAGATAGTTTGACACGAGGTCGTCCATCCTCTCCCTACGGCAGCCGAGGGCCGGCAGAATAAGTCCGGATGCGAGGACTACCCCGCCCTGGAATCCCCCTCCAGGTGACAGGTGACCATAGCTGATAAGGTAGCACCCGAAGAGCAGGACGTAGGGAGAGAGTTTTCGGGAGGCCACGTCTAGCATGTCTGTTTTTGCTCTCATACCCTATTCTCCATTTTTAGAGAGAAAATATATCGAGCCGGAGACCGCGCAGAGAAGCACGATCGTCTCGCCGAAGGTGTCGAAGGCACGGTACCCGAGATACACAGCGCTTACCAGGTTCAAAGCCCCCGTCTCATCGTGTCCGTGGGCAAAGAGATAGTCCCTCATCAATTCCGACCCGCCGCTGATGGGGGGTAAAAAGAGGTAGAGAGTAATTCCCATGGCGAGTACAAGCACGAGGTCGAACACCGCCGCCGGTATAAAATATGCATCTCTGCGGCCGGTCTGTTCGCTTCTTTCCCGGGAGGAGCGAGCCCTGGGAGATCGGACAGAGGCGCTGCGGCCAGTAGAGGAGCGCACCGCCCACACAAAAATAAAGGTGGTCATTCCCGCCCCAACGGCTGCCTCGGTAATAGCAACATCCGGGGCGTGGGCCACGTAGAAGAGCAGCGCAGAGAGGAAACTGAATATCGACAGGAGGATAACCGAGACAAACAGGTCTCGGTAGAGAAGGGAGAGCAGACCGGTGGTTACCACTACAAAGAGGAGCAAATTAATGTATATCTCCGTCATCTCGGCTTCCTCCAGGGCACCGCCCCCTCTTCCCAGGCAAAACGGGCTATTATGTGGGTAGCCACGGGGTTGGTAAGGAGAAAAAAAACGATGATTGCAAATATTTTACCGGTAAAGGGGCTAAACCATGTAAAGAGCAGCGCGGCGATAAGTGTCGAGAGAATCGCGGTAGTGCTGCATGTGGACGAGGTCTGAAGCCGGGTGTACACATCCGGAGCACTAAGCAGGCCAATGTGTCCGGTAATGGAAAAAAACGCTGCCAGGGCGATAAAGACAATAACTGCCCACTCCATTGCTACTCCTCCGTGGTATTTCTGCCGGTAAGATAACGGGTAAGAGCGAGAATTCCCACAAAACCGAAGACCGCATACACCATCGCTACATCCAGGTACACAGACGCCCCGGTTTGTACCGCCGTAAGTACAAGCAGTGCTACCACCTGGGAGCTTACGAGGTTGAGGGCCGTTAGCCGGTCCGCAGCTGTGGGTCCTATAATAATTCTCACAATACCTAACACACACGAGCCGATTAAAAAGGCAATAGTCCAGTTGATCAGCGTCGGTAGAAAAGATTCCATAGGCCTACACCAATATCCGTCGGAGAAGTTTTTCGAAGGAGCCTTTTATAAGCTCACCCGCGTACCTGCTGTGGGTAGTCTCGGCATTAAGCCAGTGAACCACCAAGTGGTCGTCGGTCAACTCCAGAGTCATTGTCCCGGGAGTAAGGGTAAGTGAGCCCGAGACCACGCTTCTGGCCAAATCGGAGCTTAGGCGGGTACGGAAATGGACGACCCTGGGCGAGTAGGAGCCGCGGAGTATGGAAAAGGCGGTCTGGAAACTCGATAGGTACAATTTGTACAGAAGAAGAAAAAAATAGACTATAAGGAGATGCACCCGCGGCAGCAGGTTTCTCCGTGCTCCTTCGGAGTCGTCTATAAAAACCTTGTACGTACCAATGGCGATAATAAAAGAGAATCCGGCACCCATGTAGAGGGAATCGGCCTGAAAGCTGCCGGTAAAAAGGAGCCATCCGGCAAAAAGGTAGAGGGTGGTAAGCACGATTCGGACGAGGGCCCATTTTCTCGAGGATGTCATTGGATACCTACTCCCCCTTTCTAAAAAGCTCTATTACCTCTTCCGGCGTTTCTGCGCCGAGGAGTTTCTCCCGGAAAGATTCGTCGGTAAGGAGTCTGCTCAGTTTGCTCAACAGTTTGAGGTGTTCTCCGCTGGAGGAGGAGGGGCCCACGATAAGAAAAAAGAGATGCACCGACCGGTTGTCTACGGAGTCGAAGGGGACTCCCCGGCTGCTCCTCCCAAAGGTAATAACGGTTTGATCGACAAGGTCGGTAAGCACGTGGGGTATTGCGATGCCATGGCCTATACCCGTAGAGGCCATACTCTCCCGTTTGAGTATCTGTTTTATCAAGGGGGAGGAGTCGCTCACAATTCCCGTTTTGCCAAGCATCTCGGCGAGCTCTTTTATTACCTTCTTTTTCTTTTTTTCCTTGAGCTCCAGCTTGATGCGGTCGGGACTCATCATTTCGGCTATGGATATCACGTATCTCCCTCCTCCTCTTTGTTGTCGGTGTCTAACATGCCCACTGCGTAATCGACGGGGATGGTAAAGAGAACTCCCGTTCCCGGCTGCGAAAGACCGCCGGTGATGCTGTCAAGGAGTTTCTTTAGCTCGGGAATAACGCCTTCGTCGGAAACAACCGAGAGAATGGTTTTGTTGTAGGGTTTGTTTCCCTTCATAAACTCTTTGAAGTCGGCAAACAGCGGTACCTCATAGGTCAAATAGCGGCCCATCCCCTCGGAATCGAGTACTGTAGCGCCGGGTATTCCCGCTTCCACATACGCCGAAAGGACATCGTCTAGTAATTCTTCTCTATTCAAAATAAAAACTACAAGTTTCATGGGTAGGGATGAGTATAAAATGGTTTTTTATTCTGGGCAAGGCCGCCGGTCGTTTTTCATGCCTACTGAGCCGTAACTGTAACCGATAGAGTAACCTCGTACCTCCACCTATATATTCTCCATTAGGAGGTCGAGACGGTACTCGGCCTTCTCTTCCGCCTTGAGCCATTGCGCGAAGCAGGGGAAATTCTCGAGGGGAGTCTCCATTTTTGAAAGCAGGTGTATCCACCAGGTAAGTTCCTGAAAACTTTCTCCCCGGAACCACTCTACATCGAGGTGGCGGTTTACCTGCATATGGCGGGAGACATAGGGTGAGCGCAGCAGCTTTTCAAGGAGTTCGGCGGAGTTCCCGCCCCTCTCTGCTGAGTCCGTATTTCCCTTTGTCGAGTTAGTACCCCCTTTCGCCGAGCTTGTACTTTCCTTTCTGGTGAGGTTCGCAGAGACAACAGGGGCTGTCTCGGCAATGGCGAGAATAAGGGAGTGGAGAATGGTGAGGCTGCCCTCTTCCGCCCCGCGGCTTTTGAGCAGGGGGAAAAACTGCTCCGGCAGCAGGAGATCCTCCGCGAGGGCCGCGCTGCCGGTGTAAGAACTCTCTTCGGAGAGAAAGAGAGAAAGCGGCTCTAAAAGTATGTAGGCAAGGAGTACCACCGGTACCTCCCTCATTATTTCCAGACCTCTGCGGTAGTAAGCATCCTTCTCCTCTTGCCCGGAGAGCTTGTCCGCCTTTTTTAGCTGCGAGGAGAAACGGTCGAGGGCTTTTTCCTTTTTATCCGCCGATCCGTATCCGAGCTCGATGCAGACCTCGAGAAAAGCACGGTAGAGGTCTGCCGGGCTTTCTTTATTCGTTCCGGACGATCCTGCCTTCGCGGCTTTGCCGTAGAGGATTTCCGAAATCCGCGTCGGAAGATCTCCCTGCAGGAGCGGCTCGAGGGCGCGGTGGACAGGTCTGAGGAAGAGCTCCTTTTTTGCCCGCTCCATGTCAAAACTGCCCCTGCCTCCGAGCTCATGGTAAAGGCGGCGGTAGAGACCGTCCCCGTCGTACACCTCGTACAGGTCGAGATACACCCGGCTTTCGAAGCCCCTTAGATCTAGATGGAAACCTTCGCCGCGTATTTTTTCGGCCGGAAGGAGGTACTGCAGCCCCGATCGCTGTTCCCTGCATACAACAAAACGGTCGTTACCGTCCTGCAGCGCGAGCCCCTCCGCGAGGGTGTTCTCTACCGTCTCCCTTGAGCCGTCTGCGTTCTTTTTCATATACGGGGCGGAGGTATGGATGCGGCCGGATACCGAAGAGTAGGAGTTATTGTAGAAAACGAAGGCGCGGTCGTCTCCCGACCTGTTACTGTAGGCAAAGACGTTGTGGTCGACCCCTCCGTCGTCTCTGTAGAAGTCGTAGAGCAGAAAGTTGTTCACCCCGCTAAATACGCGGCGCCTTTTGATGAGGGGAAAAATATAACGGTAGTGGTCTTCGACGAGCTGATCGTTCGGCATTTCGTCCCAGTAGGCTCTACGGTACTCCATCCCGTACTTCTCTCTTAAACCCTCAATCTGGCCGTGGCCGAACATGGGGAGCCCCGGCATGGTAACCATGAGGGTGCAGATACCCAGGTATTTGTCTCCGGCGCCGAACTGTTCTATGGCTGTCTCCTCGTCGGGGTTGTTCATAAAGTTTACAAATCGTTTGAGTATCTCCGGGTCGAAGGAGAGGGTGTTCTTTACCGTGTTTTTGTACTTTTCGTTCTCCTCCTCCTTGAGCATGTTCATAAAGGCGGAGTTGTACACCCGGTGCATGCCGAGGGTGCGGACAAAATACCCCTCCATCATCCAGAAGGCCTCCGCCAGGAGGAGGGTATCGGGGGCCTCCTCGGCGACCCTGTCCACCACTTCCCGCCAGAACTCCGCGGGCATACGTCTGTGAAACTCCTCCTCCGGTAAGCCGTGGATGGAGCGGCCCGGTATGTCTCCTCCTCTACCCGGCTGGGGGTACCAAAGGCGCTGTATGTGTTTTTTTGCAAGGGTCATTGCAGCATCGAAACGGATAACGGAGAAGTTCCGCGCCACGTGTATAATAGTCTGGATTACCGCCTCCCGTGTCTCCGGGTTGAGGTAATCGAGCTGCGCCGTGTCGTTCCATGGCATGGAGGTTCCGTCGTTCCCGTGGTAGATGTAACGGGTGTCCCCCGAGTCGAAATGGACCCTTTTGAAGGTAAGCGCCGCATCGCTGCGGTCGTAGTAGTGGTCTTCCAGATATATACCTATGGAGGGGTCGTCGGAGAGGTTCTGACTGTTGTAGCTGTAGGCGGGGTATGGGGGTGAGTCGAGCTGGAGGAAGCGGTCCGGATGGTCGTACACCCAATCGCCGTCTATACCCGTGTGGTTGGGAACCATGTCGCTTGCCAAGCGGATACCGCGTTCCCACGCCCTTTCCCGGAGCTGCGCCAGGGCTTCCCATCCCCCCAGCTCCTCGGCTATTTCGTAGCGCTTGAGGGAGTAGGCCGAGGCCTCCGCCTCGGGGTTGCCGCAGGAGCGTTTGATGGTTTTCGAGGCGCTGCTCCTCTCCCACAGTCCGATAAGCCATAGGGAGGTAAAACCCATACCGGCAATAGTGTCCAGTTCCTCGTCGGGAATTTCGTCGAGTCGATTGATCGGGCGCCGATATTTTTTGGAGAGCTGGTCGAGCCACACAAAGGTGCTCTTGGCAAGGAGGACTACCCTCGGCATCCAGTCGGTATCCTCGCTAAACTGTTCGGCCTCCTCACCCATACCGTGGAAGGAGAGTTCCCTCGCCGGCCCAGGGCCTCCCGGCCCGAAACGGGGACGGGACTCCTCCCTCAGCAGATCGATGCCGGTAAGCAGGGTGTGGGCCCACTCGCCTATAAGTTCTCCCCAGTAGTCCCGTATGTATTCCAGTTGCCCCATAAGATCATCGGGCACCGCATGGGCGGGGGCACGGAGGAATTCGATGAGGTTGAGACTCTCCCCGGACATCCCCGGTTTTTTCTGGAAAAAGAGGTAGCTCTTGGCCATATACTCCCGATACGCGGTCTCTTCGGCCAGGGTACTGTCGTCAAAGAGTTCCCTGTATCTCTCCGCAGCCGGGTTCCGGTTGAGCACCCAGAGGAGAATAAGCTCTTCCTCTGCAATTTCTGTCGCGGGAGTTCCCTCCACATCCCCCTCGAGAAAATCATCGGCCTCGAGGGCACCTCTGTATACCGATGTGGGGGGGAATCGGTCGATAAATCCCCGGAATACTCTCTTTACTTCTTCCTCTCCCAGGGATGTGTTAAGCGTATTGTAGAGCTCGCTAAACAGGGCGGTTCCGTTCTGTGCGATATATTGCCCGATAATATAGTGAAATATTTCGTGTATAAGCCCGAGCACATAGACCTCTGCACCGGTTACACGCTCCTCGGGATATATGTCGGCTCTGCGTTTTTCATTTATCCTTTGGGCGAGCTGCTGGGCGGCGGGAAAATCTCCTGCAGCTATATGCCCGCGGGTAGAGAAGATTGTGTCTTCTATGCTGTATTGGTCTCTACTCTCACGGGAAATATGGAACTCCACATACCTCCGTTTTTCTCCATCTTGCGGGGGAGTGTGTGTATCGGGTCCCTCAGTACGCATGGCTGCTCCTTATGCAGGGTGTCTATGTAGTGTCGGTATCTTCAAGCTCTTTGAGCTGATCCCGGATTTTGGCCGCTTCCTCGTAATTTTCCTCGTTAACCGCCTTCTCCAGCGCTTTTTCGAGCCGCTTTCTTTCCGAATTCCCCTCCGGACTTTGGGCAGAGGACTGTTTGAATATCTGGTCTGCGGTGGGGTCGGATGCGCCTGCTGTGGATTGCGGCGGTGTTTCGTTCATCTCCGGCGCATCCACTTGCTCCTCCGGCGGCTGGTCCCCTTGGGTCTCGATAGTCTGTTCGGTAATTGAACTAAGGGGAATACCCGCCTCATCGACCACCGCTTCGGCAATAAAAATCGGGCACTTTTTCCTTACCGCTATACCCATTGCGTCGGAGGGACGTGTATCTACGACAATTTTTTTCTCGTTTTGAAGGATAATGAGTTTTGCAAAGAAGGTCCCCTCTTTAAGAGAGGTTATCTCTATTCTTTCCAGCTCTGCGCCAAGATCCTTGAGCAGAGAGATAAAAAGGTCGTGGGTTAGGGGCCGGGGCATGGGGACGTTTCCCATACCTATGAGGATAGATTGGGTCTCCAATTGCCCTATAAAGATGGGTACGGCCATTTCCGCACCTAGAGGGCGCACGAGGACGGCGTTGCCCTGGTCTGTACGGGCTACAGTCCAAATTTCAGCTTCTACCAACATATTTCTCTCCCCCTCATATTCAGGATAAGAAATTTGGAGGCGAGGATCAATGAGTATCCCATCTATTTCTGCAAAACCTGCCCGCCCGCTATTGGTAAGTCTGGGGTGTCTCCTCTCTCCTCAGCACCCGAAGGGCTGCATCTCTCAGCGCCTCTATTTCCCCTTCCCCGGGATATACAAAGATCTTCCCTAAAAAGCCTGTGCGTTTTTTTATGAGGTGTACAAGATCTTCGTCGTAGGCGAGGCCTCCGGTAAGTATAATTCCGTCAATTTTTCCTTCGAGAACGGTGGACAGTGCGCCGATCTCCTTTGCGGTTTGGTAGGAGAGACCGTGGAACACCTTCTCGGCTTCCCTGTCTCCTTTCTTTGCTCTGTCGGAGACCTCCTTTCCGTCGGCGGTGCCGAGGTAGGCCATATATCCCCCCTTGCCCTTTATCATTTTCATTATCTCTTTTTTTTCGTACTCGCCGGAGAAACAGAGCTCCACCAGCTGTCCAGCGGGCAGTCCCCCCGAGCGTTCGGGGGAATAGGGGCCGTCTCCGTTTAAGGCGTTGTTTACATCGACCACCTTTCCCTCTATGTGGGCGCCGACGGATACCCCTCCCCCCATGTGGGCAACAATAAAACGGGATGTCTCGTAGCTTTTGCCCAGTTCCGCGGCGGCCCGGCGAGCCACCGCTTTCTGGTTGAGCGCATGGAAGATCGATTTTCTCGGCAGTTCCGGATGTCCGGAGAGGCGCGCACACTCCTGCATTTCGTCCACCACTACAGGATCGGCTATAAGGCTCGGAGAGCCGCTCTCCTGTGCTATTTGATGGGCTATCAGGCCTCCGAGGTTGCTGGCATGCTGGCCGTTTATTCCTTCGGCGAGATCCTTGAGCATCTTCTCGTTTACACTCCACACCCCGCCGGGGATAGCCTTTACGAGGCCGCCTCGCCCTATTACCGCGTCAAGTTCCGCGGGATCCACACCTTTTCCCTCCAGGCTCGAGGAGATGACCCCGGTGCGAAAATCGTACTGGTCGGTAACCTGGTCGTATTTTTCCAGCTCCGCTGAATTATGCCGAATCGTGTCGTTTAGAATCTCCTTCTCTCCGTCGAAGACCGCTATTTTTGTAGAAGTTGATCCTGGATTGATAACAAGAACCTTTTCTCCCATACTGCTCTCCTTCTTGTGTTCTCTCCTTCCATTATTGCGTACCTCGCGCGAATTGACAATTCCCTCCTACTCTGCGCACAGTAGTAATATGAACAAGAATAGCGTATTATCCGGTTATGTCGCCGCTGTCCTGTTAGTTTTTACAATGATGGTGCTGGTATCCTGTGTAGGAGCGGACACTATGAGGAGGGAGGAATCTTTGAGGGGAGAAGAAGACGTAAGCGAAGAGGGGTTGAAAAAACCAGGCAACAATTACCCGGTAATACTTGTATACGGGTTTATGGGCTTCGATTCCTACTCCTTTGTGCGGTGGCTCTACTGGGGAGGAGCGGTAGATCTCGAGAAGGAATTGACGGAGCTCGGTTATACCGTATATACGGCAAAGATAGGGCCCGTCTCCTCCAATCACGACCGTGCGTGCGAGCTGTATGCGGCAATAAAGGGGGGCAGGGTAGACTACGGTGAGCAGCACTCCCGCAACGCAGGGCACTCCCGCTATGGAAGAAGCTATGAGGGGCTCTACCCACAATGGGGAACCGAAGATCCGGAGACGGGAGAAGTGCGAAAAGTTCATCTCGTTGGACACAGCATGGGTGGGCAGACCTCCCGGGTGCTTGTACACCTGCTCGAGCATGGAATAGAAGAGGAGGAGGTTGAGTCGGATAGTCCCTCTCCGCTCTTTGCTGGAGACAAAAACTGGGTCTCCAGCGTAACTACCTTCAGCACACCCCACAACGGGGCAACAATTGTGTTTCAATATCGGGATGCCGGTTTTATCCGCAGGCTCTATACAAAATGGCTTGCAACAACGAGTGTACGCATGGAGGACCCTTTTATAGACATGCAGCTCGAGCATTGGGAAGTTGCAAAGCGGGAGGATGAGACTTTTCCCGAATTTCTCCGGAGGGCGGTGGATGAGGAGTTGTGGAAAGACATTGAAGATTTCTCCTACTACGATCTCTCTCCAAAGGGCTCCGAGGAACTCAACGGAAGGATGCCTGCAAGCCCGCATGTCTACTACTTCTCCTGGGCTACAAGCTGCACGGTAATGGATCCGGAGACCGGGTATCATGTTCCCGCCAAGGGGATGAATTTGCCCCTGCACTCGAATGCACGTTTTCTCGGCTCCTTCGAGGACCTTCCCGATGGGGTCGACGGGCCTGCCTCGAAATGGTGGGAGAACGACGGAATAGTTAATACCTGGTCCATGGACGGACCGAAAATCGGCTCCCGCGATGTAATCAGGGAATTTGATGGAGAACCGGTAAGAGGTGTGTGGAACTTTATGGGAACACTGCACCCCTACGACCACTGGCAGATCCACGTGGTGCCGCCTCTTGTCCGCACGCCCCCTCCCGGATACGACTCTCTTCTTGAGTTGTATAAAAGCCTCTGCGAAATGCTCTGGAGTTTGTGATATCGGCTATTAGACTGATGTCGCATTAAAAAAGGAAGCGCGATAAGGGGGTGGTTCAGACCTTGCCCTAGTGCTCATCCCCTGTAATGCGCAGGGAAGACGCTCCAGAAGTGATATCGGCGATTTTATTCTGGAGAGTCTCCTTTTCGCCGGCGGGGATGGATCCGCTCAAGGTTACCTCTTCGGCAAAGGACTCCTCCGCAATGGCCGCCCCCCGTTCCTCGAGGAGTTCCCTCGAGGGGCGGTAGCGCGAATAGGGGAGGGTAAGGGAGAAGGAAACACGCAGAACCCGCTCTTCCGTGGGAAGCGCCGCAATTGCCGCCTGAGCAGCCTCGGTATACGCTTTTACCAGGCCGCCGGTACCGAGTTTGGTGCCTCCGAAGTACCGGATAACCATTACCGTCAGATCGACTATTGCGCTTCCTTTAATCACTTCGAGGACAGGCCTGCCGGCCGTACCCTGGGGTTCCCCGTCATCGCTCATCCCGAAGATGTCCCCTCTCTTCCCGGCTATAAAAGCCCACACAATGTGCGCCGCCTCCGCATGGAGCTTCCACAGCTCTTCGACTCTCCTCTTTACCGTGTCTCGGTCCGGGGCTCTCTCTGCAAGGGCTATAAACTTTGAGTTTTTTATCTCTATCTCTGCACGGGCAGGCTCCGCGGGTATACGCACGACGCTGCTCCTAACGGGGACGGTGGCCGAATACGTTCTCATCATCGGGAAACATGCGGATTAAATCCCCCGTGAGTTCATCCAGTCTGCCCTCTACCGAGGCTCCTATACCGGATTCGTGGAACCTGTCCTGCACATGGAGGTTCTCCTTGAGCTGGCGCTGGTTTCTTGCTCCGAATAATACGGTATCCGCCCAGTGTCTGGAAAGGTTCCACATGAGCGCAAGCTGGGCCGGGGTAATTCCCATCTCCTGGGCTATTTTGAATATTTCCATTAGAACCCGTTCCACCCGTTCGATTACACCGGGTTCGGAGAAAACGAGCTTCTTTCTTGGGTCTTCGTCGGAGAGATTGGAGGGCAGTCTGTTCTCTCCGGCCAGAAGCCCTTCGCCGAGACTTCCGTAGGTAACCATTCGAATGTTTTTGCGTCCGCAGAAAGGTATGAGGGATTTCTCCGCCACTCTCCAGATTAGACTGTAGCCGAATTGGCAGTAGTCGATATTTCCCGCCTCCAGTAGGGGAGATATCTGTTCGGGAGAAAAATTGCTTACCCCTATATGGCGGATAAGTCCCTTTGCTCTGGCTTTTTCCAGGGCCTCCATCATCGGCCGCAGGTCCACCCCCGGTTTTGGCCAGTGGATGTAGTAGATGTCTATACGGTCTGTCAGGAGCCTGCGCAGACTCTTTTCGATTCCCGCTTCCATGTCCTCCGGGGGGTGGTAGAGCCCTTTTGTGGCAATTGTTACCCCGTCGCGGACCCGCTTGAGCTGTTGTCCCACGATCTGCTCGGAGCGGCCGTTCCCGTAGGCCCCTGCGGTATCAAAATGGTCTATACCCTCTTCGAGGGCTTTGCGGATGGTGGCCACGGACTCTCGGTGGGACTGTTCTTTCCAGTAATCACCCCCGAAGGCCCAACATCCAAGACCCAGAGTAGATGCAAAGCTGTTCATACCCCCTATTATGGAGAAAAATGCAGAAATTTGCTACAGGATTAACCATGCCAAGAGGGGGAAGTCTTGATTTTTTACCCGGATGTGGTGTACATGTTCCACGGAATAGGAGGATTTGTATTAAAAGACTTATTTTACTTTTATCTCTCTCGCTCTTTGTAGTTACCTGTACCAACTTTCCGGAAATAGACTCCCTTTTTAATGATGATTCCCGTCAAAGACAGGAGAGCGAAGATAAAACAACTAGAGCAGGCGGAACAGCTGCGAGTGCTGGCGGCCGGGACAATATAGACGAGGGCATGGAGGCTGCAGAGAGCCGGAAAACAGCCCCGCGGGAGGAGGCATGGAAAGACAGTTCCCTCGAGAGCGAAGCGGCGGTGCAGTTTTTCGAGGACCTTGCCGGTTCCCGGGAGCTTGCAGAGATTATACTTATGGAAGCGGAGAAACACTCTATCCCCGCACCCCTTCTGTTTGCCCTTGTACGGGCGGAAAGCAGTTTTAATCCATGGGCTATTAATAAGAACGCCGGCTCTGTAGACCGGGGGCTCTTTCAATTGAACAGCAGATCCTTTCCCGCACTTGCGGAGAGCGATTTCTTTGATCCCCGGGTAAATGCCGAATACGGGGCGGCGTACCTGCGGGCGTGTCTAGACGCGGGGGAGAACGAAGTGGTAGCCCTTGCTATGTATAACGCCGGAAAGCGAAGGGTGGATACCCATGGTACCCCGAAGATGACCCTTAACTACATTGCAAAAGTGCTCGATTACAGAGATAAAATCGAAGAGAGCCTGAAAAAGCGCTTTAACTATAGGGAAGAGCGGCATGTCCGGGTAAATACGCGGAATACCCCTGCCGATGGAGTTGACAGCGCGGGAAGAAATAAATAGTTTACAAGCTATGATTGTTGTTCTCAATAAGAACATTACTCCCCAACAGAAGGAAGAAGCGCGTTCTTTCTTAAAAAAGAGCGGTTTTGATGTGCGGGAGATAGTGGGAGAAGAGGAGACGGTCCTCGGGGCTGTCGGGCAGATGAGGATCGATATTCGGCAGGTGGAGATACTGCCGGGTGTAGACAGGGTTATCCCCATATCCAAGCCCTATAAGCTTGCCAGCCGGGAGCTGAAGAAAGAGGACACGGTTGTCCGCGTCGGTCCCGTGAGGATAGGCGGAGGGCGTATTGCTGTTATTGCCGGGCCCTGTGCGGTGGAGAGCCGCGAGCAGATTAACGCCTCCGCTCGGATTGTCCGGGAGGCGGGGGCGGTAATGCTGAGGGGCGGCGCCTTTAAACCCCGAAGTTCCCCCTATTCCTTTCAGGGGCTGGGAGAGGAAGGGCTTGCCCTTCTCAAGGAAGCGGGGGAGTCGGTGGGCCTGCCTGTAATAAGCGAAATCGTCTCTCCCGAATACGCGGAACGGATGGCCGACTTTGTCGATGTCTTCCAGATCGGCGCGAGAAACATGCAGAATTTCGAACTCCTTAAGAAGGTCGGCAAAGTCGGCAAGCCGGTTGTGCTCAAGAGGGGGCTGTCGGCAACAATAGAGGAGTGGCTTATGGCGGCGGAGTACCTCATTTCGTGGGGAACCGACGATGTAATCCTCTGCGAGAGAGGTATTCGCACCTTCGAAACCATGACCAGGAACACCCTCGACCTTTCGGCAATACCGGTGGTAAAGAAACTGAGCCACCTGCCTGTTATGGTGGACCCGAGCCACGGAACGGGGATACGCGAGAAGGTGCCGCCTATGTCCCTTGCGGCGGTAAGCGCCGGGGCGGACGGGCTGATTATCGAGGTCCATCCCGATCCGGAGCGTGCCCTGTCGGATGGACCGCAATCGCTGTTTCCAGACCAGCTGGAAAAACTGATGCGGGATATAGAGGCAATCTCTCCCGTAATCGACAAGGAGCTCGAGCGGATACCCGAGCAGTACGATAGAATTGCTCGTGCCGGTGGAACCTTCGGCCATTACCCGGCCGCCGCGGGAATAGAGAGTAAGGAAGACACTCCCGGCCCGGGCACGAGCCGTGTAGCCTTTCAGGGGGTACGGGGAGCCTACAGCGAGACGGCGATTCACCGTTTTTTCGACGATTCCACCGAGGCTTTTCCCTGCGACAGCTTTGCCGATGTGTTCGAACATGTTCTCTCCGGCAAGGCGGACTACGGTGCCGTTCCCACGGAGAACTCCCTTGCCGGAACTATCCACGAGGTGCTCGATCTTCTCCTGCAGTACCGGGATATACAGATAGTGGGAGAGCAGAAAATACGGATTGTTCACAACCTCATAGCCCTGCCGGGAACCTCTATAGACTCCATAAAACGGGTCTACAGCCACCCTCAAGGTTTGGCCCAGTGCGGCAGGTTTTTCTCGAACAACCCTCACATGGAGAAGGTTCCCTTCTTCGATACCGCCGGGGCGGTAGCCTACGTGGCGGAACAGAAGGATCCCGAAGCTGCGGCTATAGCGGGCAAAGAGGCGGCCCGTGTCTACGGCCTCTCCATCCTCAAGGAGGGGATAGAGAGCAACCCGAGAAACTACACACGCTTCTTTATAATTGCGCGAAGCGAGGTGGATACTCTGAGAACACCCAACAGGGCGGCTCTGGTTTTTTCCACCCGGGATGAGCCGGGGGCGCTCTTTGCGGTACTCAAGATACTCGCCGAGATGGGTCTTAATATGAAAAAGCTCGAGTCCCGGCCGATACAGGGCAAGCCCTGGCAGTATATGTTCTTTGTGGCCGTCGATATTCCCAAAGAAGAGGGAGCCATGGACAGGGCAATTTCCGCCTTAAAAGAGGAAGCGGGAGATGTGCGGGTGCTCGGTCTCTACGCTTCTCCAGAAGAGTAGACCTGCTATCCCCCAGGGTACTCTACTCTACCGAAGTATCCACTCCGAGTTTTTTGAGCTGTTCGATCTCTTCCTTGTAGGCAACGTATTCGTGGCGCTTCTGGTTGGCCTTTACCACGGAATTTTTTAGGGCAGAGGTCTCGAGCCGCACCCCCTTTACAAAGGATCGCTGGTTTTTGGGTACTTCGTGTTTGAAGTAGGTATCGAGGGCGGGGAGTTTAAGAAGAACAGATTGCAACTCCTCTATTGTCTGGGAGAGGTAGGCGTAGGCCTTCTCTTCTGAGGCGGCCTCCAGTTTCTGGTAGGTGGAACTCATCCTGGAGCTCATTGTAGAGAGAAGTTTTGCCTTGTGCTGGAGTTCGGCGATAAATGCGCTAAAATCGAGCTGCATGGGTTTGTAGGTTGCGGTAGCCGGGTCGAGATATTCTATTTCGAATATGTTCTTCTCCAGCTCCTTATTTGTCATACTGTAGAGCCACCGCCGAAACCTCTCCCCAAAACTAAGGCTTTTGTTGGTCATGAGGTTTTTGTTGTACTGCAGTTTGGTAATTGCCTGCTCTAAAGGGGTGCTTCCGGATGAGAGAAGGCGGAAGGAGTCGAAAATCATCGATTTTCCCGAGATTTTTTTCTCTTTTTTCCTGGGCTTCTCTTCCCCAACACTCAGTTTTTCCAGCACCTCCCGGCGATTCTCCTCTGCCTTTGGACCCTCCGTCTCGTCGAGTACTTCCTCTACCAGTTCCGGGAAATAGGTTTTATTTGGCAGAGCCTGGGCAAATTTTCGTCTAACCGCCTTCTGTACCTCTTCGCGTTTTTCCGTAACGGCCTTCTCTTTTAGATTCATCTCATTCAGCACATGGGCCCGGAAGTCGTACTTGAACTTCTCCCGCTGGTAGATGGAGATCTTTTTGAGGATCTTTAATATCTCCCTGGAGGTCTTGTTGAGCTGCTGGATACTGTCGTTGATAATGTTGAATGAGAGTTTGTCCGTCCCCTGGGGTATCTTTTTGATAATCTCCGCGAGAATTCGGGTGTTGAGGCTGGAGCTCGTCTCCGTGAGAGACTCCCACTTGATATAGGTGGTAAGCTCTACAAGTTTCTTTATTTGGGGCAGGGTAATAGAGTCCAGTTGAAACTGATAATAGTTGTTGAGAAATTCGAGTATGGCATCGTATTGAGATAACCTTCTGCTCAGTTCTTCCACCTTCTCGGACTCCTTCATAGGGCCGGTGGGAGGAATCTGAATGTCGGAAATGCGTAATTCGTTTTTGTAGGGGTCTTCCTGGAGAAGACCTTTACGGATTAGAATATTGAGAATAGCCTGGAGGGAGTTGTGAAAATTCCGAAAGTTTTCCTTTAAACTCGGGAGGTCTTTGCTTTCTATATGGTTTCTATACTCTTCTATCTTTTTTTCAAGAGTATCGAAAAATTCGGTATTTTCTTCCATGATGTCCATATTATGGGGTAAAAATGCAAAAAGAACAATACTTTGAAGACGAACTGCTTATTATGGGGCTTCTCTCTGCAGACGATGAGGTAAGGGATAAAGCCAAAGGCCGTCTCGAGGCGCTCTACGGACCTTCCCGCTACGCAGGGCCAAGCCTTCCTTTTACCTATACCGACTATTACAAAAGGGAGATGGGAGAAAACTTGAAGAGGGACTTCCTCGCCTTCGAAATCCTGGCAGACCCCTCGCAGCTGGCGGAGATAAAAACTGTAACAAACACGCTGGAACTGGAGTATGCGGTGGAAGGAAGCCGCCGGATAAATATCGATCCCGGTTTTCTCTCCCTCGGCAAGCTTATCCTCGCCTCCACCAAAGACAACGCCCAGCGTATTCCCCTCAGCCGGGGGATCTACGGAGAGATTACCCTTATCTACAGGCAGAAGTCCTACAGGCCCGAGCGGTGGACCTATCCGGATTACAGCAGCCCCGAGTATCTGGAAATTTTTCACGCTCTTAGAGAAGTTTTGAAAAAAAAGCTGCAATCCTGAAAGCAGGAAGGCGGGTATCCCCCTAGTAGGGGGTATGAAGAGAAGATCATTTAATGCCCCTGTACCGTCTCACAGGCTGCGGCGGAGTACACCGGCGAGGCGTGTCGGCAGTCCTTTTGTAGGGGGGTTGGTAACGCTTCTGTGCGCTGCAGCCCTTCTCGCCGCGGCGGGGTGTGTGTTTGTAAGGCCGGGAGTCCCTTTGCGGGTAATTCTCCCCGCCGGGGGGAGCCCCTGGGAGAGAGAAGGCTCTCCCGTCACCTGGACGGTCAAGTATCCCGCCGTCGGCGGAGGGGTGGAGAGTCGGGTTATTCCCGCGGGGGAGGGGGAGGCCGACATTGTCGCTGCCCGGGGAACGAATGTGCCTGTTGCCGCCTACCCTCTGGGCAGGCTCAAACCCGCCGGCGGCTTTGCCGTCCACACAGCCGAGGGGCGCGAATGGATTACCGGCAGGCGGGAGCTCGAGCTCAACTGGGAGGATGGAGCCGCGGCGGAACTTTTCCTCGAGTGTCTCGGCAGCCCGGAGAGGATAGACCGGGTGGATGGAAGCTATTTGAGCTCTCTTCTTGTACTGGAAGGGGAGGGAAACCCCTGGAGCTGCGATATCGATCGTATACGCAGCTCCATACTCTTTCGGTCTTTATGGAAAATGCATATTTCCCGGATGGAGGTGTACGAGATAGAGTACGTTCTCCCCGCCGGCGAATGGGTCTGCGAGCTCCCCCTTTTTGCGGGGAGGGTCTCCTCGACCCCTCTGCCGTCGGCGGAAGGAGGGGAGCCGGCGGAGGAGAGTGAGCACCGGGTTACCTTTACCGGGCTCTACCCCGGACTGCACCGCTTTTTCTCCTCCGCCGGACCGGAGGAAGAACTCGAGCTCCATATTTTGGTCGAAAAAAACGGGGAGCACCGCTTTATCTGCGGCCCTCCCCGGATATTTAAGAACTGAATGCCGGTGTGCGCTAAGGGCCGGCTCGGAAGGGCCGAGCCCGGCTATTTTACCACGATGTTTACCAGCTTGTCCGGTACGGTAATGACCTTTAGGATCTCCTTGCCCTCGATCCATTTATTAATTTTTTCGGAATCGAAGGCGATCTTTTTCATGTTCTCGCTCTCGGTTCCCGCAGGCAGGTTGAGCTTCTCCCGCACCTTCCCGTTTATCTGGACAACAACCGTTACCTCCTCCTCTTTTGTAAGCTCCTCTTCCCAGAAGGGCCACTTGGTCTCGGAGATGGAGGCTTTGTTGCCCAGCTTCTCCCACAACTCCTCGCCAAGGTGGGGCGCGTAGGGGGAGATAAGCTGAACAAAGGGCTCCCAGAGGGAACGGGGGATCCGTTCGAGGCTGAAGATCTCGTTTATAAAGATCATCATCTGGCTGATGGCGGTGTTAAACTCCAGCCCTTCGGTATCTTCGGTAACCTTTTTAATGGTTTGGTGCAGCAGTTTGAGCTGCTCCTTTGTGAGCTCCTCGTCGGTAATCGGGCGTTCCGAGACTCTCCAGACCCGGTCGAGAAAGCGGTGGACCCCCGCCAGACCGTTGGTGGACCATGCCTTGGACACCTGCAGAGGGCCCATGAACATCTCGTAGACCCGCATTGAATCGGCACCGAAATCCCGGATTATGTCGTCGGGGTTTATTACGTTGCCCAGAGATTTGGACATCTTTACCCCGCCCTCTCCAAGGATCATCCCCTGGTTTACCAGTTTCTGGAAGGGCTCCGGGGTGTTTACCACGCCGATATCGTAGAGTACCTTGTGCCAAAAGCGGGCATAGAGAAGGTGGAGGACCGCGTGTTCGGCTCCTCCAATGTAGAGGTCCACGGGCATCCAGTAATCCACCTTGTCCCGGTGGGCAAGCTCTTCCTTGTTGTGGGGGTCGAGGTAACGGAGAAAGTACCAGCAGGAACCGGCCCACTGGGGCATAGTGTTCGTTTCGCGTCTGCCGGGGCCTCCGCATGTGGGGCAGGTGGTGTGAACCCATTCGTCTATGGTAGCGAGGGGCGACTCGCCGGTACCGGTAGGCTGATACGTGTCCACTTCCGGAAGCATGAGGGGCAGCTCCTCCTCCGGCACCGGTACAGTCCCGCACTTCTCGCAGTGGACAATGGGAATGGGTTCTCCCCAGTAGCGCTGACGGCTGAAAATCCAGTCCCTCAGCTTGTAGTTGGTGGCTCTTTCGCCGAGCCCCTTCTCCTCGAGCCATTCGATCATCCTCTCGACGGCCTCTTCTTTTCCCAAACCGTCGAGAAAATCGGAGTTTACGTGGACTCCGTCTTCCACAAAGGCCTCTTTTTCTATGTCTCCCCCCTCGAGGACTTCGATAATAGGGAGGCCGAACTTCTTGGCAAACTCCCAGTCTCTGTGGTCGTGGGCGGGTACTGCCATTATCGCACCGGAGCCGTAGGAGATGAGTACGTAATCCGCCACCCATATTGGAATCTTCTTCCCGTTTACCGGGTTTATTGCGTAGGAGCCGGAGAAGACGCCGGTCTTCTCTTTGGCGAGATCCGTCCGTTCGAGGTCCGATTTTTTCTTCGCCTCCTCGAGATAGTCCTCTACCGCTTTCTTTCGGTCCGCGGTGGTAACCTTTTCCACAAGAGGATGTTCCGGAGAAAGCACCATGTAGGTCGCTCCAAAGAGAGTATCCGGCCGGGTGGTGTAGACGGAGAGATAGTCGGACTTGTCTTCCAGGTCGAAGCGGACATTGGCCCCTTCGGAACGGCCTATCCAGTTGTACTGCATTGTCTTTATCGATTCGGACCAGTCCAGGCCTTCCAGCCCTTCCAGGAGTCGATCCGCGTATTCGGTAATCTTGAGCACCCATTGTCGAATATCCTTGTGGGTTACTTCGGTACCGCAGCGGTCGCACCTTCCCTCCTTTACCTCCTCGTTTGCAAGGCCGGTTTTACAGGAGGGGCACCAGTTTATTGGTGTCTGCGCTTCGTAGGCAAGCCCCTTTTTGAATATCTGCAGAAAGATCCACTGGGTCCACTTGTAGTACTCCGCGTCGTGGGTGGAGACCATTCTGTCCCAGTCGTAGCTGAACCCCAGGGTCTTTATCTGAGTAATGAAAAGCTGTATGTTCTCTTCTGTAGTTTTCTTTGGATGGGTGCCGGTTTTAATGGCGTAGTTCTCCGCCGGAAGGCCGAAGGAGTCGAACCCCATTGGGTGGAGGACGTGATACCCCCTCATGCGTTGAAATCTGCTGTAGATGTCGCTGGCGGTATACCCTTCGGGGTGCCCTACGTGGAGCCCCTGGCTCGAGGGGTAGGGAAACATATCGAGAACGTAGAGACGTTTCTCCGGAGGGACCGAAGGGTCTTCTTCGACCTTGAATGTTTTCTCATTTTCCCAAAACTGCTGCCATTTCTTCTCTATCTGGTTAAAAGGATACTTGCTCATGCGGGGAATGATAGACAGGGAAGGCCGGGTAAGTCAATGACCCGGGGGGGGAGGGGTAAAGATTACCGACTCTATCCGTTTTTTCCGCACCGATTCTATTACAAAAAGCCCTTTTTCGGACTCTATTCTCTGACCTTTTACCGGAAGCGTGCCTAGATACTCTATAAGAAAGCCGCCGAGGGTCTGTACATACTTGCTGTGTTCGAAATCGATGTTAAAGCGGTCCTTCATCTGATGAAGAGAGGTGTCTCCCGTTACTCGATACCGGTTTTCTCCCAGGGGAGTAATCTTTTCCCAGCCCTGATGCTCGTTTTCGTCGTAGAGTTCTCCAAAAAGCTCCTCCGCCACATCTTCCAGAGTGACAATGCCCGCGAGACCCCCGTATTCGTCCATTACCACCGCGAGGTTGAGCTTCTCCTTTTTGAAGAGAAAGAAGAGTTCGTTTACCCTTCGGGTCTCCGAGACAAATATTGGGGAAGTACTTATCTCTCGTACCGCCCTGTCTTTTCTGCCTTCGGCTAACTGCTTCATTACATCCCGGACAAGCAGGATGCCGGTAATGTGCTCCGGATTATCGGAGTAGACCGGTATGCGGGAGTACCCCTTTTCCGTTATATCCTCCAAAACGTCGCCGATTTTTTCGTTTTCCTCGAGGCTGAAAATATCGGTTCGGTGGGTCATAATCGTCTGCACTTTGGTGTCGTTAAACCGGAAGACGCTTTTTACCATACGTGTTTCGTAGTTCTCCACTACCCCTTCGCTCTCGGCGAGATGAACCATATGGAGAATGCCTTCTAAAGAGATAAACTGCTTCTCTCCGCGGGAAAAAAAGCGCGAGATTATCCGGCTCACCGAGCCTATGAGAATAATCGCCGGATAGAGAACTACAGAGAGAAAGAATATAAGGTAGGCCATCCGGAGCGCCAGGCGCTCGTTATGGATAATTGCAAGCTGTTTTGGAGTTACCTCTGCAAAGATAAGTATAATAAGGGTAAGGATACCTGTCATTATTCCTATAGCCTGGCTGCCGAAAACCTGTGCGGTAAACTGAGTGGCAATTGCCGATGCGGCGATATTTACCAGGTTGTTTCCTATAAGAATGGTGGTAAGCAGAGTATCCGGCCGGTTGCTGAGCCTTTTTACCATCCCTCCGGCACCCTTTTTTCGCAGGGAGAGCTGCTCTACCTGAAAAGTGGAGAGAGAGGTAAAGGCGGTCTCCGAGGAGGAGAATATCCCGGAGAGTACAATAAGTGCAGCTATTGCCGCTAACTGGAGTATCATGAGAGGCTGTCCGTCCCCGGAGCATCCACCTGGAGGGCGCGCATAGAGGGGGAGAGGAGGTAACTTGTAAGAGGAACATCGTCGTCCATCGACAGCATCACTATACCCCCTCTCTAAAGAGTTGACAAGGGCTCCGGAAGGCAATACCCGGGGGCCGGGGTTTTACTTTGCCGCTTTGGGTACCGAATCGGAGTGATCCCCAATGTTGAGTTATCAAGACTAATTGCCGGAGCACATCGTTTTTAGTATATTACCTGTACTAGCTCAATAACTATTCTTTAAAACATTTACAGGAGACGATCCATGGCTAAACACAAATTCAAGACGGAAGTGTCGCATCTGCTCGACCTTATCATTCACTCCCTCTACAGCCACAGGGAGATATTTCTCCGGGAGCTTATTTCCAACGCTTCCGACGCACTGGACAAGTTAAAATACCTCACCCTTACCGACGATACCTTCAAGGGTATGAAGTTCGATCCCGGGATCGATATTACCTTCGACGAAAAGGAGGGTTCCCACATAACGGTAAAGGACAACGGTATAGGCATGAACAGCAAGGACCTGGACGAACAGCTGGGTACCATTGCGCGTTCGGGGACGGAGAACTTTCTCAACCAGCTTACCGGCGACGAGAAGAAGGATGCAAACCTTATCGGACGCTTTGGTGTAGGCTTCTACTCCATTTTTATGGTGGCCGACCGAGTAGAGGTGCTTACCCGGAAAGCGGGGGAGGAGCAGGCCTGGATATGGAAGAGTAACGGAAAAACCGACTACACCGTGGAGGAGGCCGAACGGGAAGAACCGGGTACTACGGTTACCCTCCACCTGGGAGAAGAGGGCAAGGAGTTTGCCTCCCGCTATAGAATCGAGCAGCTGGTAAAGAAATACTCCGACCACATCGCTTTCCCCATTTTTCTCGAGTACGACGAGAAGCAGTACGACGACGACGGCAAGGAAAAGGGGACCGAACACAAGCGGGAACAGGTAAACAAGGCCTCCGCCCTGTGGAAGCGGCCCAAATCCGAACTCTCGGAGGAGGACTACCACGAGTTCTACAAGACCATTGGCCACGATAACGAGGATCCCCTTCTCTACCTGCACACCCAGGCCGAAGGCACCCTCCAGTACACGAGCCTCTTTTTCGTCCCGCAGACGGCGCCCTTCGATATGTATCAGGCGGACTACGAACCGGGGGTAAAACTCTACGTAAAGCGGGTCTTTATTACCGACGACTCGAAGGAGCTGCTGCCCACATACCTCCGTTTTGTGCGGGGCATAATAGATTCCGACGATCTGCCCCTCAATGTAAGTCGAGAGATACTGCAGCAGAACCGGGTTATGGCGAATATCCGCTCTTCCTCGGTAAAGAAGCTGCTCTCCGAGTTCAAGAGAGTTTCGGAGAACGACCCCGAAAAGTACACAAAGTTTATAGAACAGTACAACCGGCCTCTTAAAGAGGGGCTCTACCAGGATTACTCGAACAGGGAGACTCTTCTCGAACTGGTGCGCTTCAAGTCTACCGAGGTGGAGGGTTTTACCAGCCTAAAGGAGTACGTGGAGAGGATGAAGGAGGATCAGAAGGCGATCTACTTTATTGCCGGGGAGGACGAAGATACGCTGCGCAACTCTCCCCTCCTCGAGGCGTACAGAAAAAAGGGTATCGAGGTTCTTGTTATGGACGACGAGATAGACGAGATCGTGGCACCCTCCATAGGAACCTACGACGAGAAGGAGATAAAGTCGGTAAACCGCAGCGGTTCGGCGGAGGAGCTCAAAACCGAAGAAGACGAGGGCAAGGAGAAAGAGCTCGAGCCGTTGCTCAAGAAGATAAAGGAGGTTCTCGGAGAGAGGGTAAAGGACGTTGTGGCGAGCTCGAGACTGAGCAGCAGCCCCTCCTGTATAGTCGCCGACGAGAATGACCCGACCATGCAGATGCAGCACATACTCAAGGCGATGGGGCAGACGGAAGTGCCCGATTTCAAGCCTATCCTCGAGGTAAACCCGGACCACGCCATTGTAAAGCGACTGAAGGGCTCCGAAGATAAAGAGCTGTTAGAGGATGCGAGCTATCTCCTTCTCGAACAGGCCATGCTCGTAGAGGGTGCGGAGCTCAAAAAACCGGCGGATTTTGTGCAACGGCTCAATCGTATTCTTGAAAAGGCTATGTAAGCGTCGTAGAATAGGCTATGCCCAAGCTCAAACTTCTCGATTATATCATCCCGGCTCTCTCCGCCGGGATGGCTATATTCTGTGCTGTCGCTGTATACGGCGGCGGTATTGGGACCTCCCTTGTGTATATTCAATCCGAAGCGGGGGAAGAGGTGTATCCCCTGGACGAGGGGAGAACCGTGGGGGTCGAAGGACCCATAGGCACTACCTTTGTAGAGATAGACGAGGGCGGAAGCGCGGCGGTAGTTGACTCTCCCTGTCCAAACGACCTCTGCGTCCACACGGGAGAGCTTATCCATCGAGGAGATTGGGCGGCGTGTATGCCCAACAAGGTGTTTGTACGGATAGACGGCGGTCCCGAAGACGAGGAGGATGTGGACTCGGCAGCGTATTGACCGCCCTTCGATCTTTCTATTTGACTTTCCTGCTTTACCTCTTTATGCTGGGCTTTAATGGGTGTACAACTGCTTGAAGTGACTACTTGGCAATGAAGCTGTATGGTTCGTTTTTTCCAATACACACACAAGGGGTAATTGACCTTTGAGCGAGCGCAGTCCGGATCAAAATGTAGTCCTGCCGGATAAGTGGCAGGTCCTGGTTGTAGACGACGACCCGACGGGGCACCTCATTCCCCGGTCTGTAATGGAGAATCTCACCTTCGAAGGCAAACCTGTAGAGGTTATAGATGCTTACTCCTCCCGGGAAGCTATAGAGTATTTGAAGACCTACCCCGATATTGCCGTTGCTGTTATCGACATTATCCTCAAGACGAGAGATGAGGGGCTGCAGCTGGTACGGACCATCCGTGAGGAGATGGAGAACAAGCTTATTCGGATAATTCTCAGAACAAGCGAGGAGCACCACTTTCCAGAGAACCAAATTATTATAGACTACGATATAAACGGTTATACCGGCAGGAACGAGAGCTCGGCTAAACAGCTGGTTACCTCCATTATTACCGCCTTTCGCTCGTATCAGGATCTCAGAACCATTTATACACTCAACAGGTCTCTGGAAGAGAAGGTTCGTGACAGGACAAAGGCTCTCTCCGATGCAAATTTTAAACTCCGCTCCTATATTTCCCGGCTCGAAAACGACCAGGAGGCGGGGAGTAAAATGCAGCAGAAGCTGCTTCCCGAATCGGAAAGGGGGTATGGAGACTGCAGTTTTTCCAGCAAAATCTATACATCCATGTACCTGAGTGGTGATTTTTTGGACTATTTCGAGATAGACTCGGACAGGGTCGGTTTCTACGTAGCCGATGTGTCCGGACACGGAATTTCTTCAGCTTTTATTACCGTGCTTCTCAAAAATTTTATAGATACCCAGCTGGAGAACTACTGGAACGAGGGTAATCCTCTTGTTTTCAAACCCGTACATATTGCCGAGAGGCTCAACGGAGAGATTTTACGGGAGAAGTTTGGAAAGTACCTTACCATTTTTTACGGAATTATAGACAGGAGAGAGGGAACTCTCACCTATACCAACTGCGGACAGTTCCCCTATCCCCTGCTTAAGCAGGAAGGGAGGACGGAAGTGCTCTCCGCGACGGGCACCCCGATAGGCCTGTTCCAGGAGCCTGAGTTTGTAGGGGAGACGGTTGAAATTTCCAACCGAGCTACCCTTCTCATTATATCCGACGGAATACTCGAGCTGCTTCCGGAAACTTCCATAAAAAAGAAGAGAAAATTTATCACATCGATATTTGAATCGGATGGTAAGGATCTGGAACAGGTAACCGAGAAGCTCGGTTTATCCAACTACTACTATTACCCCGACGATATCACTTTTCTAATGGTAAAAAGGGGGGGCGGCGATGGATAGAGGAAGATACTACTTTGCAGAGAAAGACGATATTACCTATATAAAAATGGTCGGCAATCTTAAATACACCACGAGTTCCGGGTTTGACCGCTTTGTTGATAATCTTGTAGAGAGGGGTTTTGAAAACCTGGTAATCGATCTTTCGGAAGCAACGTACATAGACAGCACCAACCTCGGCCTTATAGCAAAACTTGCCGAGGAGTCACGGAAGGACGGGAGGAAACACGTAAGCATTATCTCCACTTGCGACGATATAAACGAAATACTCGAGAGTGTTCGCTTTAACCGGCTGTTTACCATCGTAAAGAGTGTAGAGGATGCTTCGGAGAAACTCTGCGGAGTTGAAGGGCAGGAGTTAGAAGACGTAGAGACCTGTAAGAGGGAAGATCTACAGATGCTGCTTAAGGCTCATAAGGCCCTTATAGAAGCTCACCAGGACAACGTTCCCCAGTTTAAGGACGTGGTCGAACTCCTCGAGCAGGAGGAGGAAAGGGAGCATCGGGATTAAAACCGAGGGCTAGGAGGAAGATCTCGAAGGACTCCTTTCTGCTTGCCGCGGGTTTGAAGGGTTTTACCGTTTTCCATGAGCTGCGCAGCGTATCAATAAGCTCTTTTTCGTCACCCCCCTGAAATATTTTTACCACCAGGTTGCCCCCCGGTTTGAGGAGCTCGGTGGCCAATCCTATACAGCCTTCGGCTATAGCGTGGGAGCGGGCAGTGTCTACGGTCTTATTCCCGCTCGTGGAAGGGGCGGCGTCGCTGAGCAGTACGTCGAAGGGCGCACGCGGGGTTAACAGGCTTCGAATCTCATCGCTAAAGGCATCTCCCGTAAAAATTGTGACATTTCTGTAGCTTTCCGGAAGGGAGAACTCCTTTAGGTCTACCGCCGTTACTGAGCCTCCCCTGGCGGTATCGGCGGCAAACATGCTCCAGCTTCCGGGGGCGGCACCTATATCGAGGACCTTTGCGCCTCTGTGAATAAGCCGGTGCTTTTTCTGTATCTCCTCGAGCTTATACACCGACCGGGCGGGGTAGCCCGCTTTTTTTGCCCGTTCCCCGTAATGATCCTGCTTTCTCCGTGCCATATCTTCCAGAGTACAGGAGGGATGATAAAATTGAAAGAGGCGCGTGACCTTGACCATGGCGAAAAAAGTTACTACCTTCTTTGTATGAAACGAAGCCTACTGGGAAAACCCTTCCCCTACACTTACAACAACTACGCATTTGCCATTATCGTAATAAATATTGTGCTGTATATGCTCACCTCCCTGAGCCCGCGTACTACGTTTTATACTGCGATGATTCCCGGGCTGGTGCTCGATAAGGGATTTGTATGGCAGTTTCTCACCTATATGTTTACCCATTCGGGGCTCGGTCATATACTCTTTAATATGCTCGGCCTTTTCTTTTTTGGAGTGCAGGTGGAAAGGCGCCTCGGCAGCAGAGAATTCGCTCTCTTCTACCTCAGCATCGGTGTTGCAGCGGGCTTGTTTTCCTTTGTTGTGTATATTCTCACTGGAATGTACGGAGTTATTCTACTCGGAGCCTCCGGGGCGGTCTTTGGGGTGCTTCTGGCCTTTGCTGTTTTTTACCCCCACGCCTACATCTATATATTTGGAATATTCCCCGTCCGTGCCCCGATTCTGGTTATAGGGTATACCGTAATAGAGCTGTTTAACCAGGTCTCCGGTGTGCAGTCCGGTGTTGCCCATCTAACACACCTCGCAGGATTCGGCTTTGCATACCTCTACCTGGTACTAAGGCTCGGGATAAACCCCATAGAGAGCTTTCGCAGCGGCGGTTTCGGCAGGCGACGTTAAAAGAACCCGGGAAAACGTCGATACTATAATCAATGAAAACGCCGGCATCCCCATCACACAAACTGCCTAGGGTAGTAGGTGCGCTTAGGCCGCATCGCCCTAAACAGAGCTGGAAAAGGAGCAGCGAAAAGAGCCGCAAAGCGGTGAGATGGTGGCCCAAAACGGCTGCCCTGCTGCTCTATTTGTGTATTATCCCCTTTACCGGCACTACTTACTCCCTCGATGAGGATGTGCTGGTTATGGAGCTGTGGACCGAATACACAACACTTATACCGAACCTTGAAGACGGTCTCCGGCAGGAGGGCCGCCTCGAGCCCTTCTCCGAGGACGAAGCGATAAGGCGTGTACTGGAGGAGGCGCGGGTAGTTATCTCGGCAATGCTCTACGGGTACGAGGTGGAGTATACCCCTCTGGACAGGGCGAGGGGTATGGAGGAACGGCTCGTGGTTGAACCGATTGCGCAGATCGAGCGGGGAGACCCCGGGCTCAGGGCTCTCGACACACGGGCTGCCGACGGTCGTCTGTATGTACGGATCCGCTACGATCTTAAGGATCATCAAATAAGGCGGCGAAATTCCTGGAAAAGCAATACATACCCTTCGGTAACCGCCTCGGGAAGTGTTTCACTCTCGAAGGGTCCTCAAGGCAAACTGTTATCCTTCGAAGAGGCGGTAAAAGAGGGGCTCAGGGCGTATTTGAGGCCAAAGGAGTATAACAAACCGCGGGAGATAGTGGGGAAGGTTCTGTTTCTCGATCCGCCCTATACGCGTTTAGACGCCGGAGGCTACCACTCTAAAGTGCGGATGAAGCTCAAGATAGATGAGGTGGTTCCCTACGGGGCCTATTAGTTATTCCTTCAGGTCGAGCTTAATGTGCAAGGCCTTTAGCTGTTCTTCGTCTACCTCGGAGGGGGAGTCGTCTATGGGAGAGGCCCCCACATTGTTCTTTGGAAAGGCAATAACCTCTTTAATCGACTCTTCACCCGCCATCAGCATAATCAGCCTGTCCAGTCCCGGTGCAATCCCGCCATGGGGGGGAGGCCCGTACTGAAAAGCCTTGAGAAGGAAACCGAACCGCTTCTCCGCTTCCTCTTCCGAGAAACCGACAATATTGAAGATCCGCCTCTGAATCTCAGGATCGTGGATCCTGATTGAACCCGAGGCCAGTTCGTAGCCGTTGCACACCAAATCGTAGAGATCGCCCATAACCTCGCCGGGGTTCTCCTCCATGTTGTCCAGATACTGCTCCTGGGGCATGGTAAACATATGGTGGGCTGCTCCCCAGCGCTGGGCATCTTCGTCCCACTCGAAGAGGGGAAAGTCGACTACCCAGGAAAACTTGAATACCGAAGGGTCGGTAAGGCCGAGTTTTTTCCCAAGGGAGCTGCGGACCGCGCCAAGGCTTGTGCACGCGGTGTTCCATTTGTCGGCAACGGCAAGAATAAGGTCTCCAGGCTTTGCCCCGAGGCTCGAGATAATTTCCTCGCTCAGTTCTGCAAAAAATTTGGCTACGCCCCCCTCGATTCCGCTGTCGCCTACCTTCATCCAGGCAAGTCCCTTTGCCCCGTAGACCTTTGCAGAAGCTTCGAGCTCTTCTATCTGTTTTCGCGAATACTCCCCGCATCCGGGTGCCACCAGAGCCTTTACCGTACCGCCCTTCTCTATAACGCCCTTAAACGCATTAAAACTGCTCTTTCCGGCAATCTCGGAGAAGTCCTGCATCTCCATACCGTAGCGGAGATCCGGTTTGTCGCTCCCGTAGAGATTCATGGCGTCCTTATACGCCAGCCGGGGAAAGGGAGTCTCCAGGTCCACGTCGAGACTCTTTTTGAAGATGTGGGACATCATCCCCTCTACAACCTCAAAGACATCCTCCTTGGAGACAAAGCTCATCTCCATGTCTATTTGAGTGTGCTCCGGCTGCCTGTCCCCCCGGGCGTCTTCGTCCCGAAAGCAGTGGGCAATCTGGAAATATCGGTCGAATCCGGAGACCATCAATATCTGCTTGAATAGCTGAGGACTCTGGGGCAGGGCGTAAAAGCGGCCCGGATGAATCCGGCTCGGAACGAGAAAATCCCGCGCTCCTTCGGGGGTGGATTTGATCATGGAAGGTGTCTCAATTTCCATAAAGCCGCGACCGGTGAGGTATTCCCGGACCGCGAAGGTGGTGTCTGCCCGGAGTTTGATTTTGCGCTGCATGGAAAAAGAGCGCAGGTCGAGGTAACGATAGGTGAGCCGCAACTCCTCTTTGGCTTCGGATTCCTCGTCTATTGAAAATGGAAGGGGCTCACAAGTGGTAAGAACAGTAAGGGTTTCGGCGGCCACTTCTATGCGGCCTGTGGCCATATCTGCGTTTACCATGCTTTCCGGCCTGGCCCGTACGGTGCCCTTTACCGCTATGCAGTACTCCCGTCGAAGCTCCTTTGCCGTCTCTTTTATCTCCTCCTCCGCATCTTCATCTACGACAATCTGTGTTATACCGTAACGGTCACGAAGGCTTATAAAATGTATGCCCCCGTGGTCCCGTGTTCTGTGTACCCACCCGTTGAGGATTACCGTCTCCCCCTCCCGGGTTTTTGTCAATTCTCCACATGTTGCGGTTCTCTTCATTGTTTCCATGGAGAGACTGTATCATTAACAGAGAGCCGATTCAAGACAGTAAAAAGAACGGGGAGGCTTGAATATACCGCCGCGATTTTCATATACTCCATCGATATAACCATGAATAAAGAACCGAGACGAAGAGTTGGAAGAATAAAAATGATGCTGATAGCCGGTAATACTCTTCTTATCCTCCTTGTTCTGGTAACGGCATACAGCAGTTACCACATAAAGGCTGCCTCCGAGGGGAGATTATACAGCGAACCTGACGATATGCCTGCCAATAAAGTGGGGTTGATCCTTGGTACAAGTAAATATCTTACAGCGGGGGGGCTGAACCCCTATTTCAGCTACCGTATAGACGCCGCGGTGGAGTTATATAAAAAAGAAAAGGTGGATTATCTTCTTGCAAGCGGAGATAACTCTCTTGTAAGCTACAACGAACCCAAATATATCCATAGAGAGCTTGTCGAAAGAGGGGTGCCGGAGGAGCGGATATATCTGGATTATGCCGGTTTTAGAACCCTCGACTCGGTGGTGCGCTGCAGGGAGGTCTTTGGGCAGGATTCGGTAACTATTATCTCCCAGAATTTTCATAACCGGCGGGCCGTGTTTATAGCAGAGCATTACCAGATAGACGCTGTAGGTTATTCCGCAAAGGGAGTTCCCGGCAGCATGGGGCTAAAGGTAATGGTCCGCGAGCTCTTTGCACGGGTAAAGGCAATGCTCGATGTGTATGTGTTTCGCACACAGCCCAAGTTTTTGGGAGATAATATTCTGATTCCAGAAGCGATTTCCAAAACAGGGGATTCCTGAAATGCCGCCTTTTCTTGGAACCCCTTGCCTGTAAAACCCTTCCTATAGAACCTGTTTAACTTCCGGCAGTTCCTGCAGTTTTTCGTAAAGAGTGTACATCTGCTCCCGGTTCTGGATATACACGGTGGTGGTAAAGCTCATGTATTTCTGTTTGCCGCTCGTTTTGTCTCTCCACTCTTTGGGGGCGAGGAGAAGGGTATTAAACACCTTTTCCAGCCGCAACCGCTGTTCGCTGCTGGAGTCGGGCATATCCGTAATTATCTTCATTACCATTCGTACCGGAAACTTGAGTTCCTGATTATCTGGATTAAATGCCATACTATCCCCCCCTTTTCCTTTCTTTACAGTATCAGTTTGACTCCCGGATGTTCAACTCTTGCCATCGGATTCGCTATGAGCCGAGCC
>JBKHFZ010000004.1:0-39321 GCA_046539925.1 Spirochaetaceae bacterium
CAGCCCTGGTAATTTCGTCTCTGCCGCCGTAGTTAATAGCCAGTACGGCGGCTATTGCCGAGTACTCCCTGGTCGCCTCTATGCTTTTGAGGATCTCCCGCCTTAGCTCCGCGGAAAGTCCTTCTATATCACCCGCGTGAAGAAGCCTGATGTGGTTATCGTGGTAGAAAGCCGTATCGTGCTTCATATGGTGGCCGAGCATGCGCATGAGAAAGTTTACCTCTCTCTGTGGGCGGTTCCAGTTTTCCGTGGAAAAAGTGTAGAGGGTTACGTAGGATATACCGAGTTCCGCGGCTGCCTTTATTATTCTCTTAGCCGCGTCGATTCCGTGTTTATGGCCAAAGGCCCTCGGTTTTTTCTTCTCCTCCGCCCAACGCCCGTTGCCGTCCATTATTATACCGACATGTTCGGGTATGGAGTGTGCATTGGGGGTTGGGTTCTTCTCCCGTTCCACTATACTTCCATTATCTCCTGCTCTTTTGATTGAAGAAGGGTGTCGATCTCCTCGGTATATTTGTCGGTAAGTTTCTGAATCTCGTCGGTGCCCCGTTTCTCATCGTCTTCGCTTATGTCGCCGGATTTCTGTCTCTTCTTCAGCTCTTCGTTTGCATCCCGCCTTATATTGCGAATGGCAACTTTGCTCTGTTCGGCGGTGTTTTTTGCAACTTTTACCAGCTCTTTTCTGCGGTCCTCGGTAAGGGGGGGGATGTTAATACGTATAACCTTGCCGTCGTTGTTGGGATTTACCGACAGTTCGGATTTTTGAATAGCCTTTTCTATCTCGCCGAGAAGGCTCTTGTCCCACGGCTGAATAACGATAAGCCGCGCCTCGGGGGCGGAGATTGTGGCTGCCTGGTTGAGAGGGGTAGGCTGGCCGTAGTAGTTGACCTTGATTTTGTCGAAAAGCGAGGTTGATGCCCTTCCGGTCCTCATAGAGTTAAACTCATCCTTGAGGGTGGCCACACTCTTCTTCATTCGCTCTTCGGCGTCTTTAATAATTTCCTTCATATATTCCTCCTCGTAAACCGGTCTATTCCGAATCTTCACCAACGCGGTAATAGGCAAACTCCGCAATCGAGAGTTCTCCCCCCGCCTCCTTGGCAACACTCTTTACTACCTCGGCAACGCTTTTCTTTTCCTCTTTTACAAAACCCTGTTCGAGAAGACAAATTTCGGAGAAGTGTTTTTTCAGTTTCCCCTTTACAATGCCTTCGAGAACGTGTTCCGGTTTGTCGAGGTTTTTCGCCTGTGTGCGGAATATTCCTTCCTGCTCGCTCCGGTACTGTTCGTCGACACTGTCGGTATCGAGATAGAGCGGGTTAAAAGCCGCAATATGAAGGGCTGTGTCGAAGGCGAGCTGTTTTACCGCTTCGTGTTCAAGAGTGGCAGGAGAATCGCCCTTGAGCTTTACAAGAACGCCTATAGACCCCTCTCCGTGAACGTATTCGCTTACCATCTCGTTTTCGCCTATAGAGAGTGTCTTGAACCGTCTGAGGGTCATATTTTCCTTAATGGTGCTGATGGTATCTTTTACCATCTCGTTAAGCTCGTCGTTTACCTCGGTAAGCCCCTTTTCGATAATTACTTCCAGAAGCTTATCCCCGAGTTTTATAAAATCGGCATTCCTTGCGACAAAATCGGTCTCGCAGGCGAGCTCGAGTACCGCCGCCCGGTCTTTACCGACCTTTGTAAACACGCGCCCCTCTTCGGTAGCCCTGTTGCTGCGTTTAGCCGCCGCCGCAAGGCCCATCTCTTTGAGCTTTTTCTCCGCTTCGGCGAAATCGCCCCCGGTTTCGGTAAGCGCCTTCTTACAGTCGAGCATTCCGGCGCCGGTTTTCTCCCTGAGTCTTTTTACATCGGCTGCTTTTATATCCACAATATACTCCTTGTTTTATATTTTCCTGTGCCGTTGTGCGGCAGTCGTCGTGGGTTTACTCTACTCGTCTTCTTCGTAGAGTTTATCCTCTTCCTCGATATACTCCTCTTCCTCAGGACTTACCGCAGGTTCGGCGGGCTTCTCTTCTTCCTCCGCCTCCTTGGGTTGATAGTTGGAGTACTCTTCTGCGGTAAAATTATCCTCTTCTTCTCCGGCCTTGTCCTGAATGCTTTCTGCAACACTTACGGTTTCAAAGTCTTCCGAAGCTTCAATTGCCGCAGGTGCGTCCTCTGTAACCGCTTCTTTGCTTTCCGCCTCGGCAGGTGCCTCCGTTTCGTCCTCGGAAGCTGCAGTCTCGTCTGCTACTTCTTCTTCGTCCTGGAGGGTCTCTATAATCTGGATACCTATCTCCTTATCCGCATCTATAACAGCATCGGCAATAACCTTGGTAAAAAGAGATATGGCGCGGATAGCGTCGTCGTTACCGGGGATGGGATAATCGATATCCGTGGGGTTGCAGTTGGTGTCCACTACGGCAACTATGGGTATACCCATACGTTTTGCCTCCGCCACCGCAATCGACTCTTTTCTGGTATCGATTATAAAGATGGCCCCCGGGACTTCCTTCATCTCCTTTATTCCCCCGAGGTTTTTCTCGAGTTTTAAACGCTCCTTGTTGAGCTTGGAGACCTCTTTTTTGGTGAGGTTGTCGAAAGTTCCGTCCACTTCCATTTTTTCAATTTTTTTAAGCCGCAGGATCGACTTTCTGATGGTGGAAAAATTGGTAAGCATTCCACCGAGCCACCGGTTATTTACGTAATACATTCCGCAGCGCTGGGCTTCCCGCTCGATGGCCTGCTGCGCCTGCTTCTTTGTTCCCACAAAAAGTACCGAATTGCCCTGTTTGACTTGATCCCTGATCATGTCGTAGGTTTCCTTGATGGCGGTAATTGTTTTCTGCAGGTCGATAATGTGGATCCCGTTACGTTCGGCGAAGATGTATTTCTTCATCCGCGGGTCCCACCGCTTGGTCTGATGCCCGAAATGGACTCCCGATTCGAGCAAGCTCTTCATTGTAACTACTGACAAGAGTGTCCTCCTTCTCCAGCGGCCGGGCTCCGGGCCTTGCCGCCTGTTCCTTCTCGTATTTCTCGCCGATTACACGGCGGAAGATGTGTCGGTTGCGGGTTTTAAACCCTGTAATGGGCCGTAACCGTACCTCGTTAGCATGCCATAAAAGAGGTGGAGAGGCAACCCCATAACGTTAAAATAGCACCCCCTCACATGCTCTACAAAGAGAGCGCCGGCTCCCTGAATACGGTACGCGCCGGCGGCGTCTTTCCACTCTTCCGTGGATAAGTACCACCGCCTCTCTTCTTTCGAAAGGGAAGAAAAGGTAATTTCGGTTATCTCCGTTTCCAGATAGATCGGCGGCAGTGTACCGGTGTGCGGTGTCGGTGTGCCGCTGCGAGCCGGGCAGGAGAGAGCGAGGGATGTTATCACCCTGTGGGTCTTCCCGGAGAGGAGAGAGAGATAGGTGTCCGCCTCCTGAAGGCTGTCGGGTTTTCCAAGGACTCTGCCCTCTAAATCTATAACTGTGTCTGCGCCGAGGATATAACCTTCGGCGAGCTCGGGGCGGCTCGAGATGAGTGCTTTTACCTTGCCCTCTGCCAGGCGTTCGGTTTGCGCGGCCGGAGGAGCGCCGTCAAAATACTCTTCGAAGGGGGAGGGCAGAATCTCGAATTTCATACCGATTTGCTTGAGCAGGTCTCTTCTACGGGGCGACGCGGAGGCGAGAACAAGGGTGTTTGAAGAACAGGATCTAGTACTCGTACATCTCCTCCTCTATACGATTCTTCTCCGACTCCAAATCTTCCCATCTATGGGATAGCTCCTCGAGCTCATTCTCTTTGCTTTTGAGTTTTCCCTGGACCTCCCGGGTTTTCTCGCCGTCGGAGTATACCTCGGGCTCGGCAAGGCGGGTCTGCAGCTCCTTGTGGTCGGTTTCCAGCTTTTCTATCTGCTCGAGGAGCTCCTCTTCGCTCTTGTGGAGACTGCGGAGACGGTTTTTTCTCTGCTTATTCTCTGTGTAGTCTGTCTTTGTCTGCCTGGAGCGGGGGGCTGGGGGCTGCGTTTCGGAAGAGCTCTCCGCCTTTTGTGCACCCCTCACCCTCCCGTCTTGAACCTTAGCGGCTTTCACCTCCGTGTTTTTCACCTCGCCACCTTTATCTTCGGTCCACTCCTCCTCTTCTTTCTTCTTCTCTTCTTTCTTCTTTCGGTACAGATAGTAGGAGAAGTCGCCGGTGTACTCCTTGGGTCCATTCTCGCCGAGTTCGAGGACTCGCGTGGCCAGTTGCTCAATAAAATAGCGGTCGTGGGATACAAAGATAAGGGAGCCTGTAAAACCGCTTAGAGCTTCCAGAAGAACATCCTTGGAGTGTATGTCCAGATGGTTTGTCGGTTCATCCAGAACAAGAAGGTTGTGGGGTTTCAATAGAAGCCTCAGCAGGGCGAGGCGGCTCATCTCTCCTCCGCTAAGCACATGAGTCGCTTTGTACACATCGTCCCCCCGGAAGAGAAATGCCCCAAGGAGGGAACGAATCTCCGGTATGCGGTCTATAGGGGTGTCTCTCTCTATAGTGTCGAGAACCGAAGCGGAGGATGTCTCGAACTCCCTCTGCTCCTGGGAAAAATAGCCCGTCTTTACTCCGGTCCCGAGGGTAACGGAGCCGGTAAAGTCTGTATCCCTTCCTGCAAGAATCCTGAGCAACGTACTCTTTCCCGCCCCGTTTACTCCCGTTACCACGAGTTTGTCTCCTCTGCGAAGCTCCAGGGACACATCTTTGAGAACGGTATGCTCTCCGTAGGACTTGGAGATGTTCTCCGCTTCGAGCACCTTTTTCCCCGAGTGGGGCGCAGGGGGAAAGGAGAAGCGGATCGTCTTCATGTTATCGGGCAGCTCGATCGGCTCGATTTTTTCCAGATATTTAACCCGGCTTTGCACCTGGGAAGCCTTGGATGCATTGTAGCGGAACTTGTGTATAAAGGCCTCGGTACGGGCTATCTCTTCCTGCTGTTCTTCGTAGCGTTTTTTCAGCTCCTCCATCTCTCTGCTCCGCTTGAGGCGGTAGGAGGAGTAATTGCCGGTGTATCTGTGCACCTCTCCCATAAAGAGCTCATATACCTCGTTGGCGGTCACATCGAGAAAATATCTGTCGTGGGAGACTATGAGATATCCTCCGTGATAGGAGGAGAGAAACTCTTCCAGCCAGCTTCGCGCTTCGTAGTCCAGATAGTTAGTCGGTTCGTCCAGGAGTAAAATGTCCGGATGCTCTAAAAGTACCTTTGCCAGGGCGATTCTCATCTGCCAGCCCCCCGAGAATGCCTCACAGTCTTTTTGGAAGTCGGTACGCAAAAATCCAAGCCCCGTTAGGACTCTATCTATCTCCGTGTGTCTCACATAATACCCGCTGTCCAGGAGCCGCTCTTCAATCTCGTGTTGACGGTTTATAAGCTCTTCGGTCTCTCTGTTGTACTCGGTGCTGTGCTCCAGCTTCTCTCCAATGCGGTGTTTCTCCTCGAGGAGAGAGTGGAGTTCTGTAAAAGCGGTCTCCGCTTCCTGATGCAGGGTCTTCCCAAAAAACTCTCTTCCGCTTTGGGGAAGATAGGATATACGTGTTCCAGGAGTTTTGGATAATGTGCCGCTGTCTGCAGAGGCGATCCCGGCCATGATTTTCATGAGGGTAGTTTTACCGCTACCGTTGCCCCCTGCAAGGGCGGCCCTGCTTTCCGTGGTAAGGGTAATTGTCGCGTTTTTCAGAATTTGTGCGTCTCCAAAGGCAAGGGAGACCGAGGACATTTGCAGGGTCTTCATGACTGAGAGAAAAAGACCATAATAATCGGTGAATCGTTGCGCTGCTCGACCACTTTATCCTCTATGTTATCCGAAGAGACGTATTCGAGGGTCAGTTTTCCCTCTTCCAGATTATAGAGGAATACCGGCGGGTCGCCCCCTGAATTATCAAACCGAAACGCGCAAGCCCCCGTGTACGAACCGCCGACATCGCTTTTGATAAAATGATCAAACCTCAGCCTGCCCTCGGAGTTTTCGGCGGAGGAGAGGATTCTCGGGACAAGCCTCTCGAACCCCTCCCAGCGGAAAGAACCGTCTGCTTCGAAATAGAGGGTGCCGTAGGCACTGCTGTGATACGAAGGGCCGGATTCGACAATCTCCTCCAGCAGGGTTTCTCTTCTCTCCCGCTCTTCTTTTCGAATTGTATCAAGATCGTCTATCAAGACAAATTCGGGGGAGCGGTTTTTGTCGTCTTTTCTGTAGCTGAGAGATATTTCATCATCGTCCTCTATTTTCAGCTCTACATCCGTATCCAGGAAGACGTAAGAATCTTCATCAATTTTTTCTATCTCCTCGTAGTCGAAGGAGTGGGTGTAATCGAAGGTCCTTACGGTAAAACGCTTCTCTTCGGGATCGGGTAAAAAGCCGTACCTGTCGGAGAATTTCTCCAGATTGATATGTCCCTTATCCATCATCTCCTCGAAGTCGGCGGGTCTGTATGTGCGAGAGAGTACCTCCTTTATTTTCGAGAGGTCCGGTTCCTCTTCTTCCTCCTGTTCGGCCTCGGAGTCGTAAATATCGAGGTAGTGTCCAAAGGAGTAACCGGAAACACCATCTTTGGTAAGAATACGGTACCAGTAGTCTGTATTGGAACCGACGGTAACTTCTTCGTTAACCCTCTCCAGAATCTTGATTTCCAGTCCTTTCCTCATTCTGTACAGACGTTCGGAGTCTGCAGAGGGATTTTCCCTTACAGCCAAGCCGTCGCGCATATTCTCCCCGTATATGCTAGTGTAATCTTCGTATTTTTTTGCAAAAGAGAGCGCTTCTTCTCTGTCTTCGAAAAACTCCACCCTCCATTGATCGACTTTAATACTTCCTTCCTCCTCGAGAGGAGATACGGTATAAGTCTTCTGAAGAGAACTCGACTCTTCCACGGCTACAAGTGTCCCGGTTTCTATAGATTGATCATTGGGGGAGAGGAGAACCACTCCGTAGCCCTCCGGACCACCACCGCAGCCTGCCCACAGGGCGGAGAAGAGAGTAAAGAGCGTAACTGCAAAGATGGAAGCCGAAATGGAATAATGTTTTCTTTCGATCATGGTGTATATATAAAACATATAAAGGGAAGTAGTCAATGTGATTGGGGGGTGTAGACTATAGCTATTTTCCCTTCGGTAATTAACCGGATTGTGTGCTCTGTAGAGAGCATGGAGTCGGCTCCTTCGTTGGGAATAATAATATCGGTAGGCGCTTCTCCAAACAGGGCTTTTGCCTTTATGTAGAGAGGCACATCTCCTATACGGGATGAGAGGTCTTCTCTTTTATCTATTGGGAAGTAGCCGGCTATTCCCCAGTCCTTTAAGGTTTCGGGGGGAAGCATCTCCTTCGAGACAATGAGTTCAGTATGTTCGTTGTATATTTTCGGAAAAAGACAGGGGACTATATTTTCCGCACGGGAAGTACCGTGTACCGGAAGTTCTTTCTCCACGTAGATAACGATTCCGGAGAAGGAGCCGGAGGGTACGTATCGGAGAAGTCGGTCCGGGGAAGATGCGGATGTGTGGGAGAAGAGATGTTCAATAATATGCGGATAGAGACTATAGGAGTAGGTTATCCGGAATTCGGAATAATCCCGGGCGAAGGAGGATGTGGAAGAGGTATACCTTTTAGCGACGGCGTTAAGGGGGAGAGCGCTTTCCGGATTTTTCTTGAGAAAATCTCCTATGGATTGGCGGGAGTTTAACTGAAGCCTGGAAAACTCTTCTACAAAAGAGAAACCGAGTTCGGACCTGCTTTTTCGAGTAAACCTGTTCCTGACATGGGGGGAGGGGTCCTGTTCCTCCGAAAGGGGAAATGTGAATGTAAGCTCGGCTTCTCCGGAGCTCCACTCTACAGAGAGGTTCGTGGAAAAATCTGCAGAGGTTTCTCCGAATAGGGGAAAACTCGAGAGTACGAGGAGGAGAAAAAGAGCAAAGATCGAGTTCTTTACCGGTGGTGACATTTTCATCCCTCTTATTATCGACAAATAGGGTCCGTCTTTAGACCAAGACTGCGGTATTAATTGGGAAACTGTGTTCCCGCAAAGGGCTTTTCCCCGAAATAGATACCGCCCCATTCCCATTGACCGTGAATATCGGGGTCGGAGGGGAAGTGGATCTTGCGGAAGTAGAGATACCAGGTCTTTATTCTGTAGGACCACCCCCAGGTTTTCAGGTACGCCTCCTGCGCGTTGGAGTCGAGGTCGAGCTCTGAAGAATAGTATATTCTGCGGTTTAGAAAAGTATTTAACCCCTCCAAAAAATTGAGGTTGGCGTCCGCCTTATTCTCCTCCCACGAGACGGCAAAAAAGTTTACCTTGGCTCTGTAGCGGTTCAATAGAGATATATTGCGGGTGCGAATTGCATATTTTATGGTATCCACCAAATCTTCGAGGCTCTCCATAGTCCAGTTTTTGTCTTTGTAGTCGTAGAAGTCGATAATCTCCTTAACCTGCTCTTCCGCCTTGGGAACACCCTTTACATCATAATTTCCTGAGTTGAGAAAATTTCTATAGGATTGTATGGCGAGTTCCCACTTTCCCAGTGCTTCGTAGGTCTTTGCCAAATGGTAATAGGTTGGACCTTTTTGAATTTTGTCACCATATCGTGAGAGAAGACTATTGTAATAGCTTACCTTCAATTCCGGGTCATCTTCCAATTCTATAAGATTCTGTAAACAGACAAAGTGGATTGAGCGATCGTCAACAGATAGATCGGGATGGTTTTTTAGAATCCTCTCGAAATAGTGAACCGCAAAAGATTCCGCCCCCTCTTCCAAATAGTTGCGTGCGACAATAAGCAGATAGTATCCGTTAAAGGGGTCGCCCCTATGATTCTCCACATAGGTGGTAAGAAAAAGGTTGAGAAGAGTGTCTCTGTTTTCCGTATGAAGAATTTTGTTTATTTCCTGGATTATTATAAATCTGTTCTCCGGGCTAAGGGACTTCTCGTCCAGAGAGGCAAAGAGGAGGGATAGCTCGTTTTTCTGTTCCTCATCTCCCACTATAAATGGAAGAAAAGATGCGGAAACTTCAGATCCCTCTTTTTGACAGCCGAGGTAAAAAAAAAGTCCGATTGTAAGCAGCAGAATTCCGATTATTGACACCAGGGTGGAAAGATATGCATTCTTCATTAGTAAGGCAGAATTTATCATATGAAATCAGGGTTTGCAAGTGATTACGGTTCTGCTACACTCTTATAGTCCGTTCGAGAACCTCTTTTAAATAATTTTACGTATGGGAGAACCGAGATATTTTGAAACAACCGGTGTTTCTGTTCCTGGTAATTATAATCTTATTGTCGGGATGTGCGGGAACAGAAGAAGCGGAAGAACCGAATGATCAATTCCAGATAGAAATACGTCGTCGTGCTCAGCTTTATGAAAGGGCACGCAATCTTATAAATCGAGGTACTCCTAAATACCTGGAAGAAGGTTTGGAACTTCTTGCATCGGAGGATCTTCAGACCACCGAGCGCGGGGCGGAGACAGCCTATGCGGCCCTTAATATACGGCGGATTGTATATCCCTATCTTGAACCGTTGGAGTACGAAGTAAGTCTTCCCTCGGGGAGTGTGTACAATAACCTCTTTGCCGGGGTAAAAGAGGGAACCAATCCGAATATAGTGTCTTCGGAAATTTCCTTTTTAACCCTTCTTATCTCTTCGCTTACCCTGCTTACGGGTAAAGATTCGGAAGTTCGTTCTCAAGCCGGAGAAAGGGTAAAAGACCTTGTAGAGATAAACCCGGATTCTCTTCTGGCTCTCTATTTGAGGGGAGTTGTGCACCGCAGGGATGGCCAACTGAAAGAAGCGGCGGATATATTTATCCGCATCGCGGAAGAAGATTCTTCGTGTTATCCTGCACTTCTCGACGCGGTGGAGATAGGGGAGCGAAGAGGAAGAGCTCTGGAAGTACTCCCTTACGCGGAGGATCTTCTGGAGGATTTTCCTGAAGAGCGCGATGTTATCCGAAACACCGTAAAAGTGTTTATCAACATAGGCCGCTACGAAAGAGCGGATACTCTTTTATCCGAAGCTATATCCCGCTACTCCGATGATGGAGATTTACTGCTCTACAGGGCCGTGCTTTTAGAGAGGATGGGAGAGGTCGAGAAAGCGATGAGGCTTGCCAATGCCCTCGAGAAGGAGGGAGGAGAGAGCGCCGAAACTCTCCTCGTTCGCGGGCGAGTTGCTCTGAGGGAAGAGCGGTTTGAGAAAGCCGAGGAGGTTGCCGAACAGGGAATTTCCGAATATCCCGAAAATTATGAGTTTACCCTGCTTCTATCGAATTTTCTCGTGGATGCCGGAAGGGGGGAAGAGGCGTATACAGTTCTTTCTGAGAAGTGGAATGAGAGTCCTGATAATATGGAACTTCTCTCATCCCTCCTCGATGTCTCTATCCGTATTGAGAAATGGGAAGAGGGGGAGGAGTATTTGAAACGGCTTCTCGAGTATTCAGGGGAAGAATACTCTACTCTTCGGACTGCGGTAAGATTCTACCGAGGAGAGGGGGAGTTGAAAAAAGCACTGGAGTATTCGGAAAAAATAGTTGAGCTGTTCCCGGATCGGAGACAGGCCGTCGATCTGTATCTCGAGCTTCTTGTTGCGGCGGGGGAGAAGGAGAGGCTGCTGGAATACGCGGATACGGGAATTTCCGAAAGCGACTCCTCCGAGGTAAGGAGTCTCCTCTATTATTACCAAAGCGAGGTGCAGGAGAACATCGACGAGCGTATCGAAAGTCTGCAGTCTGCGCTTTTTGAGAACATGCAGAATATACGGGCATTGATTCGAATATCCGAACTGTACAGCGAGCGGGGGGAGACGGCGAAGGCCGCTCGCTACTTGCGGCAGGCGGTGGCGGCACGGCCGGAGGACAGGGAGCTGAGAGACCGTCTGCGCAGCCTCGAGAGCCGACTGGAGTAAAACAGGAATGTATTGTCTTTTATTAAACGGGAGGGAAGCTTCGCACAACAGCTTAGGCATCGAGTCCGCAGTTGAGCGTTCGAAGAGCTTTGTTTCGTCGGTGGAGATACAGATAGATATTGGTCACACCTCCGGGATGGGCGAAACAGGCAGGATGATTTCGTCCACGGATCTGCCGGTGACGGTGGCTCTGAAGAGTTTCGGGACCGGCATGCAACGGCAAAACGAAAGAGAGAAGGAGTTTCTCCTCGCCGCCGCGGAGCAGGGTGCAGCCTATATAGGTATCGATAAGCCCGAGTTGATTTCGGATACAGGGTTTTTACAGAAGGTGGTGGATTCCGGTAGCGGTGTAATGTATACCCTCTATTTTAACGGAGTGCCGGGGGACTTTGTGGAACAGGTGGAGGACGCCTATACACTTCTCTCCGGAGCCCTTTCGAGGCCGGAGAAGGGCGTGCTTAGGGCGGACTGCCTTTTAGGGGGAGTGGAGGAGGCCGTAAAGCTCTGCCGCTCGGCGGACAGGCTCTCCCATATAGAGAGAAAACTGATTCTCGGAGAGGGGGAATACGCGCTCTTCTCCCGACTTCTCTACAAACGACTCGGTTCTCTCTGGGGATATATAACTCCGGAGTGGATAGAGAAGTGCGGAGGGGTAAGGATGCCGGACTTTCCCGATAAAGAGCCTGAGGTCTTCGGAATTATCGGAAACCCTGTGGGCCATTCAAAATCTCCGAGTATCCATAACAGATGGATAGAGTCCCTCGGACTCAACGCTGTGTATATTCCGTTTTTAACCGATGACCCGCAGGCCTTTTTCCAGCTCGCGGAAATACTGCCTGTAAAGGGGTTCTCCGTTACTGTTCCCCACAAAGAGACGGTAATTCCCCTTCTCGACAGACTCGAACCGCCGGTAAAAAAGATTGGGGCGTGCAACACCGTGTATAGAAAAGAGGGTAAGTGGATCGGAACGAATACCGATTATGAGGGTTTTCTCTCTCCTTTAGACACCTTTTTAAAGGCGGAGAGTATACGCAGCGCTCTTGTTATAGGTGCCGGTGGAGCGGCGCGCACGGCGGTACATGCACTCTGCGACAGGGGAGTGGACGTGAAAATCTGCAACCGTACCATGGAAAAGGCGGAAAGGCTGGCAGAGGAGGCCGGGTGTAAGGCGGTTACGCCGGAAGAGGTAAACAGCTCAGGTCCCTATGATCTTCTTGTTCAAACAACAAGTGTCGGTATGGAACCGGATGTAAAGGGTGACCCCCTGCCTGGGTACCGGTTTACCGGAAGGGAGCTGGTGTATGATATTATCTATACCCCGGAAAGGACGGAGTTTCTTCGCAGAGCGGAGGAAGAGGGGTGTAGAACCCTCGGAGGGAGGCAGATGCTGCGCAGGCAGGCGGAGGCACAGTTTCGGATATTTACCGGGGGGAAGAATCCTCCCGATGGCTGAATAATGAGCTTTTCCAGCGTTTGACGTAGCTGATTTTTCCTACCGGTACTCTCTGCATCTCTCCGTTGGGAAGTTCCTTTCCGTTTACGTAGAGCTCTTTGTCCCCCTTCTCGAGCCGTTCCGGGAGGAGAAGCATCCGCTTCGGCTTTCCAGTAGGCATACGTATAACAATTTCCAGCAGATCATGACTGTTGGATACCGATTGTTCCACAATACGAACTTTCCCGGAGTAATCTATTCCCCTTGCCTCGGTAATCTCTCCGCTGAGTATGTGAAGACCTATCTGTTCCGGAAAGAGCACAAGTTTATTGTCTATAAAATTGAGTATCTCCCTCTTCTGGTTCGCGTTCAGCCCGAGTCTTTCCGTAGTCTTGCCGAGTTCTTCTTTTATACTCTTTTCTCTCTCCTCGCCGGAGGCTTTCTGCTCGGGCGGGGGGGAGAGTTTTTCCGGAGAGAGTACCTTTGCGGGACGAGTATTCTCGCTGGATGTAAAGTCACGCTCTTGTGAGCCCTCGCCGGATTCGCTTCCCGGCCTGCGGATGGGGGGCAGCGGCTCTATGCCGCTTTTTTCGAGGGCCTTTGTCCACTCTTCTACCGCCGAAGGGTCGAGCAGATAGATGCCGTGTCCGAAAGAGTGGAGTATATGTTCCTGGAGAAACGGAGTATGGTCTACAAGATGCGAGCGCTCTTCGTCTACCTGGAGTACAATCCCCTCGTAAAGCTTTATCCCGGAAAAGGAGCGCTCCCACGCGGAGATAGTTACAAGAATGTTATGGGGGGGAGGGGTGTCGGAGTTCTCCTTGAGAAAATGCACGAGCTCTTCGTAGCCGAAGCGGCGGCTGCGGGCGCGGGTATAGGAGTGTTTTGTCAGCTCGAAACGCGGATATACATCGAAAGAGCGGATATCAAAGAGCTCGCCGATACGGATGCCAGTTTTGAAGTCGAGGGGAGGTTTTATCGTCACCGCGAAATCCGGTTGTATTAGAAGCGGCTGAGCGGTGGGTTCTTCGTACAGCTCCTTTAGAGCCTCTGATGAGAGACGAACACCCTCATCTATCTCTATAAAGATCCCGAGTTCGACCATATCCTCCGGACGTACGGGAAGGTACCTCTCGTCTGATCCGGAAAAAAAGGCGGTTATCCGAATAAGCCGACGAATTCCAGCCAATGTAAAAATTGCGGAGTCCGGCATGGTCTCCAGAAGGGAGAGGAGAATATGCGCACGCCCCTTGAGTTCCACCGGCGAAACAGGTTCGGCGGGTATAGACTTTTCCGGTTCCCTCGATCTTTCTGCGGAAAAACCGAAGCACGAGGCGGCCCATATTGTTGTTGTTCTCTCTTTTTTTGTTAGGCCTGCGAACTTGTCGATAAGATGCTGTTTAGGTACAAGTCTGGTTTCTCTCGGTTCGAGCACCCCCAGTTGAACGGCGCATCTAATTATAAATTCCGGACCCCCCTTTATCTCGTAACCGGAAAAAAGGTGTTCCAGCTTGTTCTTGCTCTTCTTTTTGAGGGTGCCGTCGGATTTGAGGATATTGTCGTCGGTAAAAAGAGAGCAGATAAGAGCCCAGAGGAGCGTCTCGGATATGAGAGGCTTTATCCTGTCTTCTCCCTGTTTTCCTCCATTCTCAGGTTTCCGGGGTTTTTCTATCTCCCGGAATTCAAAGAGGAGTGAGGGGTCTAATACATAGGTGCGTAGAGACGGCTCGAGAAGCGGATTTAGTGCAATTGTATCGTCGGAGTGGCGATGGTATACAAGGAGCCTCTCCTGCAGGTTTCTCAGACGTCCGTGAAAGGAAAAATAGTCCGTCTCCTCTTCAAAAAGAGCGTAGAGATCGCTTATGTGCGGTCGTTCCAGAATATTCACGGCGGTAAGAAATACCGTATCTTTTTCGTCCGTGAGGGCGGTTATCCTCTGAACCGTTTTATGGTGGCTGAGAAAAGACGAGAGACGGTCGACGAGTGCCGGTTTGTGAAAGGGAGTTCGGATCTCTCCCAGATAAATCCTCATAATTGAGAAGAAGAGTTCGTCGGGGAGTTCGAGCATGGATCTTTTCCACTCGTCTATTTCAATTTTTTGATACTCTTCATTCATCATCTACCCGTCCCACATCTCTATATGATATTTGTAGCCCTGTTCGGTAAGAAACTTCTGGCGGTTGAGCCCGTACTCCTCTTCGATCGTATGCTGGGTGATGAGGGTGTAAAAGTAGGAGTTCTTCTCTTTGGGTCTGAGGATTCTCCCGAGCCTCTGGGCCTCTTCCTGCCTGCTGCCGAAGGTGCCGGAGACCTGTATTCCCACGGAAGCGTCGGGAAGGTCTATGGCAAAGTTTGCCACCTTCGAGACAACTATAACCTGCAGTTTTCCGGAACGGAAATCGTTGTAGATTTGTTCCCGCTCTGCGTTGGGGGTTTTTCCGGTAATAATCGGGACATCGAGGGACTCGGCAATTCGTTTTAACTGATTTATATACTGTCCGATAACGAGAATTTGATCTTCCCTGTGGTTTGCAATAAGCTGACGGGCGATGTCGAGTTTTCTCGGATTTTCGGCGGCTATACGAAACTTTCCTCTTCTGTCGGCGGTGGCGTAGGAAATTTTGTTCTCCTGGGGCAGGGTAAGGCGTATTTCGTTGCACACCGCCTCGGCAATCCATCCCTTCTGCTCGAGCTCTTTCCATGGAACGTCGCAGCGTTTGGGCCCTACCAGGGAGAAGACATCCTTCTCTCTCCCGTCCTCTCTCACCAGGGTGGCGGTAAGACCGAGGCGGCGGAGGGCCTGTATCTCCGCCGTTACTCGAAAGACGGGAGCCGGCAGGAGATGAACTTCGTCGTAGATAATCAGGCCCCATGGCCGGGAGTGGAAAAGACCGAAATGGGGAAACTCTCCCTCCTTGTCTGCTCTCCATGTAAGAATCTGGTAAGTGGCCACCGTTATCGGGCGTATCTGCTTCTTCTCTCCCGTGTACTCTCCAATCCATTCCCGGTCGATATTTGTCTTGTCGTCTATCTCGTCTATCCACTGGTGTACAGCTGCGGTGTTGGGCGCAAGAATAAGGGTGCAGGTTTTGACAAGCTCCATCACTTTAAGACCGATAATTGTTTTGCCGGACCCGCAGGGAAGGACAACGGTGCCGAAGCCGTTTCCCGGTTTTCCCCTGCCGTAGAAAATCTCCGCCGCCTCTCTCTGATAGTCGCGTACATGGAAATCGTATCCGTCGCCGGTACGGTTTCGCAACTCTATATTGAGGGGTTCTCCCTCTTTCAGGGGAGCTTCGTCTTTTATCGGATAACCGGCCTTTATAAGTATCTGCTTTATTGTACCGCGGTCGAGAAGATCGACAAAAAAACCTCCCTCCGCCGGAGAGAGGTGCTTCATCGCCTGCCGATTCCACTCTATTTCGGTGCGCACAGCCTCGTCCTCCACTCGCAGCAGAAGTCTGTTGCCCTCACCTTCCACCGGTGTAAGTACAAGTTTACCGAAACGCTCGATTATGTCGGAGATGGAGTAGATTACGTTTTCCGGAATATCGAATCTGGACCACTTGGAGAGGCGGTCGAGCACATCCTCTGCACTGTAACCCGCCGAAGCGGCGTTCCAGATAGAGAGGGGCGTGATTTTGTAGGTGTGCATATGTTCGGGAGATTTTTCCAGTTCGGAGAAAGGACCTATATCGGCCCTTGCTTCCTCTGCCGAGGGATGATGCACATCGAGGAGTATACTGCTGTCGCCTTGTACTATCAACGGGCCTGTTTTTTCGGTGGAAGCCATTATTTCCAAGAGTAGAGAATAGTGGAGCTTCTTTCAAGACGTTGGTGCACGTATGAGCGGGGATAAGGTAAAGGGCAGTTCGAAAAAAAAATGGCTAATATACTTTCCAATGTCAATAAAAAAATATAAAATAGTAGGCAGGTAGGGACCACGAGATTGGGTAGCATAAATATTTCTAAACAAGAGGGGATTGTATGGAAAACATGATAATTATCGGCTCGGTAGCCGATAATCCTGTGGTTGAGGATGTGGGACATCATCTACGGCAGGAGGAAGACTACTCCGATCTTATTTCGCTAAAGAGTTTTCTCAATACCGAGTTTTGCCCCAGGTTTATTATTGACGAAGAGAATTGGGACAACATAGGGTATAAGCTTAAAGGCAAGACGATCCTGCTCATAAGCACCAATCAGGGGATGAATACCCGAGATGAGCTTGCTATGAGAAATTTTCTTATTGCCCGGGCGGCGAAGGATAACGGCGCGGAGAAGGTAATTCTCCTCGAGCCCAATCTCTTTTACAGCGCCCAGGACAGGGGGCCCAGAAAGGAGCAGGGGTGTCCCGGAACTCCGAGGACCCTAAAAGATCAGAAGAAGTTCGACGGACAGCCCTTCTCGGCGCGGCTCTACGCGGATCTGCTGAAAAAATCCGGGGTAGACGAGGTTATTACGGCACACAACCACTCGGTGTCTGTAGAGAAGATCTTTCTCGACCGTTTTGACGGCAGGTTCCATAATCTGCTTCCCTCCGACCTTTTTGCGAGCTATATTCACGATTCCGATGTGGTTAACGTAAATTCTCTGGTCCTTTGCGCCCCCGACGGAGGGGCGCTTGAATTTGCGGGAAAAGTGAGGGAAGAGATAGGCAACAAGGATGTGCCCCTCATTTTCATGGAAAAACAGCGTTCCAACGAGAGGAAAGTGGAGATACACATATCCGATCAATCCGAGATAGGATTCAAAGATCTCGCCGGCAAGGATGTTGCGGTTATCGACGATATGGTAAGAACCGGAAATACAATAATGGAGACGTGTAAGCTCCTCAAGAAAGCCGGCGCTCACAGGGTTGTGTTCTTTGTTACCCACTTCTATTCGAGCCGTGAGTGCAGGGTAAATCTTAACAGTCAGGTTCTCGACGAGATAGTAACAACCAGCACCATCCCGGATATCCTTAACAGGGATGTGCAGGGAAGGCTGCGCCACAAAATGGTGGTACTGCAGCTTGCCCGTTGGCTGTGCAGCTATATATTCAAGATTATCGGGGACGATACCCACCATCTCACACCGCCTCTTTACGCCGAGGATATGTCTTCGAAGAATCCTCGCTGGAGAGGAACCATGGGCCCTCTCTACTCGTCAATACACATATAAGGACTGTACTCTTTTCAAGGAGATAACCGAGTGTCCAAGGAAGTTCCTGATCTTTTTACAATAGGCATTGTCTGTGGAAAACTGGGAGATGTGGACGGTGTCTCTCTGGAGGTGGACAAGTGGGTTCGGGTCTTGCTGGAACTCGGCCACGAAGTGTACACCTTCGCCGGCCGGTACGCGGCTCCCCTGGTCGATATTCCCGTCGACCATCAAATAACGGTAAAAGAGATACGCTTCGCAAGCGATAAGCAGCTCGAGTACGAACGTCAGGTGTTTCCGTATCTCCAGAACAATCCGCCGAGACTCAGTACGGAGAGAAAACAGCAGATTATCGAAGATTTGGAGCACGAGGGTAATACAGTTGCCAACGAGCTGTTCTCCTATATCCAGAATTTTTCTATAGACGTAATTGTCGCCCAGAATACCAATGCAATGCCCATGTCGCTCATTGGAGGAATGGCTGTTTACAAGCTCGCTACCCAGAGGAGGGTAGCAACGATCTTCCATCACCACGATTTCTGGTGGGAGCGAAGCCGTTTTAGCCGCAACTATATAGAACAGCTTCTAGGCCGCATTATGCCCCCCGCCGACCCCGGCTTGGAACATGTGGTTCTCTCCAGTTATGCCGAACATATCCTCCGTTCCATAAAGCGGGTTTTGCCCAAGGTTATTCCCAACTGCGAAAACTTTTCCACACCTGTAAGCAAGGATGAGTATAATTCCCGCTTTAGAGAGGAACTCGGTTTTTCCGAAGAGGATATTCTGGTAATCCAACCTACGAGAGTCGTAAGACGCAAGAGGATTGAGGATTCCCTCGAACTGATAGGCAGGCTGATAAGTAAATATCCAGAACTGCAAGAGCGGGTAAAGTTTATTATCAGTCTGTACCAGGGGGATGAGCCGGATATTCATTATATAGATGAAATCAATTCAATTGCCGAAGGTTACGCTATTCCCCTCTATCTCATCTCCGACCGGGTGACGGCTGAGAGATGTACAGACGAGGAGGGGAGAATACGGTTTACCAACCGGGATGTGCTGGCAAACGCAGACCTTGTTACATACCTTCCTGTCTGGGAGGGTTTTGGAAATGCCCTGCTCGAGGCTATAGCTGCAAGGGTTCCGGTTGTTACCACCGAGTATCTGGTGTACAAAACGGATATTAAGGTGGTCGGTTTTAAGAATATAGAGATTCGCGATAGATACGACCGGAAGGGCAAGCTCATTATCCCCGAGGAGGCAATTGAGGAGATTTATCGGATTTTGACGCACCCGCAGGAGCGCCGGGAAAGGGTGGACTACAACTTCGACCTTGGGAAAAAAGAGTTTGGTCTGGATGTGCTAAAAGAGAAGCTAAGCTGGGTTCTTGACGACTACGGGGACGAGATAAGAGCATCTAGAAAGAGAATCGAAAAGAGCAAACGGGTATATCCGGTATAAGCCCCACAACAAGGCCCAGGGGGCAGGAAGCGGCACGGACAGTTAGCCGCACCTCTTCTCTTTAGCCTGTAGCGTAGAGTTAGCCGAGAGAGTAGAGTTCCGGTCTTCGGTCTTCGAAGAGCTGATTATAAGAAGTGACCCATTTATTCTCCGCCTTGGCCGGATCCACCTCTACGGAAATCAATTGGTCGGAACCCGCTCCGGCTTTTGCAAGAACCTTTCCCGCCGAATCCACTATCTGGCTCTCTCCTGTAAAGGTAAGCGAGTTCTCCCCTGCCTGTTCGGTTCCGTGTCTGTTTGTCAGTATCCAGAAGACCCGGTTCTCCAGCGCCCTTACCCGTGTAGTGAGCTGACCGTATTCGGGGAGGACGAGGTTTGAGGGGTGGCAAATTATCTGGGCACCCGCGAGGGCGAGAGTTCTGGCAGCTTCGGGAAACATATGATCAAAACATACGAGCAAGCCGATTTTTACACCCTTTACCTCAAAGAGGGAAAAACCCCCGGTTCCGGGGGAAAAGTGGAGCTTCTCTTCGTTAAACAGGTATACCTTCCTGTAGACTCCCCTCACTCCTCCGGAATCTACCATAACGGCGCTGTTGTATAGGGTATTGTCTCTGAGCTCGGGAATCCCGATTACCGTGCTTATCCCGCTCTCCCTTGAGGCCTTCGCAATTGCCTCGGTGGTCGGGCCCGGTACCGGTTCTCCCAGACGGTATGCCGTCTCTGTATCCGGGTAGTAGTAGCCGCTGGTGGCCAGTTCCGGGAGAACAAGGAGGTCCGCATCGCTGCTGCGAACCGCTTCTACAATGCGTCTCCGGTTCTCCTCCAGGTTGCCGAATTCCGGTGCATACTGATAGTACCCTATTTTCATATGTTTGCTCCTTTTCTATTTCTTATATCGGAAATCGAGTGGATATCGGAAACCGAGTGGAAATCGGAAACCGCGTGGTGCTGCAGCAGAAGGTCGACCAGCACGAGTGCGCTCATGGCCTCTATTACCGGTACAATTCTCGGACATATACAGGGATCATGCCGCCCTTCCGTTACAATAGTGCGCTCTTTTCCGTGGACATCCACGGTTTTTTGAGGTATGGAGATGGAGGATGTGGGTTTTACCGCTGCCCGAAAGAGAATTTCCTCTCCATTGCTTATGCCTCCCTCGATTCCCCCGCTGTTGTTGCTGCCGTGCCTGGGTTCTCCTTCATCCCCTTTTGCTTTCTCGAGGGGATCGTTGTGTTCGCTCCCGTGCATATCCGCAGCGGCAAAACCTGCTCCGAATTCGATGCCCTTTACCGATCCAATAGAGACAACCGCCGCGGCAAGTGTGGCATCGAGTTTGTCAAATACCGGTTCTCCGAGGCCCGGCGGTACTCCGTAAATAGAGCACTCCACAATGCCGCCGGTACTGTCGCCTCTCTCCTTGAGCTCTTCTATTTTCTCCGCGATTGCCGCGGCTGCCTGGGAGTCGCAGGCACGAACCGGGTTTTTTTCAATAACCGACATATCTCTTCGGCTGCAGGCAATACCTGCGGCTCTTATCGTATACGCATGTATCTCTATTCCCCAGAGGCGGAGAATCTTTTTGGCCACCGCCCCCGCGGCTACTCGCGCCGCCGTCTCCCGTCCGGAAGCTCTGCCGCTACCGCGCCAATCGCGTATACCGTACTTTTTTTGGTAGGTGTAGTCCCCGTGGCCGGGGCGGAAGAGTTCCTTAATCGGCTCGTAGGCCTCGCTCTGCTGATCGGTATTATAGAGCACCATGGCAAGGGGAGTGCCGGTGGTCTTGCCCTCGAAGGTACCGGAGAGAAAATTGACGGTATCCATCTCTTTTCTCGAGGTGGTAAGTGACGATTGTCCCGGTTTCCTTCGGTCGAGCTCCCTCTGTACGTCCTCTTCGGACAACTCCAAATTGGGGGGGACACCGTCCACTATTACACCGAGGCCGGGGCCGTGGGATTCTCCAAAGGTGGTAATTCTGAAAAGGGTGCCGAAGCTGCTGCCTGCCATAAAAATCTCCTTAGCCGCACCCGCCGGTGCCGTTCGTCTTTTTTTGTCGGTCCGAAGCGGTAAGAAAAGTGTATAATCTGCTAAAATTTTTCTCAAGCGGCTGAGCCGGAAGATGGAGGAGAGCGTCGGCCGCCCTTTCGTATAAAACGGTGCGCCGGGCGTAGATATCCGCAAAGAGTTCCTCCGGCCTCCTGTCTCCCTCGAGAAAAGGGGGTATACCCGAAGCGGAGATTCTTCTAAAAAGCTCTTCTTCCTCCACGTGCAGGTAGAGAAGGGGAGCACGGGATGGGAGCATGCCGAGTGCCTTCTCGTTCTCTATTGTCCCGCCGCCGAGGGCCGCCACCGCCGCGGTATTCTCCATTATTCCCGCCAGTTTCTTCGCGGCGGCCAATTCGTGCTCTTGGAATTTTGAACGCCCCGCGGTACGATACAACTCACGGACGGAGAGATAGCCCTCCCCGGAGATATCTTCCAGAATGAGGGTGTCCAGGTCGTAGAAGGGCAGGGAGAGAGTCTGCGCCAGCCTCATGCCGAGGGAGCTCTTTCCACAATGTTTTAGTCCCGTAATGATGAGGCCGGATGTATATATACTCGCCGAGAGATTCTTTTTCGCCATTGCCGTCCTTCGACAGTAGAGGCTAATAGAGTCTCTGTCAACCTTGCATAATAAGTTGGAGAGCAGATAAATGGAAGGAAAAACAAGAAGAGAACACGATTCTATGGGAAGTGTGGAAGTACCGGAAGATGCCTATTGGGGGGCATCCACACAGCGGGCGGCGGAAAATTTCGATGTCTCTCCCTACCGTATTCCCCAGGCGCTTATAAGGGCTCTTGCGCTTATAAAGCTGGCGGCGGCAAAGGCGCATCTCGATGCGGGAAACCTGGAGGCCGAGCAAGCGGAAGCGGTAATCCGTGCAGCCGAAGAGGCACTGGAGGGGAAGTTCGACGATCAGTTTCCTGTGGACGTCTTCCAGACCGGCTCCGGCACCAGCTGGAATATGAATATAAACGAAGTGTTGGCCCGAAGGGCCGGCGAGTTATTGGGAAAAAAAGAGACTTCCGGCGGGAAGATTCACCCCAACGATGTGGTAAACAAGGGGCAGTCCTCTAACGATGTAATTCCCACCGCCATAAATATCGCCTGCCGCCTTGAGGGAAAGCGTCTTTTATCCGAGATGACTTCCCTGCAGCGGGCCTTCGAGAGGAAGGAGAGGGAGTTCTCCGGGGTGATAAAGCTCGGCAGGACACACCTGCAGGATGCGGTGCCTATTACCCTTGGTCAGGAGATTTCCGGGTGGAGGGAGCAGGTTCGCAGGGTAACACACCGATTGGAGCCGGCCCTCGATGAGTGCCGCTATGTACCCCTCGGAGGAACGGCTCTGGGGACGGGACTCAATTCGAGTACCGCCTTTGCAAAGCGGGCGGTGTGGGAGATCTCCCGGAGGACCGGCATCTCCTTCGGCGGCGGACACAGCTTTGCCGGAATTGCGGCGAGGGACGAGAGCCTTGCCGTAATGGGGGCCCTTAACGAGACGGCCGTGGTATATATGAAAATTGCCCAGGACTTGAGACTGCTCTCCTCGGGACCGCGGGGAGGGTTTGGAGAGATTAGGCTCAAGGCACTCCAGCCGGGCAGTTCGATTATGCCGGGTAAGGTAAACCCGGTGATACCGGAGATGGTGCTGCAGGCAGCCGCCTTCGTTATGGGAAAACACACATCCCTTACTGTAGCCTCTCAAAACGCACCGTTGCAGCTCAATATAATGCAGCCTCTTATTGCCCACGAACTTCTCGTGAGTATCGACCTGCTCGCCCGGATTACCAGACGGTTTCGCACGGAGGCGGTGGAGAGCATGGAGGCCGACGAGGAGCGATGTCTAAAATGGGTGCACGAGAGTCTGGCCCTGGTAACACCTCTTGCCCGTCACATAGGCTACGACAGGGCCGCGCAGATTGCCCACAGAGCATACTCGGAGAATAGAGCGCTCTTCGATGTAGCCCTGGAGGAGAAGGTTATGGGGAGAGAGGAGCTCGAGGGGGTGCTTGACCCCCGCACTATGGTCGGCCCCTTTTAGAGGGGGTAGATGCCGGCTTTCGGCTCTTCGGTATTCCCTTCTCCGGTATCCCCACTTTATGGGAAAGGAGTCTACCCTCCGATATAGAAACTTACTCTCCGGTAAAGGATTCTACAAAGTCTTTGAGGGGGGAAGGCTTTCCGATATGGTATCCCTGCCCAAAGTCTACACCTATATTCTGAAGGAGAGGAATAACTTGATCGGAGGAGACAAATTCGGCAATCGTTTTTATCCCGATAAAATGTCCGAGGCTGTTAATAGCCTCTACCATGGCGTGGTTTACATGATCCTCGTGCATGTTTTTTACAAAAGTGCCGTCGATCTTGAGGTAGTCCACCGGAAGCTGTCTTAAATAGTTGAAGGATGAGAATCCGCTGCCGAAATCGTCCAAAGCAAAGGTGCAGCCGGTTTTCTTGAGCTCCTTGATAAAATTTACCGCGGTTTTCATATTGCTTATTGCGGCGGTTTCGGTTATCTCGAAGCAGAAGTTCTCCGGGGGAACATTATGCTCCTTGAATTCGTAAAAAAGAAAGTCGAGGGCGGTCTCTTCGGCGAGGAAGGGGGGGGAGAGGTTGATGGTAAAGAGGTAGGGAATCCGCTTTTTCCCGAATTTGTCCATAAGAAGTGTGAAGGACTTAAACGCCGTCTGCACCACCCACCGGTCTATGGAAGGCATGAGGTTGTACTGCTCCGCCGATGGGATAAAGTCGCCGGGCATTACTATATTTCCCTCGGTATCCACCATTCTGATGAGGAGTTCGCTCTTCTCTATTCTGGCTGCTCCGTTTTTGAGAGAGGCTATGGGCTGGTGGTAGAGGACAAATCTGTCCTCCTCTAGAGCCTGGGTAAGATGGCTTATCCACTCCATCTCTCCCCGCCGTTTTATAAAGAGGTTCTCCTCGGTATTGTATACGCGGATTCTGTTGCCCCCCGCCTCTTTTGCGATAAAACAGGCGTCGTCCGCCGCTGCGAGGACGGAATGGAGGTCGTTACTCTGGGAATCGACCATAACGAGGCCTATACTGGTGTTGATATTAAACACATGTTTTTCCCAGATAAGCTTTTTCTCTTTAAGCCGCGACTGGAGCCTCCTGGATATCTCCATGGCCTGTTCCTGGGTGGCGTCCTCTAAAAGTATCCCGAACTCATCCGCACCGAGGCGAGCGGTTATATCGCTGCTCCTTACCACCGACCGTATTACATTGGTGGTCTTTAACAGAAGCTCGTCCCCCGCCGTGTGGCCGCAAATATCGTTTACCACCTTGAATTGATCTACATCGAGATAGATAAAGGCGTGGTGTCGCTCCGACTGCTTGGCCTCATCTATAAGCAGAGAGAGGCGGTCGGAAAACTCGTCCCTGTTCGCAAGGCCGGTAAGTGTATCGTGGCTTGCCTGATAGTTGATGGTTTCGCTGAGAAGCTGCATCTCCGTGGTATCCCGAAAGGCGAGTACCTGCCCGTCTACCGAGCCGTCTCTGTCTTTGATGGCGGCGTAGGAACCTTCCACATGGATTGTCTTGTCTTCCCTGTTTTTAAGAAGGGTCTCCTTAAAAATAAAGGGAAAGCTGTCCTCTCCGTCTTCGCGGATATCCGGCAGAGCCATGGCATTTCGATCTCTACCGCTTATTATGGAAAACACATCCTCGAGCCTGTGAGATTTGGCCTCCTCCTCGCTCCAGCCGGTTATATTCTCCGCCACGGGGTTCATAAACTGGATAAGCCCCTCTTTCCCGGTGGCGATAATGCCGTCTTCGACGCTGTGGAGAATGGCGGAGAACCAGCGTTCCTGGCGGCGCAGCTTCATGTTTACATTAAACTTGTAGAGAGCTATATCGATGGTGGTGTAGAGCTCTCTCTCCTTAAAAGGTTTGAGGATATAGCCGTAGGGTTCGGCCTCCTTTGCCCTCTCGAGGGTGTTTTCGTTGGAGTAGGCGGTAAGGAAGATCACGGGAATATTAAAGGTGTCTTTAATTGTTTTGGCTGCCTCGATACCGTCCGTCTCTCCGGAGAGCATAATATCCATAAGAATAATGTCCGGTCCGAGTTCGCGGGTCTTCTCTATTGCATCTTCTCCGTTCGAGACTATTGTGGGGTCTTGAAAACCGAAGCGTTCGAGTCGTTTTTTGAGGTCAAGAGCAATAATGCGTTCATCTTCTACAATAAGTATTATCTCTTCTCGCATAACTACACCGCTGTACTCCTTATCCGCTAATCATAGGAGTAAACAAAAAAAAAATCAAATGATTTGAAAGATTTGAAAGAAAAGCTTCTATAAAAACCGCGGTTATTGGGGTTTGTTTCTCCCTGTGGTATAGTTAAACCTCATGAAAAGGCTTGTAAACGAACTCGACAAGAAAATACTACTCCGGAGACGGCACCCCCGGCAGGAGGACGAACGGGGCCATTTTTTCCGCGATACCACCGCTATTATTCATTCCTACCCCTTTCGCAGGCTAAAACACAAGACCCAAGTCTTTTTCTCTCCCAAAAACGACCATATATGTACAAGAATAGAGCATGTAATGCATGTGGCCTCTATTGCCGCTGCAGTGTGCCGCGGTTTGGATATAGACGCCGATCTTGCGTGGGCTATAGGCCTCGGCCACGATCTTGGCCATACACCCTTTGGACATGTAGGCGAAAAAATTATGGATCGCTTAAAAAAAGAGAGCGGTCTACCCGGCTTTGTTCATGAGCTCTACTCCCTTAGGGTTGTCGACTACCTGTCCGGCTACGGACGCGGCCTTAATCTTACCTATGCGGTGCGGGACGGTATTGTTAACCACTGCGGAGAGAAGTTTGAACAGTCTATACGGCCGGATTTCCGCTTTAGAGATTTGGAGACGTTTACAGACCGGAGCCACTATCCCTCAACCTGGGAGGGCGCGGTAGTCCGGATGGCCGATAAAATAGCCTATTTGGGCAGAGACCTCGAAGATGCGGTACAGCTGGGAATTATAGAGAAGGAGAATATTCCCGGCAGGGCGGCAAGCGTACTCGGTACGACAAACAGCGAGATAATACGCACCCTTGTCTCCGATCTTATAGAAACCTCGGGGGAGACAGGGGCAATAGGCTTTGGAGACCGGACATACGGCGCGATGCAGGAGCTCAAGGAGTTTAACTATCGGAATATTTACACCAATCCGGTTCTCTCGGATTATCATCGATACTTTGAGCGCGTACTCAATACACTCTTCGAATACCTCTCCGATATTTTCAAGAGGGGGGGATTCGACTACGAAAGCTATAAGGCGGAAAAAAATCTCCTCGCCGTGCGTTTTGGAGACTACGTACTCAAGATGAGAACTTTCTATGAAGAAGTGGACGGAGGATATGCGAATCTGGTGTGTGATTATCTGGCGGGTATGACCGACGATTACGCCCTGGAGTGTATATCCGAGATAATGATACCGAAAAAGATGGAACACAGGTTCGATCAGTATTTGCTGGGCTCATAGCAGGGGTTCCTGGATCAGCAATTCCAAATGTGAAGTGTGCTGGGCACACTTCACATTTGGAATGCTCACAAACCGTTAGAGGAAGGAAAAATGGCTCAAAGTATGGAGGTAATTCGAAATGTGAAAGAGTTTACTCTTTCACATTTCGAATTCCTGTTCCTGGATAACCTTACTTGACAGGAAATCTATTAGTGATATTAATGGGAACATGGAAAAAAACAATCATTGGGATGAAAACCGACCTCTCGCCGAACTATCGAGGGCACTGGCGATATGTAAAGACGAGGAGTTGATGGAAGAGTTTCTCGGCAGCCTTTTTACTCCTGCGGAAGTAAAAGAGATGGGCAAAAGATGGGCCCTCGTACGGCTTCTGCGGGAGGAGATGAGCCAACGCAAAATTGCAGGGGAACTCGGGCTGAGTCTCTGCAAGATAACAAGAGGTTCCAAGGAGCTTAAAAGGGAGAACTCCCCCTTTCGCCGAATTATCGAGCTGTATGAGGAGAACTTTGAGTAAGCTCCCTCCGGCTATGCTTCTCCCTCTGCCTCGAACCAGCGGATAATCTCGTCGGCAACCCGCTTTTTCTCCTCTCCCTCCGTTATTACATGGGAACTTCTCTCCAGAATTACCCGTTTTTTCCGTACAGAGCAGATGCGGCTCTCTATCAATTCCGCGGCCTTCGGCGGGACCGTCTTGTCCGATGCCGATACCAGGGTAATTGTGTCGGCGGCAACCTTCGGGAGAAGTTTTATTGCGCGGCGCTGCAGCTTCAGGAGCTGGTATACCGAATAGGAGGTGTGCCTGCTCCAATACTCATCTGCAAGAAACAGTCGCTGAGGGTCCTTACTCTTCTCCTCGTACCCCGTCTGCAGAGCCGGCACTATAAACCGTAAAACAGGGGTAAGATAGATAAACTTGTTGCGCACCGTAACGGCCGGCGCGCACAGGGCGATTTTCTCCACCTCAAAGAGCGCTGCAAGGATGAGGGCGAGGAGCCCTCCCATAGAAAGGCCGGCAATGTAGACTCTGCTGTGCGTACTTCGAAGGTCAAGATACGCGTCGATGCTCCTCCTCAGCCAATCTTTCCACCCGGTAAGATGAAAATCGACGGAATTCGTCCCGTGGCCGGGGAGTCTGGGCGCGGAGACGGTAAAACCTGCATCGGAGAGCCGGTCTATCAGGTAGCCCATGTTGTCGGTAACTCCGGTAAATCCATGGAGCACCAGGACAGCGGTTTCGCCGTCTCCCTCAATGTAGCGGGGAAGCCCCAGGGGAAGTGTTTTCCCGGAGGGTGAAAGCTTTTCGTACTTCATAAAAACGAGTATAGACCATAACGGGGATTGCGGTACAGCAGAAAAAGTGCTATACAGATGTATAGTAGTTATGGAAAATCCGAGTCCCTATGCACCTGTACACTGCCGCTCCTTCTACTCCCTTCTTTGCGGAGTTACACCTCCCGAAGAGTTCTGCGACAGGGCGTCGGAGATGGGCGCCTCTGCGGTGGGGCTTGCGGATATAAACGGTTTTTACGGACTGGTACGCTTCTCCACCGCGGCGGCGGAACGGGGGCTTAAAGCTCTCTGTGCAACGGCTATACACAGGGGGGGAAGGCATGTGTTCACTCTTTTCTGCCTTAACAGGGGCGGCTTAGCGAGGGCACACAGAATTATCACCGGGCTTCACGCCTCCGGAGACTACGATCCGGTGGAGGAGCTCGTACACGAGGGATGGGAAGGGCTATGGGTGGTTATCCGGGACATCGGGGCACTTCGGCGCCTCGGGACCGCGGGGCGGTCCCGAGGCGGGCTCTTTGCAGGTCTGGCATACGGGTACCCCTGCGACGGAACGAGGCGTGTTGCGGCGGAGCTGGGGATTCCCCTTTTTGCGTTTAACGATGCAGTCTACTGCGAAGAGAAGGGGAAGAGGGTCTTCCGGGTGGTGCGAGCTCTGGCGGAGAACCGGCTCGTCTCCTCTCTTCCCCCTTTCGGAGGTCTTACCTGTGCGGAGAAGTTGGCGGCACCGGAGGAGATCTCCCGGTATTTCTCCGCTGTTCCCGAGGCTTTGGAAAACGCCCGCAGGCTCGTCCGGGAGGCGGAGGGGTTTACTGTTCCCCGGCCCTTTGTGTTTCCCCTGTTTCGCGGTATGGATGAGGGGAGGGCTTGTGCCCTTCTGCGCCGCCTCTGTCTGCGGGGGGCCTCTCGGCGCTTCGGAGCGGACCTCTCCGCCGGGGCGAAGCGCGACTCCGCGGCCGGGGCTGGGTGTGACTCCGCGGCCGAAAGAGCTGAGAAAATCAAGGCTGGGAAAATCAAGGGGCGGCTCGACTACGAGCTGTCTATTATCCGCCGCAAGGGCTTTGCCTCCTACTTTTTGGTGGTCCACGATGTGGTGAGGAGGTTTCCCCGAACCTGCGGCAGGGGGAGTTCGGCGGCGAGCATTGTCTCCTACTCCCTGGGAATAACCCACGTGGATCCCCTGCGGCACAAACTCTTTTTCGAGCGCTTTCTCAACGACGAACGGAGCGATCCTCCGGATATCGACATAGATTTCCCCTGGGACGAACGCGAGTCGGCGTTGGACTATGTGTTTCGTACCTATCCCGGGCGTTCGGCGATGGTTGCCGACCATGTAACATTCCGGCCTCCCTCGGCTCTTAGGGAATCGGGGCGGGTTTCGGGATACGAGAAGGGGATGCAGGATCGTTTCGAGCAGCTCCGTCGGGAAGGACGGAAGGATGAATTGCCCCCGGCGCTTCGGGAGGCTGTGGAGGTGCTCCACGGCATGCCCAGGTACATAGGGACTCATCCGGGGGGTGTAGTTATTACCCCAGGTCCAATTACCGATTATACCCATGTGCAGCGAACCCCTATGGGGCGGGAAGTAATTGCCTGGGAGAAGGACGGGGCCGAGGATGCGGGGTTGGTAAAGATAGATCTTTTGGGAAACCGCTCTCTGGGAGTATTGCGCGACTCTTTGGAGGAGATAAACAATACCTACGGAACCCGTATAGAGTGGAAGAGTTTTTGCCCCCTCGAGAACGGAGAGACGAGGAGGCTTATAGAAAAGGGGGATACCCTCGGGGTATTCTACATAGAATCTCCGGCAACGCGGCAGCTTTTGCAAAAAATGGGGAGGGGAGATTACGAACATCTTGTCGCCGCCTCCTCCATTATACGGCCGGCGGCAAACAACTACATAGAGGAGTACGTGCGCAGGCTGCGGGGAGGAGCTTTTTCTCCTCCGCCCGGGGCCGTTGGAGAGGTGCTCGAAGAGACCTTCGGCATAATGGTCTATCAGGAGGATGTCTCCAGGGTTGCCGCGGCGGCCGCCGGTTTTAGCCCGGGGGAGGCGGACAGGCTGCGCAAGGTGCTCTCAAAAAAAAATCGCGCCGCCGGACTCGCCTCCTTTTACCGGACTTTTATAGAGGGGGGGTGCGCCGGGGGCTTTTCGCGGGAGTTTCTCGAAGAACTGTGGAGGGGAATTCTCTCCTTCGAGGGCTACTCTTTCTGCAAACCCCACAGCGCCTCCTACGCCCTCCTCTCCTACCGGCTGGCCTGGGTAAAACGTCACTTTCCCCTTATATTTTTTACCGCTGTTCTCAACAATCGTGGAGGCTTCTATACACCCCAGGTATATGTAAACGAGGTAAGAAGGCTCGGGTACGCAGTGCTCGGGCCGGATATAAACGAGAGTGAGCTCGCCTATACCGTCGACAGGGATCGCGCCGGTCTGCGTACGGGGCTCGCCCAGATAAGGGATCTCAGGAGGGAGACAGCCGAGTTAATTGTAGAAAGCCGCCGCAGGAGAGGTGTATTCCAGGATATACTCGATTTTCTCGACAGAACAGCTCCGGACACAGCGTCCTTGCGCGCCCTCATCCGAAGCGGAACTCTCGACACGATCTCCGGGGGGTACACCAGGCCCCAGCTTTTCTGGCTCTCCTGTCATCGCGAACGAGGGCGGGGGCTTTTCGGGATGCCTCCGCTTCCCGGTGAGATAGGGGATTATCCTTCAGCGGAAAAAATGCGGGACGAGGTGCAATTTCTCGGTCTTTTTATAAAGAGCCATCCCCTCGAGGTGTTTTATCCGCGGATAAGCCCTTTTATCGGCGCCACGCCGCCGTTTATAGACTCCAGACGGTTGGGCCGGTTTGTCGGCTCTTGCGTGCGGATTGCCGGATATCTTGTAACGGAGAAGGAGGTGAGGACGAAAGACCGCAAGGAGATGAGTTTTGTCTCCTTCGAGGACAGCTACGGGGTGTTTGAGACGGTACTTTTTCCGGAAGCCTATGCACGGTTAAGCGGGGTGCTGAAAAGGGGGGCGGTTTTTGTTCTGCAGGGCAAAGTGGAGACCGATTGGGGAGCTCTGCAGATTACGGTGGACAGGCTTCTCTCTTTGAACCGGCCGGACCCGTCGCTGCCGGGTCGAGGGACCCTGTCGCCTCGGGAACCTGCGGAACACCGCCAAGGCACCCTGTCGCCCCGGGAACCCGGGTAAGCGCGCCGGAGCGCAGCTTCTATTCGACCTTTTCGAGTTCCCTCATGGTTCTTTGCAGGCTCAGAGACTTCTCGGCAATTTGAATATTCTCCGATGCGGGTTGAAAAGCAGGGTCAATATCGAGGGCCGCCTCCCAGAACTTGATGGCCCGTTCATAATCGCCCTCAGTGTAGGAATCGAGCCCTGCCGTGTAGTACTCTTCCAGCCTCTCCTGGGCAGCACCCCTTCCACGGTCTCCCAGGTCCATATTGGCCTCGATACTAAAGCGGTCGGCGCTGTGTAACTGGGTAGTCATATCGAGGGTATAGTTTAAATTTATTTTCATCTTTTCGAGTTCGAGGCCGCTTCCGAGGGAGAACCTGGGATTGCCGCCGCGGTGGGTAAAGCCCGAATGTATGGAGAGAAAGTCTGTAAAGCGGACATCCATACCCCCGGCAAAGTATGCTTTTTCCCACTCTTCGGAGGGGAGGGAGAAGGCAAAGGGATAATTGATATCGAGGGCAAGGGTAAGGGGCCGAAGGGGGGAGTAGGATAAGCCCGCCGATGCGAGAGACGGAAGGGGCTCCCCGTCGCTGGGTAAACCGAGATTTTTCGCCGCAATTCCCAGAGAGAAGTTCTTGTCCCGGGAGGGGTAGGCCTTGAGAAAGTTAAACCGGGTAAGCGCTCCAATATCGGTCATTGCAGTAAATATGGACTGGTCGGGATATACCGCGGAGGGAATATTCCTGTACCCGAGTTTTACGCTGCTTCCCAGGGAAATGCCGTGAAAATTGTAGCTCGAGAGAAAATTGTAGGAGATATTTGCCGTAAGAACGGATTCAGAGATGTACCCCCTTGAATCCCTGTCTCCCCATTCATTAAAAGCGGTAAATGGGAGGTAGAGAAACTTCCCGGCAAAGCCAAGACCGAGGTTGTTGTCTCTTACGGTATACACCGCGCTCTCCAGGCTCGAATCGGCAATCCAGTTGTTGTGGTGCAGGGAGAGTTCCGTTTTTGCGAGAAGAGAACTTCCCGCGGGATTGGCTTCTATATATCCGGAGTCGTCGGCAACTGCGGTGTAGGCGGTACCCATTCCTTCGTATTTTCCCCCCATCGGCACGAGGAGGGTGGGGAAAATCGTACGGCCTGTATTCGGGTCCCGGAAGAGGGGAGAGTCGGCAAAGGAGCTGTAGTCGAAGTAGAAATCGGACAAATCCTCCGTGTATACGCTCTGAGGAAGGAGAAAGAGAAAAAGTAGTAGTATAACAAGACAAACAGTTGGTTTCATCCCAAGTTTCAATATAATATGGATATCGGAATATTTCCAGTTCAAATATTACAAACGGAAAATTCCCGGAAAAACTTTAGCCCCCAGCAGTATACCCGGCGGTTTTTGTCCGATAATTTAGTAGTATCTTCATTTTCGACGATAATGTGATAGATTGAGAGGGTAGAGGCTGCATAGATTGCAATTGCCGCAAGGTCATATACTTACCGTTCTCCTCGTGGTTGCCGCGCTTTTTGCGTGCTGGGGGGAGTTGTATGCCGGAGGAGTTCAGGAGGGTGAGTCCAGACTCGAGAAGGCGGAGGAGCTTATCGATGAGCGCCGGTACAACGACGCTATGGCGCTTCTTACAACGGTTATGCGGGAAGATCCGGAAAGGTTTCATGAGGCGGAGCAGCTGATGGAGAGAGTAAGGGATGCGAGGGAAAGATATAACGACACCTATGAGGAGTTGATAGATATACTCAACGTGGAGGCGGAGGAAGAGCTCGTCGAAGAGGAGGCGTATGAGGTTATAAGAAGGCTCGAAGAGCTCGATGCAGATCCGAATGATGCCTCAATGGAAGCTTTCGCTCAAGCCCGAAGATCGATAATTTTTGCCGTTAACGACAGAGAGTTTCAAAGTATAATGGACGAGGCTGCAGACTTGCTGGCAGAGGAGAAATATCGGGAGGCGATAGATACCTATTTAAGCGGATTTTCTATCCACAGGGAACTTTTTATTGAGGATGAGTACGGAGAGGTGGTCTCGAACCAGGTGGAATCGCAAAAAGAGCAACTCGAAGAGTATGCCGGAGATATTCAGGAGCAGCTCCCCGGACTGCAGGGTCAAATGGAAGAGTTGGCGGCCTCCGCGGATTCCGAACCTGCAGAGAGAGTGATGGAAAGATACGCCGCATTGGAAGGGGAGTTGGAAAGGCTTTTTGAGCTGTGGAACGATGCCGTATCTACGGCACTCGAGCTCGACAACCTGAGGGAGACAATCCAGAGAGACGATGAGAGCGATGTTCCTCACCTGTCGACTGTAAGAATTCTTGCAAAGGGAAGGGAGGCAAGCGAACAACCCGACGGAATTGCCGGTGCCGCGGAGAGGCCTGCAGCAAGTGGGGTGCTTGATATAACCGAGGTTTTGAAACCTGTGATGATGGAGGGTTTTGACGACACCCTTACACTCTATAGAGAGGGTGAGACGGTAGAGGATGAGCAGCAGTACGAACAGATATATGAGGGCTTTGAAGATGCCGACGGGTATGCATCGGTCTACCAGGGCCTTTTGGAGCAGTGGAGAAGCCATCTGGAATTTCTGTCGGAATACGGAATGGCCCGAAAAACCGGGCCTGCCGGAGAGAAAGTTCAGAGCGAGGAGCTGCTGTCTCGGGCCTTGCGCACCGCCTCCGAAGAGTACCGAAGCTTAATGGAGGGGACCCGTGCGGCCAGGCGGCAGGAGGAGAGCGGACTCGAGGCCGAAGAGCCTGCGGTAATAGAGGAATCGAGGGAAGGGGTAAGGGGACAGAGGTCGGAGTTCGAGGAGACCCTGTCCAGGATTTCACAGATGAGGAATGAGTATGAGGAGCACAAGTCCGAGGGGATAGAAACGACGGAAGCGGAGTCTATTCTCGCGGGCCTGTCCGATAGTTATTCTAATAGAATAGAGAATATCAGGAACAGCCAGGGGAGACTCGCGGCTCGGATTTACCAACTGCAGATCGATCCTCGGGAAGAGTATATGGAGGATGTCGAAGAGAAGCTCACCCAGGGACGTTCCTATGTCGAAGGTGTGGAAGATGAGGTAGTGGAAGGTTCCGAGGCTGTTACGGTTAAATACCCGGGAAGGGCTCTATCTCTTCTGGAGGAGCTTGCATCGGAGATAGAAGAGATACAGCCGGAAGTGGAGGGTATAGTCGAAGAGCTCGAAGAGGAGCCGGAGGAGTTGCGCGGGTTAGAGCCGGTTTCCCGGCAGAAGAGAAGGGCAGAGGATATTTTGCAGCGAATCGATGAAATACTCGATGAGCGGGGCACAATCGTAGAGGATGCACGAGAGCTCAATCGGGAGGCCGACATGGCGCTTTCCGAGGGAAGGCTCAGATATGAGGAGGCCCAGACGCAGCTTGACAGGGACAACTTCGAGAGAGCCCGTGATAAGCTCGAACAGGCAAGTGACGCCTTCTCCGAATCCCTTTCCTACAGAGAGGATTCAGGAGTAAGAGAGAGGTTGGATAACGATGTGCCCGAATTGGCGGACGAGATCGTCTATCAGCAGAATCAGCAGATTGTAAGAGAGGTACGAGAGCTTATAAACAGGGGCAAGAACCTCTTTTTTCAGGAAGAATTTATAGAGGCCGAGCAGGTGCTGCTGAGGGCGGAGGCACGGTGGGAGGTTACCCACACGGAGCCGGAACCGGAAATTTCCCTCTGGCTCGATAGAGTACAGCGTGCTCTTGAGACCACTACCGGTGTTACAATAGAGCAGTCCGATCCGTTGTATCCCGATATGATGCAGGTGCTTAATCTGGCAAAGAGGGATTACGAGAGGGGGAAGAGTCTCTACGAAGGGGGAGAAGAGGAAGAGGCCATGGAGGTATTTCGCGAGGCGGAGAAGAAAATAGAGATGATAAAGGAGCCTTTTCCCAACAACCAGGAGGCGGGAGTTCTCTATTTGAGGATACTCCAGTATACCGAGCCGGATGATTTTAATACGATTATCCAAGAGCGCTTGAGCGCGGCACAAGAGAAGATAGAGACCGTGCCGGAGGAGGCCTACAGGGAGCTCAAGGAGATCGAAGAGATAAGACCGGATTTAGACGGCCTCGAACAGGCTATCTACGATGCCGAGATAGAGACGGGGATACGTACTCCCCCGCCGGATCCCGAAAAACTGGCTAGAGCCGAGGAGCTCTATGAAGATGCTCAGCAGATTGTAGAGGATGATGAAAGAGCTCAGTTTCCCGTGGCAGTAAGCTATCTCAACGAGGCAATAGAGCTGGACCCGGACTTTCAGGAGGCGATAAATCTAAAGGACCGCATACAGTCCGGCCAGGGGGGCGGTGTACGAGTTGTACTCTCCAGCGTGGATCAGCAAAAAATGCGGCGGGCGGAGAATCTGTTTATAGAGTCACGCTACTATGAGGCAAGCGCACTGGTGGAACAGCTTTTGCAGGATGAGGAAAACGCCAAGAATCCGAAACTTCTGGAACTCAAGAGGAGGATAGAATCAAAGCTCTAGCATCAAAGAAAAGTGTGGTTGTGTACACTCTCTTACTCGCGGGGTTCCTCTTTTTACAGCCGCCGGTGCTCTTTGCACAGCAGCTCTACTGGGAGGAGCCGGAGGTGTTTGTCCCCTCAAACGCGCGTTTTCCCTCTACCGCGGAGGGAGGGGATACCTCGGTAATCCTCTGGCATGAGTTTCAGCGCAGCGACGGAGAGGTAGAGAGTGTGAGTCTCTCTTTGGCGGTAAAAACACCGGAGATGGAGGAGTGGACTCTCTACGAAGATGTAATCGGTCCCTACGACTATACAGGACAAATGGTCTCCATTGCCTCGCTTGCCGTTACGGGGGAGGGGGAGATATTTATTGCCGCCGCGGGAACGGGCCGGCGGATAGATATATATACCTACGAAGAGGAAGAGGATGAGTTCAGCCAAATAGGGACGGCGGGAAAAGAGGGAGATACGGAAATTACCGTTGCGCCGCGACTCTTTGCAAAAGACGACGGCGGTCTCCTTCTCTTTGTTACGAGTCCCTTTGGAGTGTCCGACTTTACCCAGATAGGAGCGGGCTCTCTCGGCATATCCTACTCTTCCAGCAGTGACGGAAGAGAGTGGAAGGATTTTTTACCTTTGGTACGGGATTCGGAGCTCTCCTATATCTATCTGCCCCATCACGTCTCCTACGAAGGAAAGGAGTACGTGGTCTTTCAGGCCTCTCCATCGGATAGCCGGTTTTTTCAGCTCTATTCCGTAGAGAGCGACGACGGCGGAATGAGCTGGAGTAAGCCGGAGAGAATAAGCGATTTTAAAGAGACACAGATTGACGACGACGAGGATCCGAACAACTACGATAACCAGAGACCCCATCTGCGTATAAACGACGGGAGTATCTACCTTGCCTGGGAGCGTCGATACGCGGGTAATACCCCTCCCCAGGTATACTTTCTGGAAAATGAGAACCCCGGCGAGTGGGAGGGAGAACCGGAGAATGTAACCGACTCGAGTAATAACTGCAGAGATCCCCAGAGCCTTGTAGTAGATGATACGGTATATCTCGTGTGGTTTGACGACAGGAAAGGGGAAAACCGCATATTTGTAGCCCACCGTCAGGGGGCCTCGTGGCAGGATCAGGACGTAAGTATTATGCGCGGTACAAGTGCCTTCCCAAAGCCTCTCCAGCTCGAAGGAGAGATTCATCTGGTGTGGGAAAATGCATTTCGCGAGGACTACCGTCTGGTCTTTCTCGAACCCGACAAGAGTGTGTCATCGCCCTCTGTCAGCCCGCTCAATTTCAAGTCGGGGGAGAAGGCCGGCCAGGATGTATTTCGAATAAGCTGGAATCTCCCCGACGACTCCTCGGGTATTGCAGGCTTTAATTACACAGTCGACAGAGACCCGGAGGGAAAGCCTGAGCAGAGTATGGAAATTTTGCGTGGGCAGGATCGTGTCGCCAGTGCGGAGGTGGAGGAAGACGGTTCGTGGTATTTTCATGTAATAGCCCGGGATTACGCGGGAAACTGGTCGGATCCTGCAACGGTTGAGTTTATAAGAGATACAACACCACCTCCGCCGGTATCTTTTCGTGAACACGAGACAAACGAGGAGGGGTTTTTTCCGAGCAATACCGCCACAATAGAGTGGGATCCTCCGGAGGAGGACGATATAGAGGGCTACACCTATAGACTGCAGTACCTCGCCGGCCAACATTACGAAGGTTCTCTCGAAAGTTTTGATCTGAAGGATCCCCCCGAGAGGGTGATTACCCGGGATAACGAGTTTTCCTTTCGCAATATGGACAACGGTCTGTGGGCACTTACCGTACGGCCTGTCGATACTGTGGGTAATATAGGTCCCGCGGAGACCTACTACTTTCGTCTGAACAACTATATTCCGGTAACCTATATTACACGAATCCAGATGGAGCAGGACGAGCTTAACAGGTACCACATGGATATCTACGGCCGGGGCTTTGCAGAAAGCGGCGATGTTACCCAGGTTATGCTGGATAGAGACGGAGAGGAGCCCTACGATTTTGTATTTCCCGCGGGGGAAGACAGTTATGAGGTGGAGACTGACAGACATATCAGTGGTCCGACCATAGAGGATATCGACGAAGGGTCCTATAAAGTGGGGCTGGTACATCCGAAGCGGGGAGTGTACTTTACCGGATACACACTTACCTTCGAGTCCACGGGGACGGTAAAATTCGGCGATTTCAGAATCCTTACCGGAGAGAAGGATGAACTGCAGCGCAGAGATCTGCATATTCTCTCTGTTGGAAATATTACCTTTGCTATAGTAATGCTGCTGCTCGCTGTGCTGCTGATATTTACTGTGTTTAAGGTTTCGGCGGTGACAAAAGAGGGCTACGACCTTCAGCTGGAAGTAAAGGCTCTTATCCATAACACTGCACTGCCCTCGGAGAAGAAGAAGGAGAGGTTAAAGACTATGAAGAAGCAGGGTGTGGGGCTTAGAATAAAGTTTGCCCTTCTCGTTACTTTTCTTGTACTTATTATTGTACTTATCGTGGCGCTGCCCTTGGGAAGATATATGATAGAGACTCAACAGAGAGATCTTACCCAGGGGCTCCAGGAGAGCACGAGGGTGCTTATAGAGAGTATAAATACGGGGGCGCGGAAATTCCTGCCGGAGGAGAACACCATAGAACTCGGTCGTCTGCCCTCTCAGATAAGCGCCGCGGAGGATGCAAGGTTTGTAACAATTACCGGCCCACCGAGCGGAGATATTCAGGTGGAGGAGAAGGGTGCCCGCAACTATCTGTGGGCCTCTAATAATTCGGATATCGAGAACAAGATAGTGCGGTCCGAAGGAGTAGAGATAAATTCCGAAGGAGAGATACAGTTCGATCGGGGCGGGGTGCAACTGGAGGATGAGATTAGTAAAACCGCGCAGGAGATGAAGGAGAGGATTAACCGGGAAGCCGAGGAAAATCTGGGAGAACTCTCCGCCCGGCTAGAGGAACTCCAGCAGCAGGCCTCCGAAGCGGCACAGCAGATGGCAAGAAGTGATGATCAGGATACCGCGCAGCTGTTAAACGAGCTGCAGGATGAGATTAGCCGTTTGAGTAGAAGGATAGACGAAGAGCTGGTGGAAATCGGCGACATGATGGGAAGCAGCCCCGAGTTCGTGGCGGAGGAAATTCTTACAGGCCCCGAGGAGTATATCTTCTATCGACCGATCGTATACGAAGAGACGGACAGCGAGAGTAAGTATTTTCAGGGGATGGTACGCCTGGGCATATCAACCGAACGTATCAGAAAAGAGATAACCGCTTCCAGGGATACTCTTATAAGGCAGACAGGACTCATAGCCCTCGGTGCGATAGGTATCGGCATAATAGGATCACTTATCCTGGCAACTATCATCATCTCTCCAATAAAGCGGCTGGTTTCCGGAGTGGAGAAAATTCGCGATACCGATGATATGTCGAATTTTAACGAAAGAATAAAAATCAAATCGAGAGACGAGATATCCATCCTGGCAGACACGATAAACGAGATGACCGAAGGACTTGTAAAAGCGGAGGTGGCGCGAAAAGACCTTATTTTTGGAAAGGAGACCCAGAAAAGATTTATTCCCCTCGAAGAGAGCGGGAAAGAGAAGCTTACTACCGGAAAAAAAGTTACCGAATATGCAGAGTTCTTCGGATATTACGAGGGGGCAAAGGGAGTCTCCGGGGATTACTTCGATTACCTGGAATACGATGCGGAGAAATACGCTATTATCAAATGCGACGTTGCCGGAAAGGGAATTCCCGCTTCGCTTATTATGGTAGAAGTGGCTACCATATTTCACAGCTTCTTTAACGACTACATGGAGGGACTCGAGAGAAAGCGTAAAATTGCCG
>JBKHFZ010000005.1:0-38367 GCA_046539925.1 Spirochaetaceae bacterium
TTCCTCCTCTTCCTGTCTCTGCTCGATCCCGTCCTCCGCCGTGGCAGCCACTTCTTTGGGTACCTCCGGTAGCGCGGGGATCGGAGGCAGGCGAGGTATTCGGCCTGCCGGAGGCAGGTTCCGGACCGGCTCGTGGCCGTCATTATTCGGGGTGGAGGGTTTTGGGGGGATAATATGCGGCACATCCGGGTCGGGGGTTTCCGCCTGTGGAAGGTCACTTCCCTTCGGAAGGCCCTCAGCATTTGGAGACTGTTCCGTTGAGCCTGCGGAAGGTGCCTTTGCGGGTTCCACATACCCTGCGGAGGAGGCAGCCTCCGGCTTTGGAGAAAGCTCCTCCTCACTCTCCTCTTCCCGAGAGCCCTCGGTTTGTTCTGAAGGGTGTTCCACGCGTGCCGATTGTTCCGCATTCTCACGGCCGTCCCCCTGGGTGTCGCCGACGGTACTGCAGGATGCCGACAATACGATAGATAATACTACAGGGAACAGGAAGGACGCGCTGAAGAGAGAAGGTGCAAGAACAATCGGTACGGAAAAAAACCGATACTTCCCGCGCATCAGGGAAGCTCCTCCAAAAAGTCGCGAACCGCCCTGTTACTCTCCTTTTTCAGCTGCTCTTCTACAATAATTTTTGGATCTATCCAAAAAGGCTCTATCTGGCTGGGGCTCCACTTCTCGTATACGGGGCGAAAAGGCTTCCACCGGGACTCAAAGAGCTCTTTATACTCCTCCGGCACCTCCATCTGCGACATTATCCGCTCTTCTGCAGAAAATATCTCAGCCTCCGCAGTTGACGTTCCGGTCTCGGCAGGCCTCGTATCCCGGGCACCTCGTTCGGAGGCTTCGGAGTCTCCAGCCGATCCGCCGAGGAGCATTACAACGGCGGTAATTAAAAGTGCCAGAAGAGTTACAAGGCCTACACCCACAAGGTAGAACTTAAGTTGTCTCTTCGTGAGAAACGCCATGGTCTCCCCCTTCGCCTATACCTACAGGCTTTTCATCCTCCACGTCTATTCCTTCCCGGTCTCCGGCAATGCGTACGGCTATAATTTGAGAGACCCCGGACTCCTCCATGGTTACTCCGAGCAGGGTTTTTGCTCCGGCAACCGTCTTTTTGTTGTGGGTAATAATGACAAACTGCGATTTATTGCCGAACTCTCCCAAGAGCTGAATAAATCTCCCTACATTCGACTCGTCCAATGCCGCGTCTATCTCGTCGAGAATGCAGAAAGGAGAGGGACGCACCATGTAGGTTGCAAAAAGCAGTCCCACCGCTGTAAGACTTCTCTCCCCTCCGGACAAAAGGGCGATACTCTCGAGGGACTTCCCCGGAGGCTGGGCAAATATCTCGACTCCGGATTCGAGCACATTATCGGGATCCGTCAATTTCAGCTCTCCCCTTCCTCCGCCGAAGAGCCGCCGGAACATGGAGTGGAAGTTCTTGCGAATTTTCTCATAGGTCTCGAGAAACAGCTCGGTAGACTCGGTACGTATCTCCTTGGTAACCTTTTCCAGATCCTCCTTCGCCTGCTGAAGGTCGGAGAGCTGCCCGCTGAGAAAATCGTAACGCTCCTTTACCTCGGCATACTCCTCCGGAGCCATGAGGTTTACCTGGCCGAGATTTTTTATCTCACTCTTTGTCTCCTGGAGTCGGGTTTTCAAGTCCCTCGCGTTCTCTTTTATATCGAACATCCGGTTCTCGTAGTCGGAAAGCTCCCTGGAGAATTGATCTCTAAAGGAACTGTAGAGTCCGCGGATCTCCGTCTTAATAGAGGCAGCGTCCATCTGCAGTTTCTCTACATTCTCCTGCACCTTTCCAAGCTGATCGATCTTCTTTTTAAGTGTGGCTTCCTTACTCGAGAGATCCCTGTTTCGCCTGGAAATCGAGTCTTCCAGCTCCTTGAGACTCTTTTTAAGCTCCTTCTCCTCTTCCAGGAGTTCTTCCCGTTGCTTTTTTACTTCCCCGGCTTTCTCTTCGGTCTCCTCTATGCTGCGCCTGTTTTTCTCTACCTCCCTGCGGTTCTCCTCGATTAGATCTTCCTGCTCTTCAACTCTCCGTTCGAGCTCTCTTTTTGCCTCCAGTGCCGCCTTTCGGCTTGTTTCCACCTGTACCCGGTTCATTTTGAGCTCTTCCAGAGTTTTCCGGTACTCCTCCACCTTTCCGCTCAGTTCGCGGTTCTCCCGGCGCATCCCGGTTATTTTGGATGAGGCCTCCTCCACTTGGGTGTTAAACTCCTCCATGGCCTCGTCTATCTCCCTCTTCCTGGTAATAATGCCCTCGGGAGCAAGAAACTCATCGAGAAAAGAGGGAACAGCGCTTTTATACTGCTCAAAAACCTCTCCGAGTCTCTGAAGGTGCCTGCGCATATCCCCTAGCCCTTCGAGGGTATGCTCTACCGCTTGAAGAAGAGTATCGTAGGCATCCTTCGAAGTGGAGGCTGCATCTTCGAGGAGAGACTGCTTCCCCTCGAGCTGTATCTTCATCTCTTCGAAAAGCGAAGTAATAGACTCTTCCGTCTCCCTGCGGCGGGTATAGCTGTAACCGGTCTCCCGTAGCCGGGTATCGAGCTGGGTGACGATATCTTCGGTAAGACCGTCGAGTTTTTTCCGGTACTCCTTTACCTGTTTTTCCAGCCGGGAGATCTCCTCCTGCAGCCGATGCTCCTCGTTTTCGTTGCGGTGTATTCTTTCCCGCGCAGAGGCAACACTCTCTTCAAAACGTTGGATATGTGCATCGGTATCCTCTATCTGTTCTGCATAGGAGGCGGCCTGTCTCTCCTTCTCCTCTGCAGCCTCTTTAAGAGAGTTGATTTTTGCATGAATATTCTTTTCTCTGCTGCCGGCCGCCTCTATCTGCCTCTTGAGCTCCTCTATCCTCTCGGAGAGGATAGAGAGGCGGCTCTCGCGGTTGTTTTTCTCAATATCTATCCCGTAGAGTTTTTTCTGCCCCTCTATGAGTTTACTCTCCATGGAGTTTACAGTGTCCAGGTTTTCCTCGAGGGACTCGTTTATACTGTCTATAGCCTCTTTGAGGCTGTCTCTCTCTTTCAACGCAGCAGAGAGCTTTTCTTCCTTCTCCCTCCGGTTTGCGGACAGCTCTTTCAATTTGAGCAGCTGAATATCGAGTTCGAGCTCGAAGGAGCTCTCTTTGAGGTTTCGATAGGTCTCCGTCTTTTGGGATTGTCTCTGCAGAGTATCGTGGTTTTTTTTAACCTCGTGGAGAATATTTTCCACCTGCTTCATATTCTCCTCGGTCCTCTGCAGCTTCCGTTCCGCCTCCGCTCCCCTCACTTTATACCGAGTTATTCCCGCCGCTTCCTCAAACAGAAAGCGTCGCTCCTCCGGTCTGTTGGAGAGTATACTGTCGATCTTACCCTGCTCCATTATCGAATAGGAGGATTTGCCGATTCCGGTGTCGAAGAAGAGCTCCCTTACCTCTTTCAACTTTACCGGGGCGGAATTGATAAAGTATTCGCTCTCCCCGCTTCGGTGCAGGCGGCGCTTTACAGAAATCTCCGGCATGTCGATGGGGAGAAAACCGTCGTCGTTAGAGAGGGTAAGGGTTACCTCCGCCACATTAAGAGCCTTCCTCGTCTCTGTACCGTTGAAGATTATATCCTCCATACGGTCGGCCCTGAGGGATCGAGTGGACTGTTCTCCCAATACCCACTTTATGGCGTCCACCACATTGCTTTTGCCGCAGCCGTTCGGCCCGAGGAGCGCGCTTATACCGTCACGAAACTCGATGAGGCTTCTGTCTGCAAACGACTTGAATCCGAATAGTTCTATACTCTTTAAAAACACGGGGCACTATACCATATCGAAGGCTCTTTTGGAATATTTACCGGCTTAAATCCTGTGGAATTTAAAAGCAGTAGGTCCTCTTATGCGCTATTAGCGAGTATAAGACTTTTCTCTAGAGCAAGGAGGTACCCTATGACCCATCCCCCATTCTCTACCCCCTGAGTTCCCGTATCTTGCCGCGCAGCACCTCCACCACGTGTTCGGTGCTTCCCTGACACACCCACAGCCCCAGGTGTTCGAAACCGCCGGTCTCCTGGGTGTAGGGAAGAAACTCGAAATAGAGACCCGCTCCGGGGCCGTTATGCACAACCATGTTGTAGGCAGGCTCCTTTCCCAACCGGGGCATCACATCCAGAATAGAGTTGATCGCATCGTACAAACCCTCGGCTACCGCTTCTATCTCTCCCTTTGTGAGTTCGCAGAGGTACTGCTTTCCCACGTCCTTTATTACCAGAAACATATTGTAGGGTCTCTTCATAAAGTAGGGCACCATATGAACCGCCTCCCCGTAGTCGTGGATCAACAGCTCCCGCGGATTCTCCTTGAGCATATACTCCGTAAAAAGTGTTTGTGCCTTAGGTAAAAATCCCAGTTGTTGTAGAAACTGCGGGGCATAATATTACTCCAGCCTATCTGCTGGTGGCCGTGTTCCAGGGACCCTCCCACCGGAGCTCCGTAGTTTTTGATTATCTCTACAAAACCGCTGGTCTCTTTTTGACTCTTCCACTGAGTTGAGGGGGGCATCTGACTGTCCGAATCGAAGAGAAGCTTGTTCTCCAGCGCCGCCAGACGGTTGAGTACCGTTATCCTGTCGGAGAGGGGTATATTCTGCCAGTCCCGATCGTGATAGTTGCTTGTCCATTGCAGAAAATGAAGACCGTAGGAGACCCTTCCGCGGTGAGAGGGGTCGGGATAGAGGGACTCTTTGAGCCACTCCTCCTTTACGTAATCCGGGGGGAAAAGGACGGGAAAAAGATTTTTGTTGATAAAGGTAAAACCCTCGCTGAGTTCGGCAACGTCAACCCCCTTGGTGGTTTTACCCTCGCACACGGGGCAGCTTTTTTTTGCCCCCTCCGGCCCACTGCCATGGTTATGTCCCCCCGCCTTATCCTCCTGCACGTTATCGTGGGGCCGCTTTGCCCTCTTGGAGTTGTAGATAATGAGCGCACCGTCTCGGGGATCTATCTGGCAGAGCGCGTCGGGGGCATGCTCGTAGAGGTGGTCGTCCCTTCGAAAGAGATCGAACATCTCGTTTACTTCGATATCATCCAGGCTGTTCTTCTCCAGAACCTTTTCCAGCGTCTCCCGTTCGAGTTTCATGGAGTTATCTCTTGTGGAATTCTCAGCCATCGGCGGAAACTCCCATCTTGTTCAGCAGCCTCCGGGTCATCTCCTCCCAGGTAAAGTAGGGAACGGTAATGTCCAGAGCCTTTTCTCCCATTTCCCGGCGCCTCTTCTCGTCCTCCAGGAGAAACTTGACGGCGTAGGAGAAGCCGGCTACCTCATCGGAGGGGACCACTATGCCTCCCTCTCCAATCTTTACAGGCCCGCTTTCCACCCCCTCTACCGTGCGCTCCTCTACATTTTCTCCAAGAAGGTATTCCACCACAAAGGGTATTTTATCGCTGGCAACCACCGGTACAGCGGTGGCGGCGGCCTCCTGCACGGACATACCGAAACCTTCCATTACCGAGGGAGAGCAGTAGAGCGAAAGGAGAGAGTAGAGGTAGGGCAGCCGGGCTGCCTCATGGCCTATTACGATAACCTCATCCTCTATGTCCAGCTCTTTGATGAGCCCAGTGAGCTCTCCATACAGCTCCTCCTCGGTCTCGTCTATGGAGACAACTAAAACGAGGTCGGGATTGCTTTGGAGAGCCTCGGCAAAGGCCTTTATAAGAACATCCTTGCGCTTTGTCTTGTCGGTCCTGCTTACCTCCATTATAAAACGGGATTTTTTGAGCCTCTCCTTCGGCAGACCGGAAGCCTCGACAAGAAAATCCCGGATCTCATGATCCTCTTCTATCTTCCGGGGGTAGAATTTATCCGGATTTACGCAGGGCGGGAGGAAGAGACTTATCTCTCTGCCGTAGTCTTCTCTCAGGGAATCGCGGATAAGAGAGCTCGTCGCGGCAATATGGTCGAGCCTCGGGATAAACTCCCTCTCCGTGGCAATCCGTTCGTCCACCCGCAGATCCTCCCAGGACTCCGGGGGCATGTTTCTCTTTTTTATGGCACCAAGCGAATGGGGAACCCAGAGGTGGGGCAGCGGTTCCGTCAGACGGTCGTTAAATTCCGCACCCAGAAGTGCGGCATCCCAGTAGTGACTCACAATCAGATCGGTCTTCTGCCCCTCCTTATCGAGGGTGCTGTAGAGAAAGTCCACCAGTTCCGGGATCTGGGGTTTCATGGCCTCTTTACGGACAAACTCCCTGGTAGTGTCCTCTATGTAGAGAATCCGCCGGCGCGCGTCCTTGTATCTGCGGCCTCGACGCATCTCTCCGGTGGTTGGATGTGGATAACCCCCGCGGTTTACAATGGTAATCTTGAAGCCGAAGTCCGCCAAAACCTCGGTAAGCTGATTTACATACACATTTTGTCCCCCCGTATCGGGCAAACCCGGTACAACCTCCCACTGATGTATCCCGTGGTTGGTAATCATAAGGATATGAGACCTCTCAGATTTCAGAAATTCCTGCTCCAGCTGCTCTTCACTCTTTTTTTCCACTTTTCCACTCCTTAAAAGATATCGCGGGAGTTATTTTCCCGTTACCCCGAAATACTGGAGCCCCTCATGAACTCCGGCGGCAAAAGATTTTTCCGCGAAGTAGTAGGTGCTTACCGCTCTCTCTTCTCTCATTTTGAGAAGCTCCGGCTTTGCATTTCCTACCACAATGCCGCACTCAAACTCGTCGAACATTGATCGATCGTTGCCGCTGTCGCCGGCTACGATTATTTTTTCCGGCTCGAGCTCGAGAAGGGAGACCAAAAAACGGATGGCCCTCCCCTTGCCGGCGGCGGCGGGGATAATATCAAGATCCCTCCCGCTCGACCACACTACCTGGTACAGACCTCCGGCGGTAGCAACACGCCTGCGGATCTCATCCACGGCGGCCTCGGGGTTTTCGGCGCTGTCTAGAAAGCAGCTTACCTTGAGGGGAGTATTAAACTCCTCCGGCTGCATCTCCACTCCCTCTACCCCCTCGAGAAAGCTCTCCGCCTCTTTTCTGGAGAAATCCTGCATGAGCATATCGTTCCACACTTCCAGAGGAGCCTCTCCTTCCCTGAAGGGAGGAAGATATATCTCCGTTCCTACCTGCGAGATTACCGCGTCTGCCTTGGGGATTCCCTCTTCGGCAAACCCCTCTAATACCTGAGACAGGCGCCTGCCCGTAGAGAGAATGAGAAAAAGCTCGCCCTCTTCCCTTTTTTTCTCTATCTCCTTCCGGAGTGTATCCAAGGCGGCCCTGTCTCCGGTAAGAGTGTTGTCTATGTCCGATGCAAGAATCCATCGCATTTTTTATACCCCCCATAATGGAAAAAAAGGAGAGTACCCGCTCCGCAACGGAGGAATCTCCCCTTTTCTTTTATGCCGATAGTTCATAATAATAGGATAATAATGATAACGAAATTTTGCAAGGAAAGCTGTACTTTATGCGGGATTGATGAGGCCGGGAGGGGGCCGATTGCAGGGCCGGTAACCTCCGCGGCGGTTGTATTGAGCCCCCACATCGACTTTTCCCTCTTAATGGACTCGAAAAAGCTCTCTCCCCCCGCTCGTTTGAAAACCGCGGGGCTTGTTATCCGTGAAGCCCAGGCTGTCGGAATAGGTTGGGCATGGCCGGAGGAGATAGACAGGGTCAATATCCACTACGCAACACTTCTCTCGATGCAGCGGGCCTTTATCGAAATGAGAAAGGGTTTCGATTCTCCCGTACGCGTGCTGGTGGACGGCAAATTTACCCCAGATATTCCGGCTCCCGCCGAGGCGATAGTAAAGGGGGACGCCAGGATCCCGGAAATTTCTGCCGCCTCTATAGTTGCAAAGGTAGCAAGAGACCTATGGATGATCCGCTACTCCCGGATTGAGAGGAAGTGGGCCTTTGAGCAGCACAAGGGATACCCGACAAAGCTTCATCTGAGTTTGTGCGCCGAACACGGCTTGAGTCCGATACACCGCAGAAGTTTTACTATACGCGGAATCTGAATTCCATCGCCCACTTTAGATGTGTCTCACGTGTTCTCTTTCATATAGTCAACGGCTTTTTGGAATTCCTTGAGAAAACTCTCCATATCCTCTTCGAAAACCACTACCGAATGACGCTCAAAGCCCGTAGCGCCCTGTTTTTTGCTCTCTACAATGTTGAGGAAGAGGTCGCCGTGACGATTCTCCTTCACATTAAAAAAATAAGTGCGCTTTTCCGTCGACATCTTTGCTGTAAAAACTTCTCCCCGTATTCCCATAGCTCCCCATCCTTGTATCGAGTAGTGTACCCGGGAATAATAATGCATTGACAGGGAATGTTCAACATAATACGCCGGTTGTATTGCAGTCTCTCCTCTCTTATGGTTGAATAAAGAGAAGAGGAGAAATTGTGTATGAAATCTAAACGAATCGGCATGATAGGCGCCGGCGCATGGGGAACCGCGGCAGCAAAGGTTTTAGCCGAAAATGGACACGAGGTAGTAATGTGGGCCTTCGAAGAGGAGGTGGTAGAGAGCATAAACCGGGATCACGAAAACCGCCGATACCTGATGGGAGTAACACTGCCCGAAAGCATACGTGCAGTCGAAGATATCCGGGAAGCGGCAAGGGAGAAGGAGTTTCTCCTTATCGCCTTGCCCTCCCTGTTTCTTATCGACAACGTGAAACAGTTGGTAACGGTGCCCTCCGTACTCGAGGGTACCGCCTACATCGGCGTGCTTACCAAGGGGTTTATCCCGGGAGCAGAGCGCCCCCTTCCCGTGTTAGAGGCCATAGAGCGCTACCTGCCCGGCTCCTACAAGGACAACATGGTCTACCTTTCCGGCCCCAGCCACGCAGAGGAGGTTGCGCGAAACAAGCTTACCGGTCTTATAAGCGCATCTAAAAACCCGAAAAACTCAATACGCTTTCGGGAGCTGCTATCCGGTTCCTCTTTAATGGTCTTCTCCTCCCTCGATGTAATGGGCGTACAAACCTCTGCAGCCTTAAAAAATGTTATTGCAATTGCCTTTGGAATTCTCGATGCTTTAAAAGAGCTGGACGGACGGTTCGGAGACAACACAGAATCTCTGCTGCTCGCGGCGGGGTTAAACGAAATACAGCAAGTGGGTACAGCATTGGGGTCTACCCACCCCGAAACTTTTACCTCCATAGCAGGAGTGGGCGATTTGGATGTAACATGCCGCAGCGTGTATGGAAGAAACCGACGTTTCGGCAGGGAGATTATTCTCAACAGAGTTCTCGAGCCCTTTGAGAATCTGGAAGACCTCCTGGGGAACATCTCTTCCCTCGGCTACTTGCCCGAAGGGGCGGCAGCCTGCAGCCACGCCTCGTTACTTTCCCGCCGCTACCGCCTCAAAACTCCGATAATCGACACGGTCTACAGAATACTCAACAGGGAGAATGAGCCGGATCTGGCATTGGACAGCTTGCTAAAAAACCTGGCCGGCTCGTCGACTCAAGCTGTAGGGGAAGCATACAGATGAAAGATTTTGACTTCGAGGCATTCAAGAAAAGATGCGTCTATGATGAGGAGCTGCAAAAAACCATAATGGAGGGAAGCATTCCCAATATCCCCGAACAGCTGAATAAAATAGAAGAGGCCTTTAGGGGTAACGACGCCTACAGCCTCGAACGGGAAGCCCACGGCCTCAAGGGTACCAGCGGAACCTTAAGTGCGCTTAAGCTGCAGGAGACAGTTAAGGAGATTGAACTCTCGGCAAAGAGCGGCGAAGTCAAGGAAGAGGTGGAGGAGCTCCTACGCTCGGCGCGGGAGAATTATAATACATTTCTCTCTCAAGTTGAGGGGGCGGGAATCTACTCCCGAGACAGCTCAGAGTAGCTCGTGCTATTGACGCCTGAACAACGGAAGTTACTTGGCCTCTGGGGCGGTCTTCCTGAAAGCGGAGAGGGCATCCTCCTTGAACACGGGGGGTTCCTCCTCGCCCTGCTCTTTCAGCTTATCGAGAAGCTGTACCACCCTCTCCCCGAGGACCGGGTGGAGAAAGTAGGGAGCTACATCCGAAAGGGGCTTGAGCACAAACATCCGGTTATGCATTCTCGGATGGGGCACTACCGCCTCTTCAAAGGAAGTAATCAAATCGTCAAAAAAGAGAATATCCAGATCTATGGTTCTAGGACCCCATCTCTCGAGCCTTACCCTCTCCAGGGTTTTTTCAAAAGAGAGAAGGATGGTAATGAGAGAACGGGGGGGAAGAAGGGTCTCTACCCTTGCCACGGCGTTTAAGAAACTGGGCTGGTCGGTAACCCCTAGAGGTACGGTTTCATACACCGGAGAGACATCTACTACCCGCGTAAGATCGCTCCCCTCTATTGCCTCTAAAGCCGATGAGAGATAGTGCACGCGATCCTCAATGTTGGAACCGAGCCCTATATATGCCTCACGCCATTCGCGCTCTATTTTTACACCCACATACTCCACGTTCCGTCCCACCGGGGCCCAGGGTTTTTTCAGGGTGAGGGAGACGTGGCGGACCATTTGATAGTTCAGCAGGATATAGGTCGCCAACTCCTCTGCACTGTGCTCCATTAACTTGTGGGTATTTTGGGAAAACTGCTCCTCCAGCTCTCTACAGAGTTGCAGCGAATCTATTGTGTTGGAAATACGGTCGGTTATACCGGCGAGTTTAAGGTCGAGCAGAAGTTCTGCGGAAATAACGAACTTCTCCCCCTGCTTATCCTCATCGGGGTGTACTCCCCGGTAACCGAAAACCTCGAGATCCTGTATAAGAAGTTTATCCATCTCTCTACTCTCTCCGACCTACTCTCTCCGGATAATTCTATCGGCCATTCGAGCCGCACGGCTGTTTTCTTTTACATCGTGGACACGCACAAAGCTGCAGCCCTCGTATATTCCTATTACCGTGGTGGCCACGGTTCCCTCCACCCGCTCCTCGGCGGGAAGATCCAGGGTCTTGCCTATCATCGACTTTCTCGATGTCCCGAGCAGCCAGGGATACCCTATATTGTGAATATGGTTCAGATTCCTCATTATAGTTATATTGTCTTCCACGGTCTTGCCGAAGCCTATTCCAGGGTCAAGGATAATGCAGTCCTCTCCCACTCCGGCTTTTAACGCCGACTCCGCGCTCTCCTCGAGCACCCTGACAACTTCTTCCGTCAGATCGCCGTACTCCGCCTTCTCTTTGTTGTGCATCAGACAGCAGGCAACGCCGGTATCGGCTATTACCTCGAGAATTGCCGGATCTCCTCTGCCCCCCCACACATCGTTTACCATAAGGGCCCCGGCTTTTACCGCCTCTTCGGCAACCGCCGCCTTGGAGGTATCTATAGAGACCGGTACACCGAGCCGCTTTGTGAGCTCTTCTATTACAGGAAGAACTCTGCCGAGCTCCTCCTTCGTACCCACCGGTGTGTGACCGGGACGGGTGGACTCGCCGCCGACATCGATAATATCCGCTCCCTCTCTCTCCATGGCAAGAGCCTGCTCTACCGCAGCCTCCACATCGTTAAACTTGCCCCCGTCGGAAAAGGAGTCGGGGGTTACGTTGAGAATCCCCATAATGTATGTCCGCCTTCCGACGGGAAAATCGTAGTTGCCTACTCTCACACTCCTCATAACGACACTATAGCAACTTACTCCGGCAGAGACAATAATTTTCCTGATTATCGGGTGTATTGCACTTTTTTTTGTATTATTATACTATCTATGCGTAAATTTATGCATTATTTGCCCCATTTTCTCGATTGCTTAACAGGGAGAGTCTTTTACTATGAAAATCAGTGCAGGTATATTCGGCGCATCCGGCTACACAGGTATAGAACTCGCGCGCCTTCTTCTAGAGCATCCCCATGCAGAGCTCACTGCGTTAAACTCCCGGGCCTATGCGGGCGGCGGGTACGAGAACCTCTTCGGCAGCCTGAAAAGCTTTACACACCTCGAGTGCGAAGAGAGCAGCATAGCCGACTTTGCAGAGCGCTGCGACGTGGTTTTTCTCGCTTTACCCCACGGAATAGCAGCAAAGGAGATTAATCCCTCTATTCTCGAAAGGACTCTTATTGTAGACCTTGGTGCGGATTACAGGCTAAAGGACAGGAAAGTGTATGAACAGTGGTACGGGATTACCCACGAAAGCCCCGAACTGATAGAAACAGCACAATACGGTCTATGCGAACTCTACAGAGAGAAAATTGCCGGGACTCCGCTTATTGCGAACCCCGGCTGTTACACTACCGCATCTATTACCGCCCTCGCACCGCTCTACAAAGAGGGAATAATAGAGTTGCAGTCTACCATTATAGATGCAAAGTCCGGTGTTACAGGAGCGGGAAGAACTCCCTCCCAGGCTTTACACTTTTCCGAATGCAACGAATCAATTAAGGCATACAAGGTAGAAGGTCACCGCCATACCCCGGAGATCGAACAGGCCCTCTCCGAATGCGCGGGCATGGACGTTATTACAAGATTTACCCCCCACCTTGTTCCCATGAACAGAGGTATTCTCGCCTCCTGTTATGCGCGGCCGGCGATACCGCTAAGCAGCAGGGGGCTGCACGATTTATACGAGAGGCACTACAGCGGCGAACCCTTTATACGGCTCCTCGAAGCCGGAACCTATCCGCACACGCGGTGGGTCCGCGGTTCCAACTTTATCGATATATCGATAGACTTCGACGAGAGAAGCAACACAATAGTTGCCCTCAGTGCACTGGATAATCTGGTAAAAGGAGCGGCCGGACAGGCTGTTCAAAACATGAATATTCACTTCGGCTTTGAGGAGACCGAGGGACTTATGCAGATACCCCTCTTTCCATAGAGGATCTGCATTTCCACAAGAGGAGGCCAGGAGATATGAGCACGGACACATTAAGGGAGAACAAAAACACCGAACTGCCGAAGGGTTTTTCCGCTTCGGGTTTCTACGGTGGAGTAAAAAAAGCGGGAAAGGATATGGCCCTTCTCTATAGCGAGGTAGCCGCAGAGGCCGCGGGGGTGTTTACCCTCAACAGGGTGCGTGCCGATTGCGTCGAGCACAATAAAACTCTTATTGAAAGAGGCGAGAGAATCCGCGCGCTCCTTGCAAACAGCGGCAACGCAAACGCATGCACCGGCAGCAGAGGAGCGGAAGATTCCCGGGTCCTTGCAAAAGCGGTTTCTGAGCTACTGTCGGTAGACGAGAGGGAGGTGCTTCTCGCTTCTACCGGGGTAATTGGTGTTCCCCTCCCTATAGAATCCATGAAAAAAGCCCTTGAAGACCCTTCCCACATGCCCCAAGCCGGCGGGTTGAAAGATGCAGCGACGGCCATAATGACCACCGATACCGTTCCCAAAATAGCCTCCGCAACTTATCCCGTCGAGGAGCAGACGGAGGAGGAGCAGACGGAGGGGGCGGCTACACAGGTAAGACTTACGGGCATTGCCAAGGGCTCGGGGATGATCCATCCCAACATGGCCACGATGCTCGGTTTTGTAGTTACCGACGCGGATGTCTCCCGGGAAGCTCTGCAGGAAGCTGCCCGCAGGAGCGCGGATCTCAGCTTTAATATGATAAGCGTAGACGGAGATACAAGCACCAACGACATGCTCCTCCTCCTGGCCAACGGACTCTCCGGCTCTCCCCGAATAGAGTCGCTCGATACACCTGGGGGCACAAGATTTTTCGATGCCCTCTGCGAAGTGACCCGGGAACTCGCAAAAATGATTGTGAGGGACGGAGAGGGGGCCACAAAGTTTTTGGAGGTCCACGTCTCGGGCGCCGAAACGGAGAGAGAAGCCCGGAGCCTCGCAAAGGCCATTATAGGCTCGAATCTGGTAAAAACGGCCTTCTTTGGCGAAGACGCCAACTGGGGGAGGATTATGGCGGCTATGGGTTCCTCGGGAGTGGAATTCGATCCGCTTTCCGTCTCTATCTCCTTTCGAAGCGGTGCCGGAGAAATTGCCTTAATGGATTCGGGAACACCCGTCGAGTTTGACGAAGAAGATGCCTCCGGAGTACTTTCGCGGAAGGACATCCTTGTAGAGGTAAGCCTCAAGGAGGGCCGGTGGGAAGCACGCGCCTGGGGATGCGACCTGAGCTATGAGTATGTAAAGATAAACGGCGACTACAGGACCTAGATACAAGAATTATGGAGACAAATTGCGGAATATCTTAAAGCGGGAGATCTCAAAATAGAGGAGCATTTTTAGTGAAAACGAGCATAGAGAAAGCGGAGATACTCCGCGAGGCGCTGCCCTATATACGGCGTTTTTCCGGTGCAACCGTGGTAATTAAATACGGGGGCAGCGCGATGAAGGATCCCGAACTCCTGGAAAAAACCACCGGGGATATCGCGCTGCTTAAATACGTCGGCATGAAGCCGGTTGTTGTCCATGGAGGAGGACCCGCGATAAACGAGATGCTCGAGAGAGTGGGAGTAAAATCCACCTTCCTCAAGGGCCTGCGGGTTACCGACGAGGCGACAATGGAGATAACCGAGATGGTACTCTCCGGCAAGGTAAATAAACGCCTTGTCCGCGAACTCTGCCTGCACGGAGTCGATGCGGTAGGCATTACAGGGGAGGACGGAGGACTCTTTACCGCCACCCCTCGCAAAGATGCAGGGGGAAACTCCGGAGCAGACGATCTCGGTTTTGTAGGAGATATAACCTCGGTTAATCCGAGGATTATTGAGGTGCTTCTCTGCGAAAATTTCATCCCGGTTATTGCCCCGGTCTCCATGAGTATGGACGGAACGACCTATAACATCAACGCCGACGAGGCGGCGGTGGCCGCGGCGGGGGCACTAAAGGCGGAAAAACTGGTCTACCTCTCGGATGTTCCCGGAATTCTGCGGGACCCCGAGGACCCTGAGTCTCTTATTACCGCGGTAACGAGAACAGAGGTGGAGGCCCTCGTGTCGGAGGGAACGGTCTCCGGGGGGATGGTGCCCAAGGTAAACTGCGCGCTCCACGCGGTGGATGCGGGAGTCGGCTCGGTTCACATTCTAGACGGGCGTATACCCCACTCACTTCTGCTCGAGGTTTTTACCCAGGAGGGAGTGGGCACTTTGATTTCAAGGGAAGCCCATAAAAAAAGGGAGCAAATAAAATGAATTACCCGGAAAGGTCCTCCAGGGTGCTTATGCACACCTACAACAGAATTCCCATCTCCTTCTCCCATGGAGAGGGGGCCTACCTCTTCGACGAAGAGGGTAACCGCTATCTCGACTTTCTTGCCGGTATCGCGGTAAACGCGTTGGGATACGCCCATCCCGCACTTATCGAAGCGCTTACCGCACAGAGTAAAAAGTTGTGGCACTGCTCCAACCTCTTTGAAATTCCGGCGCAAACTCGGCTCGCGGAAAAACTTCTGGCCCACAGCGATTTTACAAAGGCATTTTTCTGCAACAGCGGTACGGAGGCAAACGAGGCTGCCCTCAAGCTGGCACGCAAGAGAGGAAAGCAGAAGGGGGGAGCGGTAAATATTACGGCAATGCACAAATCCTTTCACGGCAGAACCATCGGCGCCCTGTCGGTTACCGGGCAGAAGAAGTACCAGGAGAGCTTTACCCCCCTCCTGGAAGATGTGGGGTTTATCCCTTTTAACGACATCTCCGCACTGCGAGAGACTATAGACGCGGATACCTGCGCGCTTATTATCGAGCCGATACAGGGAGAGGGGGGTATTAATCCCGCAACAAAGGAGTTTCTACAGGAAGCCCGGAGGCTCTGCGACAAGACAGGAGCACTCCTTATTTTTGACGAGGTTCAGTGCGGCCTTGGAAGGACCGGCTCCCTCTTTGCATACCGGCAGTACGGGGTAAAGCCGGATGTGGTAACTCTTGCAAAGGCGCTGGGGGGAGGATTTCCTATAGGGGCGGTGCTCTCAGTAGAAGAAGCGGCAGTTTTTGAACCGGGAGACCATGCCGCCACCTTCGGCGGAGGTCCGTTGGCTTCTGCCGCTGCACTGGCCGTTGTTACCGAGCTTACAGACGGAGGGCTTGTTGAGAACGCCGCCGCTGTGGGAGCCTACCTGCAAGAAAGACTGGAAGCCCTCAATAAAAACTGTTCCGGAATAAAGGAAGTGAGAGGTGCGGGGTTGATGATAGGTATTGAACTGACCGACGCGGCAGGTCCCTTTATGGAAAGCTGCAGAGACCACGGGCTAATCGTTGGAAAAGCCGGGGATAACGTCTTAAGACTCGTTCCGCCCCTTATTATTGGTAAGGATGAGGTCGACAGGGCTGTTGATGTTTTAGAAAAGGTGTTAAAGAAGTAAATATGCCCCGCCGGTTGCGACGGGGCGGTATGTGCAATCTACATTAGATCTTTCGGTTTGCGTGCAGTGTTTCCGCTGGACTCACACACGGCCATATGACGCATTTTACCGTTCTTGAAGACCGATTTCATTTTAATGCTTCCCCCCCAGCGGCTTACAAGCTGTTGGGCTCCTTCACGGCGGGCATTCTTGGAAATATTGGCAGCCATTGGCTTCCTCCTTACATCGTTTCTAGGTGGAAAATATACTACAGAGGGGAAACAAAAGTCAATGTGCATCAGCAACTCGAGGATGGTCTGTTGAGTTTTTCTTGCGTCGAAGTTATGATAGTATATAGTGAATACATTAGATAAGCCCGGTAACATATTTAACCTGATATTTCACAGGATTTCCAGGGGCATACGATTTATCTTTACCCTTCCTATCCATCTTTACAGACATCTCATAAGCCCCCTCCTGCCCGGAGCGTGCATCTATACACCCTCCTGCAGTGCCTACTCGAGCAATGCGATAATGCGTCATGGGGTAATAAAGGGATTTATCCTCGGTGTAAGCCGTATTTTTCGGTGTGCCGGTGGGCTTTTTACCGGAGGCGAGGATCCCGTTCCGGAAGAGTTCAGCCTCCGGGATATCGGCAGTAAATATAAAAAATTCTACGCCCGGGGGCGAAAAAACCGAAACTAAAAATTGGTCATAAACGCGGTAAGCACCTGGAGGGCGGTCTCGTTAAAGCCCCCCTCCGGTATAATAAGATCCGCATAAATTTTGGTAGGCTCTATAAACTCGTAGTGCCCCGGGCGGACAACCTCAAGGTACTGCTGCACCACCGATTCCACTGTACGGCCCCGTTCCGTTATGTCCCTCTGCATACGCCTGATAAAGCGAATATCGTCGGGAGTGTCCACAAAGAGCTTCAAGTCGAGGAGACTTCGTATTTTCGGATCGAAAAAGACGAGGATTCCTTCAAAGATAATCAGACTCTTCGGCTCCACCCTAATGGTCTGCTCTTTTCGCCTGTGCTTTACAAAGTCGTATTGGGGCATCTCCACGGGAGTTCCGTTTTTGAGCATGGAAAGATGATCGTACAAGAGCTCGTTATCGAAGGCTTCGGGATGATCAAAGTTAAAAGCGGTTATATTTGTGTTGTTTATATATTCAGCAGATTTGTAGTAATTATCCTGGGGGATAAAGACAAACTCCGGCACTATCTCCGATATTTTTCTTACAATTGTTGTCTTTCCGGATCCCGACCCGCCGGTTATTCCGATCAGCTTTGCCCTTTCCATTCTTTTTCTTCGGCCTATCCCCTTGGCGCTTCTTCCGGGTCTACGGGTCTGCCGTCCCTGTAGACAAAGAAAAACACCTTTGCACTCCTTTCTACCGGATTTACCCCCAACCTGCCTATTACCGTGCCTGCGGTTACAGTGTCCCCTACCTCTACAAAGGTCTCCTCGTTTCCTCCGTAGGCATAAATATGGCCGTCTGAGTTTTCTACCATTACCAGCTCTCCGTACCCCCTGTAGGGAGCAACCCACACTACTTTACCGGAGGAGACCGCCACTATCCGGTCCCCCACCTCTCCATCGATTTTTGTACCCTTCAATTTGCCCGTAAGCCTCATTCGCTCCCCGGTATGGGGCCACATAATCGAATTGCCGTCGCTGTTTTTGTCGTAGCGTACCTCTTGAACCGTACCGTTTTGAGATTCTCCCTTGCCGCTTCTTTCCTCGGCTGTGCGGTCTTCCGGTTTCTCCTCCGAGCTTTCCGACTGCGGTTTCTCTCCTCCGTCCTCGTCTCTGGGTGCCTCACCTTCCTCGGTTTTCCCGTTTTCCCCGGCAAGTCGAGACTCATCCTCCGTATAATCCGAACTTCGATAATCCGGGGGAATAGTAACAACTTCTCCAATTTTTATCGGTCTGTCCGTGTCCAAGTCGTTATAATCGGATAATTCAGTTACCGAAAGCCCGTATTCCCTGGAAATCCCGTAGAGGGTGTCCCCCTTTTGGACTTTATACGTGTGGGGTATCGTAATTTCGGTACCGCTTCGCAGCTGCTCGGGATTGAGGGTCCCGTTAGCCTCTATAAGTTCCTGCACGGATACCCTATACTCGCGTCCAATACTGTAGAGGGTATCTCCCTTTTCCACGGTAACAACCACCTCTTCCGCAAAAGAGGCAAAACCGCCCAAAAAGAGTATAAGCAGCAGCGTAAAGGGAAGTTTCGTTATCATCTCGGTCTAATCTTCGGCTGCAGCCCCCATAAACTAAAGATCATCTTCCATATCTCCTGCGAGCTTGAACATGCGTACCGCCTCATTCAAGGCGGCTATCGCCTTGCCGCTTTTTGCGTTCAGCTCGGTCACCTTTTCCATAGAGCGGGAAACGCCTTCGGCGCCGGCGTCGATCTCCTTAATCTCGCTGTTTACATCTTCACCTATTCTGCGTACCTCTTCGAGGGAGGAGTTGACGCTGCCCGTGTTCTCCTGTATCTGTTCGGCCTCTTCTCTTATCTCGTCGGTGGTTGCGGCAAGGGAGTTAACCGCATCCATAATCTCCCGGCTTCCCTGGGAAAGCTCCTCCATACTCGAGGAGATCTCCTCCATTGCATCGCTCGACTCTTTCGTCTCCTTTTCTATGCGATTAAAAGCTTCCATACTACCGTTACTCGCATCGTGGATTGACTGGATACGGTCTGCAATGGTGTTGATTGTCTCCTTTATCTTCTTTGCATGGGTATTGGAGTTTTCCGCAAGCCCCCGAATTTCCTCCGCTACCACGGCAAATCCCCTCCCTGCATCACCCGCATGGGCCGCCTCTATGGCTGCGTTCATCGCGAGAAGGTTGGTCTGCCCCGCTATATTGTTTATAACTCCGATAATTTTCAGAATTTCGTCGGTATCCTCCGCATTTTGCCGGATAAGCCCGTCCGTCTCCCGTACCTTCGCTCCCGCCTCCCCGGTAATCTTTGTAAGACCTTCCGAGGACTCTCTCCGTTTTTTAGAGATGGTGGCCACGTTCTGAATAGAGGCGTTCATCTCCTCTATCGAGGAAGAACTCTCTGTAACCGCGGATGACTGATTCTCTATACGGTCCGCCAGCTCATTTACACTACGGGAAATATCTTCAAGGGAGTTCTTTGACCCGCCGAGGTTCTGTACGAGCCCCTCTATTTTCTCGGAGTTCGAACTTATCGTCTCTCTCATCTCCGATATCGAAGAGGCGGACTCGGCGGAAGCGCTGGAGACCTCCGCTTCGAGCCTGCTGCTCTCTTTGGAGAGCTCCTTTATCTGATGTATAATAGAGGAAAACTCGCTTATAAGCGTGTTTACCGCCCCGGCAATACTGGAAAGCTCGTCATTTGCCCCTTCGTTCATCTTGAGGGAGAAGTCTCCGGAGGCAAGATTTTCTATCTCCTCCTGTATGCTCCCTAGCCTTCTTCTGAGAATTACCTGCATGGAGAGTGAGAAGAGAACAACCGCCGCAACTATTCCCACAGAAACCGCATAGGCTACATAACGGAGTCTGTTCTGCCTGAGATCCGCCACATGCTCAATATCGTCTATAATATCGTTTACAGTGCTTTCCAGGTTATCGCTAAAATAGATGGTACTAGTGCTTACTTGCAGCTCAAGGCTGTCTATGTCCGAGTCCTCATAAAAATTGGAAGCTTGAATAATTCCCGGAAGATAGTTTGGATACCTATCGGCGAGGGTATCCACCACCTCGGCAATTTCTTCGACCTGGCTCTTATTGGATTCCAGCAGATTTTCAAGCCTCTCTCTTCTGTCTTCCACGCCCTCCGCCTCTATTACCGTCCCGGTATAGAGAGACGAGCTGAGTACTTCCTCGATATCCTCTCGCATCAGAGAATTGATCTTTCTAAAATTGGTAAAATCCTCCTCTAACCGCTCCCCCACAAGGGTGCTTTTTAAGAGGGAGTTTGCATGATGAACCCTGCTCTTGAACTGATGAGCCTGTATAAGAAGCCTGTCGAATTCAATTTGTCTATTCTGGTAGAAGCTCATCAAGCCGAGCACACCGCCTATTCCCAGCAAAAAGAGAATATTCAACACTATTATTCGTGTTTTTATGTTCATAAAAGTCTCCATAACATGAGTATAATTGTTGACTATAGTGTAGATTCTATAGCAAATTCAGGAAATACAAAATAGCAAAATTTTCACACTAATAGAAAAATTGTGTCTGCAGTTTTTAAGGACCCCAGGCGTTTCTGGGCCGCATTTTCTCATGTGGAAGTTAACTGGAGGTATAAATTTGACTTTTTTTAGCTATTTTTGTATGGTATACGGACTTTACATACGGAGAATAGTCTGAAATGCCCGCTTCCGACCCGCTCAGTCTCGATTCTAGTGCAATAATTTCAATTCTTACCGGCGCAGGGTTTCTTGTCTGTATAGTGTATTTGCTGTACAAGAGGAATACCGGTAATCTGCACAACCGCTTTTTTGAATTTCTCTTTAACCACAGCTTCGATATGTTTATAATGATGGACTCACGAAAAAGAGTGGTAAGGGTAAACGATGCTGCATGTGATGCCCTCGGATACACCCGTTCGGAAATGGAGGGTATGCCGGCGGAAAAACTCCAGACGGAGGAGGCCTTTTCATACCTCTATTCTCTGTTCCAAGAGTCATGCTGTGCGATTGATGCTTCACAAAAGGTATACGTCGGAGAGACTCATCTCATTAAAAAAGACGGCAACCTGCTTCCTGTCGAGGCTGGAGGTTCCTCCTTTCGCAAGAACAATGAGACCTACTTTCTGGGAAGCTTTCGGGATCTTACCGAGAGAAAAGAGCTGGACCTTACCGAGAATATTTTCAGGAACACCCTCGAGGGAATTGTTGTTACCGATACCGAAGGAACAATCCAAAAGGTAAACCCCGCCTTTACCGAGATTACCGGTTACACATCCGAAGAGGTACTGGGGAAAAATCCCCGTATGCTTAAATCGGAACACCACGACCACGAGTTTTACAGGACCCTGTGGAACAGCCTGCTTACTGAAGGATCATGGGAGGGAGAGATCTGGAACCGTAAAAAATCGGGGGAGGCGTATCCGGAGTGGCTGAGTATAAGCTGCCTGCGCAACAGCGACGGCAGCATCCGCAACTTTGTTTCGATTTTCCACGACATTACCGAAAAAAAATATCAGGAGCAGAAACTGGAAAAACTCGCCTACCATGACGGTTTAACGGACCTCCCTAACAGGAAGCTTTTTATGGACCGGATGGGTATGGCCATAGCCTCCTCTTTTCGAGACAAGGACCTCACGGCCCTGTTATTTATCGATATAGACAACTTCAAGAATATCAATGCAACCCTCGGTCACCCGACGGGGGATCAGCTTCTTATCCAGGTAAAAGAGAAGATCCTCGGAATTTGCAGAGAAGAAGACACCCTTGCCCGATACGGAGGGGACGAGTTCGTTCTTCTCCTGCCCGGTCTAAAGGATTCCCCCTCCGTTACAAGCGTTGCTTCGAGAATACTCAAACTTTTTAATACCCCCTTTACCATCCAAAACTCCGAGCATTATATGTCCGTGAGCATCGGCATAGCTCTCTATCCGGAAGACGGAGAGGATAAGACCACCCTTTTGAAAAACGCGGATCTTGCTCTCTACAATGCAAAGGGAATGGGAAAGAACACCTTTGCATTTTTCAAGGAATCCCTCAACAGAAAAATGGTGCGCCGAAACCTGCTGGAGTCTGAACTAAGAAAAGCCCTGGAGGAGACCTCATTTCTTCTCTATTTTCAACCCAAAATGGACCTGGAGCAGAATAAAGTGGTAAGCATGGAAGCCTTGATCCGCTGGAGGATAGACGAGGGTGAATGGGTACCCCCCGACGAGTTTATTCCCATCGCGGAACAGTCCGACCTTATACTTCCCATAGGATCCTGGGTGTTCCGCGCGGCCATGCGTTTTCTGCAGCACCTCCGCAGTTCAGGATACAGCGACATTACCATGGCCGTTAATATCTCTCCAAAGCAGTTTCTTACCACCGGTTTTACAGACGAGATAGAGAAGGTAATTCACGAGATGGATATACCCCGCTCTATGGTCATCCTCGAAATTACCGAGCATATACTCATGCACAATGTAAGCTATTCTATCGAAGTTCTCAATAAGCTCCGGGATCTCGGCTTCAAGATCTCCATCGACGATTTCGGTACCGGCTACTCCTCCCTCAGTTACCTGAAGGAATTTCCCGTTTCGGAACTGAAAATAGACAGGTCCTTTATCAAAGACCTCCCGGAGAACAGACACGCCTCTGCAATTACCCGCTCCCTTATAGCGGTAGCATCTACCCTGGGCTATTCCATAGTAGCGGAGGGGGTGGAGACGGAAGAACACGCGGAGTTTCTCCGAAAACACAAGTGCCGTACAGCTCAGGGCTACCTCTACAGCAAACCTCTGCCCCAGGAAGAGATGATCGATTATCTCAAAAAGACGAACTCCTGAATAGACGGCAGTTGATAACATGGGAGTCCTGTTTTATAGTACTAGCATGAAAAATTTTTTATTGTGCTGCGTAACTGCTGCGGCGATAGTCTCTCTCTCAACAAGTGTCGTCTCCTGTGTATCCGAAGAAACGGCGGAAACTATTGCAGGAGAGCCGAAAGCGGAGATACGGGGAATGGAGATCGAGGATATCTCCTTTGATAAAATCGACATTCTCTTTACCATCTCCGTGGAAAACCCCTACCCCATGGGCCTTACACTCGCCGGCTACGATTACGATCTTTTAATAGAGGAGAGCTCTTTTATCTCCGGCAGAAGCAGCGAGGAGCTCCGCGTATCCTCCGGTGACACATCTACCATAAGCCTTCCCCTCTCCTTCACATTTAAGGAACTGCGTGAGGTGCTCCGAAAGACGGAAGGAAAGAGAGAAGCTCCCTACACTCTCAATGTCGGTCTGGATATAGATGTACCCCTTGCCTCGAAGGATTTTCGGGTAGAAAAGAGTTCCGAAGGCTCCCTGCCCGTTCCCAATCTGCCGGAGGTCTCCCTTAAGGAGCTCATTATTACCAATTTTGGGCGTACTATTATCTCCCTCGAATACGGTATAAAAGTGAATAATCCGAACACCTTTGAAATAGATCTTGGAGAGCTAGAGTATTCCCTCTCGGTAGACAACAATCGATGGGTCTCAGGCACCACCGGCAGGAGTTATACCCTGGAACCGGAGGAGAGCAAAGTAGTCCATATGCCCCTGGAGCTCAACTACCTCGAGGTGGGCAGAACCGTAGTAGACCTTCTTATGAGCGGCCAGGAGCTTGCCTACCGTGTGGACGGATCATCCTCCGTGGGTATCCACTTTGAAAATTTCGAGATACCCGACTACTCCTTCGACATCGAGAAGACCGGTACTGCGGCGATTATCCGGCCGTAGCTAGAGATAACTCTCCATTACCTGCTTCGGAGTCATGTGTAAAGAATCAAGACTCCGGGTTTTCCGGGCCTGTTTTTCGATGGATACAAACCGCTCCTCGAGGGTCGGTTTTGATTCCCTAAAAAATATTCCCGTGTATATTGGGTCTGTGGAAAAACTGTACTCTATGGCCTCTATCCTCTCTTTTGTCGGAAAACCCTCGGGCAGGGGAGTCAACTTGTCCTTCAGTTTTTTCCAGGGCATAGCGGGATACGTGAGGCAGGGGCTGAATATGTAGATTATCGAAAAGCCCCTGTGCTCGATTCCGGCGCGGATAATACGCTGGAGCTGAGGTATTTCGAAACTGCTTGCCCTTGCCACAAAGGAGACCCGGTAGGCAAGAAACACCGAGACCGGCTCCATTATCTCCTCGTTTACCCCATAGGGAGATGTATTGCTCTGAAAACCCCCGGGAGTAGTAGGTGAAGTCTGTCCCTTTGTAAGCCCGTAGATGTTGTTATCGAGTATTAGATAGGTAATGTCCAGATTACGACGGGCGGCATGGCTTATATGCCCTCCCCCTATGCTCAAACCGTCTCCGTCTCCGCTTACTCCGAGTATGGTAAGTTCCGGCATTGCCGCCTTTACCCCTGTAGCGGTGGGGAGCACCCTGCCGTGGGTACCGTGCAGGTTGTACGTATTAAAATAGTGGGAGAAACGGCCCGAACAGCCTATACCGGAGATTATGGATATGTACTCAGGGGGCAGCTGCATCTCTTGAAACACCCGCTCCACAGCGCTCAAGACACCGTAGTCCCCGCAACCCGGGCACCATACCGGCTTGATTCCCTCTTTTCTGTAGTTATGCTTCCGTGATGTGCTCTTCATCCGCGACACTCCCTACCTTCATTATTCCCCGGTATATCTCCTCAGAGGTTATTGGAACCCCCTCACACTTGTGGATCATAATAGGGTCTACCCCGAATTGTGCCCGAATAAAATGGGCAAACTGGCCCGTCAGATTCTCCTCTACAATTATCAACTGTCTAATTCGGGCGAGAAAAATGGAAATTTGCCGCTCGGGAAGAGGGTTTATTGTATGTGGGTGGAAATGGCGCACTTTAACCCCCTGTTCTTCCGCGAGCATACAGGCCTCCCGTATAGCCCCTTCGGTGGATCCCCATCCTATAATTCCTATGCACGCATCCGGATCGCCGTAACACTCAACGGGATTCCGCTCAAAAGCCCTCGATATAACCTTTATTTTTCGGATTCTCTTTTTACTCATCTTAAGATGATTCTTCGGACTCTGATCGGAGACGCCGTACTCATCGTGCTCCAGCCCGGTGGCAAGGTACTCACCACCCGGAGTTCCGGGTTTTACAAAAGGAGATATCCCGTCTTCGGTATCCTCGTAACGCCTGTAATTCTCTATCTGCTCCCGGGTCGGGTATATTCGCTCACGAACATGTATCATCTCCGCCTTCGGGATTCCAATGTTCTTTCGCGACTCTTCCCCATGGAGAGTATAAAAATGGGTAAAGTCGGGCATTTTTACCGTCGCTTTTCGGTAGCCTATAGACTGGTCGAGGAGCATGAGTACCGGAACCTGATACTTCTCCGCCAGATTAAAGGCGCGAATCGTCTGATAGAAGGTATCTTCCACCGTAGTGGGGGCAAGAATAATTCTCGGCGAGTCGCCGGTGGTCCCGTACACTGCAAACTTTAGATCGGACTGCTCCGTTTTAGTAGGCAGGCCTGTCGATGGGCCGGCCCTCTGCACATCCACAATAACCACCGGCACCTCTATCATACTCGCAAAACTCAACTGCTCTGTCATGAGCTGCAGCCCCGGCCCGGAGGTGGGAGTGATAACCTTCTCTCCTGCAAAGGAAGCCCCAATTATCGCCGATATGGCGGCAATTTCATCCTCCATCTGTATGGCCCTGCCGCCGACAAGGGGCATAAGTTTTGTGAGAGTCTCGAATATGCTCGTTGCGGGGGTAATCGGATAACCTGCGCAAAAACGGCACCCCGCGGCAATAGCGCCCAAAGCCACAGCCTGGTTGCCGGAGATAAACATATACTCCTCTCCGGAGGGGTTGAGCTCGCTTAATGCGAACCTTTGTTTAAGCCCCGCTTTTCGAGCACCGGCGAACCCCGCCGATAGACGCTTCTTATTCCCCTCTACAACGGAGGTCCCCTTCTCGCCGTAACGTTCGCCGAGAAGTTTCTCCATCATCTCCTCTCGTATCCCCAGCAGACGGCAGAGGGTTCCAAGGGCAACAACATTTTTTCCTACTTTACCCGGGGCTGCCTCTTTAGAGATGGAACCGAAGGAGATCGGGAGGAGGGTATACTTCTCCTCCAAGCCGGACACATCGACGAGTTCCGGCTCATAGATAAGCACGCCCCCCTCTTTGAGTACCTCTATCGAGTTCTCAAGCGCTTCTCCGTTAAAGACAACAAGACAGTCGACAAAGCTCCCCATCGAAAGGATAGATACATCGCTGATCCTGATCTGGATCATGGAGTATCCTCCTCTCATCTCCGCGGGGTAGGTGATAAAGGTAAACACGTGAAATTCCGTTCGCGCCGCCGCCTGCGCCAATAATTCGCCGCAGCTTATTATCCCGTCGCCCCCTTCTCCCGCTATACGGATAACGTAGTCGAAAAGCGGATTATCTTTTTTCATATATCTGTACGCCTCGCTTCGTCTTTATGATGATAAGTGAGTTTCAGTGCCCGGTCAAATTAATTCTCGCACCAATTATCTCCCCGCACCAATTATCTCCCCCTTAAAGAGACTTGACATCTACTTTACGAGAAGTTACTATACCTCGTTATGTATTTTTTTGCATAACGAAATTCATTCAGGAGGCTTTTATGCGATCTACATCACTCAAGAAAAATGCGGGTAGCGCATTAATGGTTCTTATACTCTTATTACTCGCACCATCGATGCTGTGTGCAGGCGGGAACAGCGAGCAGTCGAGTAAAGAGGGAGATCCCCTGCGATTAAAGTTGGCCACCACCACAAGCACCGAAAACTCCGGACTCCTCGAACACTTGCTTCCCCCCTTCGAAGAGGAGCACAACGTAATTATTGATGCGATAGCAGTGGGAACAGGGCAGGCGCTGGAGCTCGGCCGCCGGGGAGACGCGGATGTACTCATGGTACACGCTCCGGAATTGGAGAAAGAGTTTGTAGAAGAGAATTACGGCATCGAGCGGGTATACTTTATGTATAACGATTTTATTATAGTCGGCCCCGAGGATGACCCTGCGGGAATAGGGGGCATGGAAAGCGCTTCCGGGGCTTTTAAAAAAATTGCCGAAGGGGAATATGAGTTTATCTCGAGGGGAGACAACTCCGGCACCCATGTAAAAGAGCTTTCATTATGGGAAGAGGCCGACACCTCGCCGGATTACTCCCTGTACCGAGAGATAGGCCAGGGAATGGGTGAGGTAATAACCCTCGCAAATGAACAGCAGGCGTACACCCTGACAGACAGGGGGACATTCCTCTCCTATCAATCGGATATAGAATTGAATGTTTTGTTGGAAGGGGACAAAATACTCTTTAACCCCTACGGCGTAATAGCTGTAAACTCGGAAGTTCATCCCCATGTAAAAGAAGATGTGGCTGTGGCGTTTACCGAGTATTGTACCTCAGAAAAGGCCCGCGAAATTATACGCACCTATAAAGTCCAGGGGGAGCAGCTTTTCTTTACTCCATAAAGATGATACAAAACATGGTATGAATTTTTCAGAGGCCCTTCAACAAGCCTTTCTCATGATTTTCTCCGGCGACAGGGAGTTGTACTATATTGCCTACAACTCCCTGTCTATTGCCATTTACTCGGTGGGAGCGGCCGGAATTACGGGAATACCCCTGGGAGGGGCTTTAGCTTTTTACTCATTCCCCGGGAAGAGGGAAGTGGTCTCCCTCTTTAATACGCTTATGTCTCTTCCCACAGTTGTGGTAGGGCTGTTTGTATACTCTTTTATCTCCCGATCGGGACCTTTAGGAGACCTGGGGCTTCTATTTACCCCCGCGGGAATAGTTATAGGGCAGGCTATTCTTATTTTTCCGTATGTGGTCTCTTTGGTCTATGGAGGACTGAGCTCTATGGAGGAGGAGTTAAAAGAGACCTTGCTTACCCTGGGCGCCGGCAAAAGGGCTATGCTGCTCAAGATCCTCTCGGAGGGCAAACCCGCGGTAATTATTGCGATTCTCTCGGCCTTCGGACGCGCGATTGGCGAGGTTGGAATTGCAATGATGCTCGGCGGCAATATTCGGGGGTTTACCCGCACCATCACCACGGCCATGGCTCTGGAGACGGCGAAGGGAGCATTCAGTCTGAGCCTTGCCCTGGGCATTATACTCCTGTGCATTGCCTTTGGTGTAAATTTCTCCCTTCACAGGATGGTGAGCCATGATAAATAGCACCCCCCCATTGCTGTCGATGAAAAAACTCCTTTTTACCTACCGGAAAAGCTCGGATACCAACTTTTCTCTTTGTATCGACAAGCTCGATATTCCCGCAGGGGACGTCACCGTTTTAATCGGGCAGAACGGCTCTGGAAAGACAACACTCTTAAAAATTATGAACGCTCTTCACAACTACCGTGAGGGAAGCTTTACGTATCGCGGCAGATCGGTTCCGGGAGAAGGAAGCCGCAGTTTGAGAGAGGAATCGATTTTGGTCCACCAAAATCCTTATATATTCCGGGACACAGCATTCGGAAATATTGCCTACAGCCTGAAGATAAGAGGAGGGGAGTACAAAAAGCTGGACAAAAAAAAGCTGGACAAAAAAGAGATCCGACAAAAGGTAATGGAACAACTGAGCGAAGTAGGCCTGACTCATCTGGCGCAACGCAAAGCCCGATCCCTCTCGGGAGGAGAGAAACAACGCCTCGCCGTTGCAAGAGCACTGGTAACCGACCCCGCCCTCTTGCTTCTCGATGAGCCAACCGGCAACATCGACCCCGCATCCGCTTTAGTTGTAGAGAATACCATTAGAAAAAGGGCATCCTCCGGGACCACGGTTATAATGACTACCCACAATCTGGCTTCCGCCTACCGAATGGGAAATACAATTATATCTTTGGACAAGGGGAGGCAGGTCGACTTGGGGGTAAATGTTCTGAAGGGAAAAGCGGAGAAAAGGGACAACTATTTTTTATACTTCCGCACCGGTAACGCCTTGCTCCATTGCCCCGCTATAGACGGAGACTTTAGTGTGGCGGTAATCCCCACCGACGATATCATCATTACAAAAAAGAAGATATCAACAAGCGCTCAAAACAAATTGAGAGGTACCGTCACCACTATTTCTCGTCCCATTCTCAGCGCCCAGGACAGTTCAAAAGATAGAGGGCTTTATAAAATTACCCTGGACTGCGGTGTTCCCCTGGACATACTGCTTACCTCGCGTTCTATAGAGGAGTTGAACATTCAGGTGGGGAGTGAGTATTTTGCACTCTTCAAGGCTTCTGCGGTAAGGTTATACTGATTTTCCCATACTATCGGGAAGAAGAGTCAATAACAGGCCGAAAGAGGTGGGTCCCGTAGGTATCTGTTCCGTGTTTCTCTATCAAGTCTCCACCTCTTCGGCAGACCCACTCTCTGAACCTCACGGCCTGTCGGTACCGCACGTAGGAGAAACGCTCCGGATTTACCAGGATGAGTCGGAAAAAGTTTTCCAAAAGAGGGTCCCGGTTCCTAACCGTAAAGTTTTTAAGCAATCCTTTGTTCTCCGTGTGTGAATAGAGAATAAACGCAGCCCTGTCTACCAACGAGTATGCCCCCATCTCGGAAGCCCCTCGAAGCAGACTTATGTTCCCCCCCTGTCCGCTGTGGAATCTGTACCGGTTTTGTGTGTTGGGCTCCAGAGACCTATTTCGCCTTCCTTCCGGGTACATTATACCGGCTCTCTCCCATATTTTTTGTTCTCGTATGTGCGTACCCGAACCGTCGCCGCGACTGAGAAAGGGCGCCCCTGTCTCCGCTATCCGCGAGAAGAGTTGAGCTGCGATTTCGGCTCCCTCTCCTGTACCCATAGAGTGCTCGATTCCTCCGGGATCATCCCGCGGCCCGACAATCACAAAAGGATCGGACATAATAGTCAAAGCCTCGGTTCCCCATCCCTGCTGCAGGAAATTCTCCTCCTCCTCCGGCGCATGGGTCAAAGTTATATCTACCCTCCCCTCCCTGGCAAATGTTAAAGCCTGTCCGCTCCCCGCCGCCACATGACGCAGTTTTATACCGGTATCGAGGAAAAACTGTTCTTCCAGCACCTCCAGCAGACCGGTCTCTACAGGCTCCATTGTGGTGGCAAGAACCACATACTCACCGCCGGATATGTGATCTGAAACATGGGTCTCCGTATAGTCCTCTGCTTCGAGAGATGAAGTCCATTGAACTATATCTTTATAGTCGCTCCGACCGTTTCCGAGGGGCCCTTTACGCAGAATGCTCTTTACAGTCTCGGATAGTTGAATAAATGCCGACAGCTGTTTCCTGCCGGTTCCCGTAAGCAGGGCTCCTCCCCCGGTTTTTCCCCCAACCGATGTCTCTAGAAGGGGTTCTCCGAACCACGTTGTTCCATCCTGGATTAGGTTCCAACTGTGTCTGTAAGAGAAACCAAGCGCCTCGGCACTCCTGCGTATCGAGCCCAAAACGTCTATAAAGTAGAGCAGGGAGAAGAGCTCGTACATCGATCGGCGGGAGGAGTCCGACTCGACCTTAAAGAACACATCGCCGTAAAAATCCGGTTTATTCTTTTTCATATTCCTGTACATAATAAAGGCTCTCCCTCTTTTTTCCAACTCTCCCGGGGAACTTTTTATAAGTTAACCCCTATTAATTACTTGACGAATCCTTTTGTTTATGTATATACTCTAGTTAACCTAAGTTAACTAAGGGGTGCAGAGGTATATGAGTCCAAACGCGCAGAATACACACACACTTACATCGCTTTCGAAGCTCAAGAGGAACGAAAGAGGCAGGGTTATCAGCATGGCCGGGGGAGAAGGGATGCGATCCAAGATGCACCAACTCGGGATTCATGGTGCCGAGATACTGAGGGTGGCCCAGAATCCGGGCTTCGGCCCGCTGGTAGTAGAGGTTCGAGGGACCCGGCTTATAATCGGCCGCAAAATGGCCGACCGGCTCTGGGTGTCCAGAATACAATAAAACCCCCGTGCATTCATTTATAATGCACGCAATAGACGGAGGAATTTGATGAAGAGATTACACGAGCTCCAGGAAAACAGCCGGGCACGAATTACCGGTTTTGAAGAGGGGAGCAATGCATACCGGTCCAAACTCTTCTCCCTCGGCTTGACCCAGGGAAGCGAGATTCGAATACGCAGAGTAGCCCCACTCGGCGATCCGGTAGAGGTAGAGGTTCGCGGCGGCATGGCGTCGCTGCGAAAAAAAGAGGCTGCAGTGATTTTTGTGGAGGAGATAGATACATGAGAGAAGACGCAGCGGCAGCAACGGCAAAAAAACAGTACACCGCCGCAATAGCGGGTAATCCGAACAGCGGTAAAACAACCCTCTTTAACGGGCTAACAGGAGGGAATCAGAAAATTGGAAACTGGCCCGGTGTTACGGTGGAGAAGAAGGTCGGATACCTCGGAGAACACTCGGAGCGTATGAAGATTGTAGACCTTCCGGGAATTTACGCCTTCCACTCCTCCTCGGAGGACGAGCGGATTGCCCAGGATTTTCTTCTTACCGAGCAGCCGGATATAGTGGTTAATATTGTAGATGCCTCCAATTTAGAGAGAAACCTCTACCTTACGGTGCAGCTTATCGAAATGGGTATGAACGTAATAGTACTGCTCAATATGACCGACATTGCGGAAAAAGAGGGAATAAGCATAGACGCGGGGGCTTTGGAGAGGGAGCTGGGAGTACCGGTCTACTCCATGGTGGCCACCCATCCCGAGGAGATCAAAAAGATACGCCGCAACCTCCTGTCCCACCACTCGGAGGTGCAGGTCGGCCGACCGAAACAGAAATCCATTCCCCTTCCCTACTCTCAGACAATTCGCACGATTGTAGAGGGATGGACAAAAAGGACCGACGACAGCAGCTTTGATAAGTGGATGGCGGTAAAGATTCTCGAAGGAAACGACTATATAAAGGAGAGAGCCCTTGAAAAGGGGATTCTTGGCGAAGAAGAGATAGAGCAGGCAAAAAAAGAGATACTCAAGGTGGAAAAAATCGATGCCGACGTGCTTATAGCCAATACGCGCTACGATTTTATCCACGAAGCGGCAGAAAAGAGCATGAAACGCGAAGAGAACAGGAAAAGTCTGAGCGACAGAATAGATGATTTCGTCCTCAATCGTTTTTTGGGAATCCCCATATTCCTTGGAATAATGTATCTCGCTTTCTGGCTGGCTGTAAGCATAGGTTTTTCTTTTATTGATTTTTTCGACATCCTGGCGGGAACTTTTTTCGTGGACGGCCTTTCGGCTCTTCTCGAATCGGCAGGTTCTCCCGAGATACTCACATCGATACTTGCCGGAGGTGTTGGAGCTGGAATCCAGACCGTGGCCACATTTATCCCGGTGGTCTTCTTTATGTTTCTCATGCTCAGTATTCTCGAGGATTCGGGGTACATGGCCCGGGCCGCCTTTGTGATGGACAGGCTTATGCAGACTATAGGCCTTCCCGGCAAAGCCTTTGTCCCCATGATAGTGGGATTCGGCTGTACAATTCCTGCAATGCTCGGCACCCGAACACTGGAGAACAGGAAAGACCGGTTTCTCACCCTTTTTATAACCCCCTTTATGAGCTGCGGCGCACGGCTGCCCGTATACGCGCTCTTTGGGGCCGCCTTCTTTGGTGCTCGAGCCGGAGGCATTGTTTTTTCCATCTATATGATCGGTATTATTATGGCCATTGGAACCGGCTACCTCCTGCGGCACACCCTTTTCAAGGGGGGAGATTCCACCTTTGTCATGGAACTGCCCAAGTACCACATACCGACCTTTCGTAAAACCTTCAGGGCGGCATGGCTCCGTTTGAGCTTTTTTATAAAGCGGGCGGGCAAGGCTATAATTATAGTGGTGCTGCTCTTGAGTTTTTTCAATTCCCTTGGAACCGACGGCAGCTTTGGCAATGAGGATACCGAAAAGTCGGTGCTCTCTACCGTGGGAAAGACCATTACTCCGATCTTTGGGCCAATGGGCATCGAGGAGGATAACTGGCCCGCCACCGTGGGGCTCTTTACCGGACTTTTTGCAAAAGAGGTTATAGTAGGCACCCTCAATTCCCTCTACTCCCACGATGCGGCGGCGAACGCCGAGCCGGCGGCAGGTGCAGACAGTGCCGGGGGAACCGAAGGCGCAACAGACAGTGCGACGGCAGAGGAGAGGGGGTTTTCCCTGCGCGACGGCATAGTGGAATCCTTTACCGCCCTCGGCGAGGGGATTACCGGCATATTCTCCGGGCTCGGCACCACCCTGGGTCTCGACATGATTGGACACGATGAAGGCGAGACAGCGAGCATTGTAGAGGCAGACAGGTCGGTATTTTCGGGAATGCGGGCACACTTTTCCCCCTACTCCGCCTACGCGTTCCTGCTCTTTGTGCTTATCTACTTTCCCTGTGTAGCCGCCTTCGGTACGGCGATTCAGGAGATGGGCTGGAGATACGGTGTCGTACAGGCGGTTTACCTTACCATTCTTGCCTGGAGCACCGCCACTCTCTTTTTCCAGGCAACGGTTGGACACAATCCGGTGTTTATCGTAATACCTCTCTTGGTAATGGCAGGAGTGGTACTGGCGCTTAAGGTATTGGGAAGAGAGGGTGCCCTCGAGTCGAGGTAATCTGCGCATTAACCACCCGTTGCAGATTCTCAATAACATCCTTTGCGCCCCCCGCCGGCAGGCCGGCAGGCGGACCCCCCACGGGGTCCGCCTCTCCATAGGGATTGATAAGCACCGCGGGGAGAGTATCTGAAATTTTATCGGGGTGTCCCTCGGGAAGATCTCCGGGAAGATCTCCGGAAAGCTTCTTGTCATCATCTTCTTTTCATACACATATTGAAAAATATATGTTGAATCAATCGATCTTTTCAAGTAGACTCCTCATTTATGAGAATTTTGTTAACAAACGATGACGGTATTGACAGCCCTGCCCTGGATACTATGAAAAATGTACTCAGCCGGGAACACGAAGTGTGGATCGTAGCGCCCGACGGGAACAGAAGCGGAGTCTCCCACTCTATAACATTGAGAAATCCGGTTAAGGTAACCATGAAGGAGAAGAATGTATACTCTTGCGACGGGACCCCTGTAGACTGCATAGTGCTGGTGCAGCACAACACAATTCCCGCACAACCGGATCTGGTAATTTCCGGCATAAATATCGGCCCCAATTTGGGGTCCGACCTCATTTTTTCGGGAACACTGGCCGCCGCGCGCCAGGCTGCCATGTTCGGCACCCCCTCTATAGGGGTAAGTCTGAACACATTTACAGCACCCTTCTATTTCCACTGGCCTGTGGAATTTATACGGAAAAACCTGGAGGTTTTTGCAGAGCATTGGCAGCCGAATCACTTTCTTAACATAAATTTCCCCAATCAGGAGGAGCCCGCAGAAGCGGTGGAAATTACCTCTCCCGCCTCACTTACCTATTCCACGGAGGTAAAGGAGTTTATCGCCCCCGACGGCGGCTTTTTTACTTTTTACCATGGAGACATGAAGGGCGGCTCCAAGACCGAGGGGTCCGACTGGATGGCTGTTTCCAGGGGCCGCATATCCGTGTCTCCTCTGCAGATATACCCCGAACAGGTAGACCGACACAGTTACTCTCCCCACATGTTTGAGCTATAACTTCTCCTCCAGCAGCTCGCTTATCTCTCTTCTCATGTTCTCCCTCGCCTGTTTTTCGCGACTGCGGTAAAAATACTCGGTCTCGAAGATGTTCTCCTTTTTAAGGAAAGAGTACAGAAGCTCCTTTCTCCTCTCCCTGTATTCGGACTCGGGGTACCCGCCGTACTCCCTGCGGATCTTCCCCGTGTAATCCAAATAGGAGCTCCAGGGGTCTCCCAGTATAGAGATGTCTATATCCCGCACAAGAGAGCAGTCCGGGGGCATATCCGAAAGCCGGGATGCGGGATTACCGCCATAATCGGTGCAGAGGACAAGCTCTTCCACCTCCCTGGCAATCCCTCTGGAGAGACCCGCTTCCTTCAGGCTTTTCTCCGCGAGCAGCGCGCTCTCCTCCTCATTCTTCGAACTCCCCACAGTGTAGACGGCATCGTGAAACCATATAGCCAATTCGAGGCTGAGAGGACTGTGGACGGAACACTTTTTGTTCGCACCTCCGGGATCAAGACAGAGGGAGTCGAAAAGCCGCAGGCAGTGATCCACATGCTCGAGGTTATGATAATAACGGTGTCCCCCGCTGTAGAGGCGGGAAAGCATAATAAAAATCGTCTCCCAGTGCCCCTGTTGTGGAGGGTCGATAAAGTCTCCCCTTCGACGGAGCTCTTCTCCCAGATGCAGCCAACGCTCTTTTAACTTTTCCTCAAGACGGTTCATAGAACTCTCCAAAAAAACTCCTTTCAAGAAACCCTGAATTTTCTCTTGCTATATATTCCATTATGATGATATTATACCAACGTCTGTATAAAAACTACACAGGGTAGCAATTCTAAATTTGGAAGACTTGAGTCTTCCAAAATGAGAATTCCTGTACACAGGAGGTTTGTGATAGACAGTCTCAATTTTTTCATCAAGAAATTTCTGCGCCTGCTGTTAACGGTTTTTATAGTCTCTACGCTTATCTTCATTATCCTCCGCGTCGTTCCGGGAGACCCGGCAAACGTTATTGCCGGTATTGACGCGGATAAGGAGTCGGTGGAACAGATTCGCCGGCGCCTTGGAACCGACAGGCCCCTGCACGTGCAGTATTTTTCATGGATAGGACAGGTTGTGCGGTTTGATCTGGGGGAGTCCTTTATATCCAGACAACCTGTGAAAGACCTTATCTTCGAGCGCTTTCCCCTTACCTTTACATTGGCAATTATGGGTATTTCCATAGCAATTCTCCTGGCGGTGCCCCTGGGAATTCTATCCGCGGTAAAGCGCTGGACTTTCTGGGATTACGGAGGCATGCTCTTCTCCCAGGCAGGAATGGCCATACCCGGCTTCTGGCTCGGCATTTTGCTTCTCCTCTTGATCGCCGCTTACTTTCCAGCTTTTCCCCTCTTTGGCGGGGACAGCTTTCACCATCTCCTGCTGCCGGCCTTCGCCCTCGGCTTTGCAAGGGCCGCGGCTCTGCTGCGCCTTACACGAGCTTCGATGATAGAAGAGCTCAGCAAGGAGTACATTACCACCGCCAGGGCTAAAGGGCTTACCCCCTTTCTCATTAAATACAAACACGCCCTTAAAAACGGTCTTATACCCGTAATAACCTTTGCGGGTATCCAGTTCGGCTATCTTCTCGGAGGCGCTATTATAATCGAGCAGGTTTTTTCCCTTCCCGGATTGGGAAGGCTGCTTCTCTTCGCGGTGTATCAGAGGGATTTTCCGCTCATACAGGGAGGGGTAATTTTTATCGCAATTATATTTTCCCTCATCAATTTCTTTGTGGATATTCTCTACAGCCTGCTTAATCCCAAAATCAAACTGGAATAGCTATGGAAGAAAAACTTCTGGAGATAGACAATTTACATGTATCCTTCCACCAAAAGGGCAGTGTATTGAGAGCCGTTCGAGGAGTTAATCTCTCCCTGCAAAAGGGAGAGGTCCACGGCTTGGTGGGAGAATCGGGCTCGGGAAAAACCGTTACCTCCAAAACCGTAATGGGTCTCGTGGATACTCCCCCCGGAGAGATCGGTGAGGGGAGCATTCTCTTTAACGGAAGGGAGATAGTGGGGCTGGCTTCCCATGAGATGAGAAAAATAAGGGGAAGAGAGATTGCGATGATCTTTCAGGAGCCCGCAAGGTATCTTAACCCCTCATACAAAATTGGGGAACAGATAAGAGAGGGTATAAGCCTTCACTTCGGCACGCCCGCCAAAAAGGCGCTGGAGCGCGCCTTCGACTACCTCGATTTGGTTGGGCTTGGAAAAGACAGGAGGATCCTTACAAGCTATCCCCACGAGTTGTCCGGGGGTATGAAGCAGCGGGCTATGATAGCCATGGCAATCTCCTGCGACCCGCAGCTGCTTATCGCGGACGAACCGACCACTGCACTCGATGTAACTCTTCAACTGCAGATACTCGAGCTGCTCCTCTCTCTGCAAAAGAAGCTCGCCATGACAATACTCTTTATCTCCCACGATCTGGGAGTAGTAGAGGAGATAGCCGATAACGTCTCTATTATGTACGCGGGAAAAATTGTCGAACAGGCACCTAAAAAGACCCTATTTTCCAGCCCCCTGCATCCCTATACAACTCCCCTCCTCCTCTCGAAACCGGACCCGGATAAGAGGGGACACAAGCTTGCTACTATTCCCGGGCGCGTACCCGATGCCGAACACACCCCTGGAGGCTGCCCCTTTCATCCCCGCTGCTCTTACGCGGAAGATATCTGCAGCAAGGAGATGCCGGAGATGAAAAAGTACGGAGAGAACCATTGGGCTGCGTGTTTTTTTATTGGAAAGAAAAAAACAGGGGAGAAACTGTAACCATGCTGCTGAACGTTCAGGACTTGACAAAGATATTTCGAGGCGGAGGCCTACACATCGGCGGGAGAAAAGACTTTTTGGCCGTAGATAATGTCGATTTTTCCATAGAAAAAAGCACGATTTTCGGGCTCGTTGGCGAGTCCGGCTCGGGAAAAACCACGGTTGCCCGTAACGTGCTTTTTCTGGAAAGACCTACATCCGGCAAGATTCTTTTTAACGGTACGGATCTGAACGAACTCTCCAAGGCGCAGCTGCGGGGGGAACGACGGAAGATGCAGATAATTTTTCAGGACCCCAACGCCTCGCTCAATCCGAAACTGACGATAAAACAGAGCATGGAAGAGGGACTCAAAAACAGGGGAGTGGGAAAAGAGGAGCGGGAGAGAAGGGTGGACGAGCTGCTGGAGACGGTAGGGATCTCATCGACCCATAAGAGAAGATATCCCCACGAGTTCTCCGGAGGTCAAAAGCAGCGCATTATTATCGCCAGGGCACTGTCGATGGATCCCGATTTCCTTGTTCTCGACGAGCCGGTCTCAAACCTCGACGTCTCCATTCAGGCTCAGGTTATCAATCTCCTGCTGGACTTGAAGGAAAAGTTTTCCCTTACCTACCTTTTTATTTCCCACGATCTCAACCTGATCTCCTATTTAAGTGATACAATAGCGGTAATGTTCGCGGGAAGAATTGTAGAGATGGCGCCGACGGAGGCAATAATAGAGGAGCCGCGCCATCCTTATACTATACACCTCTTCTCTTCGGTCCCCGGATCTACGAGAAAACGGGAAAAGGACCAGAGCAAGGTAACAATTGCGACCGCCTCGGAAACTCCCACAGAGGTCGCACAAAAAGAGAAGGAACATACCGGGTGCAGTTATTTTTCCAGCTGCCCGAGGAGAGAAGAGAGATGCAGGGAGAGGCCGCCGGAATTACAGGACCTTGGAGGAGGACATTACGCGGCGTGTTATTACCCGGACAGTTTTATTGAAAAAGATTCAGTTGTATAACTGGACTTATATAATGAAAATTGCTTATAGCAATTTTCTTATTAGAGAGTTTCTAAAAGGA
>JBKHFZ010000006.1:0-36663 GCA_046539925.1 Spirochaetaceae bacterium
TTTACTCGAGCAATGTGATATCCTCGGGAGCCTCTTTAAGAGCACAAGAGCACGTGTATCAAATTGTGTGGATTATAGGAGCTCTGGCTGTGTATTTTCTTTTACAGCTGGGAGAGTATGACAAGTACGAAGGGTACTCCTATTACCTCTATTTTTTTGTCGTTCTCCTGCTTGCTGCAACCTTGCAATGGGGTAGTGTTGTGAACGCTTCCCGTTCGTGGCTCGGTTTTTTTAACTTGGGCATACAGCCTTCCGAGTTTATGAAAATAGCCTTTATTATGGTCTTGTCTTCATTCTATCAACGAAGGGCGAGCCGGATAGAAAACCTGTCAACTTTTCTTATGGGAATACTTTTTTTGGCGCTGCCGGTCTTTCTTATTCTTTTACAGCCGGATCTGGGTACATCTCTTGTATTTTTTCCCGTTTTCCTTGGGGTAAGCTTTATAGCCGGGGTACGAAAAAGATATGTATTTTTCGTCTTTATTTCGGGTTTTTTGCTGGTTCTTTTTACCGTATTGCCGGTGTGGGAAGCCACAATCGCAGAAGGCAGGGTAAATGTTTTTGCTGTTTTTCGTGAGAAGACCCTGTTTCTCTTTACCATGGGAATTCTTTTCCTCTCCGCAGTTCTGGGAATAGTAGGGTACTTTACTACAAAACGAAGCTTATTCTACTGGATATCATACGGCTTTTCGGCTCTCGGCTGCGCTTTTGGGGGGTCTTACATTTTTCGCGGAGCCTTGATGGAGTATCAGATAATGAGGTTGATTGTCTTTCTAAAACCTGAGGTGGATCCCCAGGGAAGCGGATGGAACATTATTCAGTCCCTAACCGCCGTCGGCTCGGGAGGATTAAGCGGCAAGGGATTTTTACAGAGTACTCAGAGCCATTATCAGTATCTTCCCGAAAGCAGCACCGATTTTATTTTTTCCATTATAGCCGAGGAGTGGGGGTTTCTGGGCTCCTTTGCCGTGCTTGCTCTTTTTGGAATCATACTTGTGAGGGGAGTGTATATACTGCTTAATGCGAGGGACTCTTACGGAGTGCTTATAGGTACCGGTATTCTTACCATGCTTTTTTTTCATATGGTGGTAAATATAGGTATGACTATAGGGCTAATGCCCATTACCGGAATACCCCTTATGTTTCTCTCTTACGGAGGGTCTTCGCTGTGGACGGCGGTAATCGGTATGGCTTTTTTACAGAACATTTATATAAACAGATACGCCTATTGATGAGAACAGAAAATTGATGAGAACACAGATAAGCCTCGAAAAAGATTTGGCCCCCATTCTTCCTCTTGTGAGTATGCCCGGCAGATATACAGGTGGAGAATTCGGCTCAATTCCTCCTTACTCAGAAAACGATGAAGAGGCCCTGTGTGCGGGAATAGCTTTTCCGGATCTCTACGAGATAGGCATGTCCAACCTCGCAATCAAGCTTATATACCGGGAGCTAAACAGTCTATCCGGAGTTCGCTGCGAAAGGGTCTTTTCTCCCTCTCCGGATTTTGAGAGTCTACTGCGTGCACATAATATCCCGCTTTTTACCCTGGAGAGCGGATTTCCCCTCGCCGGCCTTGATGTGCTGGGTCTATCCGTTGGGTATGAACTTGCCGCCACTAATATATTGGCGCTCCTTGACCTCGGGGGCATACCTATAGATAAGGATCTGCGTACAGAGAAAGATCCAATCGTCCTTGCCGGCGGTCCTGCTTTGACAAACCCGGCTCCCTTTGCCTCCGTTTTCGATGGTGTCTATATCGGCGAGGCCGAAGAGGTGTTACCCAAAATTGTCATGCACTTTCGGGAGCTAAAAAGGCAGGGAGCAAAAAGGAATAGATACCTCGATATACTCAGGGATCATCCCTCCGTGTGGACCTCCGAAAAAGCGGACTCAGGGGTAAAAGCTGTAAGGAGTGTATGGAAGGGGTTCGACACTCCCCGGGGGGGGCTGTTTCCCGTACCTAACATCGATGTGGTGCAGGACCACGGCGTCGTCGAAATTATGAGGGGGTGTCCACACGGATGCCGATTCTGTCACGCGGGAGTTCTCTACCGTCCCTATAGGCGGAAATCCTTTTCCACAATAATAGAGGAGGTCGATTTCCTGGTACACACCCTCGGATACCGGGAGATAACCCTCTCGAGCCTCTCCTCCGGTGATTTTTCCGGCATTGGAACTTTGGTGCGGTATTTGAATATTCGCTACGGAAGTTTTGGAGTCTCCTTCGCCCTTCCTTCGCTAAGAATAAATTCGTTTACCCTCTCCCTCCTTGAGGAGGTATCCCATATCCGAAAATCCGGTCTTACCTTTGCTGTGGAGACTCCAAACAGTCTATGGCAGAGCAGAATAAACAAGCAGGTGCCTGCCGACAAGGTTCGGGAGATTCTGCAAGAGGCAAAACGGAAGGGATGGAATACGGCAAAGTTCTATTTTATGATCGGTCTGCCTCCCCGGGTGTATGGAGAGGGAGCTGAAAAAGCCCAAGAGGGCGCTGACGAAGCTCGAGAGGGCGCCGCGGAGGCCGAGGAGATTATTGCATATTTAGGAGAGGTGAAAAAGGCAAGCGGTTTTAAATTAAACGTTAACATAGGAACATTTATCCCCAAACCGCACACCCCCTATCAATGGTCCAGGCAGCTTTCCGAAAGGGAGTCCCTCTCGAGGATACGGAAGATAAAGGGTGCCTTCGGCAAATCGCCTGTACGGGTGGCTTATCACTCCCCATTTATCTCCCTTTTGGAAGGGGTTATTTCCAGGGGGGACAGGCGTGCGGGTGCACTCATCCGAGAGGCGTATAATAGGGGTGCACGCCTCGATGCGTGGGAAGAGCACCTGTCCGTCGATATTTGGAGATCCGTTTTTCAAGAGGCGGACTGGGATGTAGAAGAGGAGACGTGCAGAGCCCGTTCCGAGGAAGAGCATCTTCCCTGGGATTCGGTAGATTTGGGTGTCTCCGAAGATTTTTTAGCGGATGAATGGGAGAGAAGCGCCACGGGAGAGCTTACACATGCCTGCGATTTCCCATGCAGCCACCATTGCGGAGTCTGTGTGCAGGGTCTCAGGGCTTTTGAAGGAGAGGACGATCTTCCCGACGATATATACCGCGAGCAGATTGAATCGGAGGGACAAAAAGAGGAGCATCTCCCATGTTCAGGGGAAAAACAGACGGGGGAGTGGTTTCTTTTTGAATATAAAAAAGAGGGTAGGGCTCGTTTTCTCTCCCATATAAATATAATGACTATCTTTGAGCGCTCCTTTCAAAGAGCGGGGATTCTGCTCGATTACACTCAAGGGTATAATCCTAAACCCAGGCTAGAGTTTGCTCACCCCCTGACACTCGGTATAGAGTCCATGGCGGAGATCTGCCGGGCAAAAATTGGTAATTCTTTAACTGCCGCTCAAATAAATGAGAGGCTCTCCCGGGTGTTGCCCGAGGGTATCATACTTGGGAGGACGGCTAAAATAGCATCCGAATTTTCCGGGGGAAGGGGAAAGTCTCTTATGTCGGTGTATAACGGTTCGAAATACAGGATCTTCCCGCTTACACCCGATTTGAAGGAGGAGGCGGAGAGGCTTGAAGAGAACTTTGGTGAGGGATTTGCCTCGATCTCTATAGACGATAACGGGTCATTTCTGGAGGTGGAGACGGCGGGGAGCGGAGTTCGGGCCAGGGCACTCAAAAATTTGATGTCCCGTTTCGGCGGTCCCGGGGATTTCCTTGCTAAATATAAAACGGTGCGGGTAGAAATGTACGCCCACCTCGGTAGCGGTGATGCAGATTATAAGAGAGTAGACTACTTTACAACATTTGTGAACCCTTAGGTTGTTTATTCGATCGTTTTTTTTGCCTCATCCCATAGTTTGTCCATATAGCTGAAGTTTTCTCGAGAGAGTTCTCTTCCTTCTTTCTTCATCACCTCCTCGATATACTGGAAACGGCGCACAAACTTCTGGTTTGTTGTGTGCAGGGCAATTGCCGGATCAATTTCCAGATATCGCGATAGATTTACCAGGGAGAAGAGCACATCCCCCAGCTCCTCTTCCTCTCTTTTCCCCGCGGGCTCTTCCGATTCAATAGCCTGTATGAGCTCCTTCAATTCCTCCACAACCTTTTTTTTAACCTCCCATGAGCTGTCCCAGTCGAAACCGGCTTTCGAGGCTTTCTTTTGAAGCTTATAGGAACGTTCGAGAGGGGGAAGGGTACGCGGTATCTCTTCGGTAATTGAGTCGACTCTCTCTTTCTTCTCCACATTCTTTTTAATGCTGTTCCATAATTCAACAACCTCTCCGGCATCCTCTTTTTTCATATCGCCGAACACGTGCGGGTGCCGGCGGACCAGTTTGTCGGAGACCTCGTGGAGAACTTCGCTTACGGTAAAATCATCCTCCTGTTCGTACATATATGAGATCATGGTAACCAGCAGGTAGAGATCTCCAAGTTCTTCTCTCGCATTGAGGGTGTCTCCATGTGTAAGTGCGTCTATAAGCTCGTACGCTTCTTCCAGAATGTTCGGGGCAAGGGTGTGTGGGGTTTGCTTGATATCCCATGGACACCCATCGGGGCCTCTGAGTGTTTTTATTATCGAGAAAAGACGTGCAAAAGCTGCCTGCTCAATCATTATAAAAGCTCCTTTCCATTATCACATAAAAGTAGACAGAATATACATTATCGGAAGTGTAGAGGATGACACACAAAACCGAAGCCCGTCCCCGGATTTACTCATCATCGCCGTGGTATTTATCGCTTGCCTTTACAAATAACCAGAGAAGAATTCCCGAGGTTATAATAGGTGGAAAGATATTAACGGAATCGTTCAGGTTGGCAAGAATGTGAATTATATCATCGAAAAGATGTTCGAGGGCACCGCCTAAAAAAGATCCGATAAGTCCGACAATAAGGGCTCCAATGAAGTGACCTATCACATCTTTTTGAAAGATAAAATAGGATACAAGTGCTACAGCAAACCCGATAATAAAATAGATAAGGCCGATGTTGAAATAATAGTCTACCATAGGGGAACTATAAAGTTATAGCCTGAATGTGTAAAGAGCATTGACTATAACTGATACTCAAAGTAACCGATGTAGGTCATGTCGTCGGATGTACCGTTAGCATATATGGGGCTGAATTTGTCAATACCATAGGGAACAACAAAAACCGCGACGATAATTTTATCTCCATCATTAAGATCCTCAGTAGAATCGATACCCACAATATCGTTATCGTCGGGAGAGTAATCCTCGTCGTTCGTGGTAAAACTTAAAAAATCCGAGCTGGAGCCCGAAATCGCGTTTCTCTTTAATTCGAATTCCGGATAAGGAAAATAGCTCTCGGATATGCTTAAAAAAATAGCGGAATCGGCTTTGTTTATATCAACTTTAAAACGTTGTGCAAGATCGGCAGTTTCAAAATCGCCTATTAGCGGTATGGTGTTGTCCCTTTCTTCTATTTCTTCTATATAAAACCTTCTATACCCCTCATCGGTATCTGCGGAAAGGCCGGTATCTCCCATCTCATCCCTGCTTACAGCAAAAAAATCGTCTGTTCCGTTAAAATAGCTGTGCATATCGCTCTCTATCGTACTATCGATGTCGCTGTCCGGCATATCGGAACGTCTGTATATCCTGTAGTAGAGTTCGTAGCCCTTGAAGACTCCCGTATCCGCGTTTCGCGGGTCATGGCGGAAGCCCTCTGCCTCGGGCAAAGGCTCTGCCGGATAGAGATAAGAATACGTCGCTAGACCGCAGGCGCTCAAAGTGAGTACGAGGATTGTGAAAAAAAGAAGAGATGAGGTTTTACAAAAAAACCCTCGTTCCCGGTCTAAAAAAAGGGGAAAGGGAAACCTCCAGCTATTTCCCGGGGTTTTCCGTCTTGTCAATGGAGTTCCCCTCCCCGTCTTCTTTAATATCTATTAGTTCATAGATAAGGACGGGTCTGTTTTTACCCTTTACCCGGATGTTGTCGAGCTCTCTTGCTATAACATTATCGCTTACCAGCCCATAGGTGTGCTCGCTCATAATTATACGGGTCTTGTACTCTTTATTGGTTCCCTCCAGCCGTGCACCGAGGTTTACGTTGTCCCCTATAAGGGTGTAGTCCATTCTCTGTAGCGAACCCATATTCCCTACCGTCATTCTTCCGGAGTTCAAACCTATACCGATATCCAGCTTATGCTCTTCCGGAGCAGTTCGGTTGAGTTCGTTAAGAGCGTGTATCTGCTCTACAGCACATGCACAGGCACGCAGGGCGTGATCCTCCTGCTGTACCGGCGCGCCCCAGAAGCACATAATGGCGTCGCCCTCGTACTTGTCCAGAGTACCGTCGTATTTGAGTATTATGTCCGTCATGGCGGTAAGATATTTATTAAGAACTTTTACAAGTTCCTGGGGAGTCATGCTTTCGGAAATGGTGGTAAAACCCCTGATGTCGGAAAAGAAAACGGTAAGTTCTTTGTCTACCCCCCCAAGTTCCGGAGGGTTATCCAGAATCTGGTCTACCACCTTGGGGCTTACATAGGTGCCGAACATATTGCGTATACGCTTTTTGTCCTTCTCCTCCGTCATTATCCTGTAGACAACAACCGAGAGAAAGGTGAAAAATGTGGCGAGTGCCGGAGAAGTAAAGTTTATTATATAGGCTTCGCGGTCGAAGACTATTGAACTCGTTAAAAAGAGGGCAAGTATAAGAAAAAGAGATACAGCAAAGGCCCATATCGTAGAGAGGCGGGATGCAAAGAGGGCGGAAATATAGACCAGCCCTATAAGAATAAGAAGATTAACCCAGTACGGTACGTACTGTAAAAAATTGTTCATAAGAATGGTATTGAGGGCGTTTGCATGCACCTCTACTCCGTACATAAGGCCGTAGGGAGTGGGTTTGTGGTCCGCCGCCATTCCACGGGTAAATGAACCGACCATTATAATTTTGTTATCGAGTGCACGGGTTCCAGGCCACGTGTTCGGATCCGGGCCCGGAGGGTTGGAAGAGTAACCTGCATAAGAGCGTACCGGAAAAGTCTGACGCGCACCGGGAGAAGAGAAAGAGGGAGGACCCATAAAGTTGATAAGCATATTACCGTGATTATCAATGGGGATGGTTATCTCCTCCATAACCCTTGTTTTTGCCTCCTCTACAACCTCTCCGTCGTCGTTTAATTTCGGCGCTTTTACGATGAGTTCATAGGGTTCCCATTCTCCTTCCCGGGTATTGAAGTACTGAGGTTCCGGTATGCGGATATGTTCTCCGATCTTGATCTCCACATCCCTTATGTCGACATTAAAGTATTCGAGGGCAAGGGAAAGGGTAATAGAGGGAATAAAATGGTCTTTATACTTATAGATCACGTAGAAGGAGTCGTCTATCTCCCCGTCCCTGTTCGTATCTACCTCTCTTACCGGTGCCTGAGCTTCGAGTGTGTTGAGGAGAGTATCTATCTGAGATTCGCTTATGGGGGTCTCTATATTGTGCTCTTTTCCGTCACGGTCTCTCCAGGCGAGGCGTTCAAAGTTCTCTTCATCGACTTCGGTTGCCGGTGTCAATTCTCGAAAGGGAAATTCCGCCAATGGCTCGGAGTACTTTGCAATCATCGGCTGTCTTCTAAAAATCTCATCCACATCCTTAAAGTAATTGGGGTGTCCGTATCCCTTTGCAGCTTCCGCATACGGTTTAAGGGGAGGCTGAATCCCGTGGAAAGTGATCATCTCCTTCCATGGGCCTTCTATCTCTTTCGCCTCTCCAAAATTGTCTATGAGAATTTTCATCTGTTCTATAAAGACCTCCTCCTTTTCCGGAGGAGGAGGTACTTCATCGAGCAGAGGTTCCAGGAAGACACGCTCATTCTGCTCTATGCTGTCTACCAAAATTCCGTCGTCTACCGCTTTATCCGAGGGTTCGTTAAAGAAAATATCGAGAAGAACCGCTCTCTCGCGCTGAGACTGGTCCTGTATTCGGGTAAAGGTATTCAAAAGATTTGCGTGGGTATAGCGGGGAAACGGCCAGCGCCCTACCCTGCTTAATGTCCTGAAATCTATACCTACTATAAGAATATCCGAGGAGATATGCGGATTTTGTCGGACAACCTGTACCCCTTCCCGGATCTCCTCGCTTTGCATAATATCTTTGTAGCGAAAGTGGACATCGAGTATCTTCACTTCCAGGTTGTCTATAATAGCGGTAAACTCGGAGAGAGCAAGAAACAGGAGTATTATGAAGGTGGCTATTATAAAGCCGAAATAACGAGTTTCAAGAAGTTTGGATTTCTTTCTTTTCTTTTTTTTCCCCTGAGCATCTACCGCCATCCCCCGCTCCCTCTACATCTATCCTGTAAATGTATTATTACTTGGTCTCAAGATAGATTATACGACTCCGCGCAAGATTTGTCCAACTACTGTTGGAAAAATTGTCTACAATGCTGTTATACGCCCCCAGGGCTTCATCGGTTCTATCGAGCCTCTCGTACACCCTGCCTGCGGAGAATACCGCCTGTGCGGCGGCGGGGGAATTTTCGGAATAATCCGCCTCAACCCTCTGATAAAGCTCAACCGCCCCTTCGAGGTTTTCCGTCTCTTCTCTGCACGCGGCAGCGCTTAGAAGAGATACAGGGGCAAGGTAACTCTTGGGAAAAGACTCGGAGACGGTGAGAAACCGGTCTTCCGCATCTTCCCACTCATCATTTTCCGCATGGAGCTTCCCGAGTACCATGTGAGCCCTCGCGGCTGCATAGAGACTGCCGTACTGGGATATTATATCCTCCGCGTCGGATACAATATTCTCTTCCAATTCAGCTTTTTCGTCATTATCGGCGGATTGCCATTCCTCGAAGGACTCCTGGAGTTCTTCCGCCATAATAGAAGACTCTTCTATGCGGTTGTTCATAACCAGGGTGTAGATCGCGACGGCCGCAAGTGCAACTAGTATTACCACCGAAAGGGCAATAATAACGTTTCTGTATGTAGAGAGAAACCGGGTAACCTTATCTTTAAGGGTAAGTTCTTCGCCTTTTTCCGTGTGCTGTGCCACTGTGGTGCTCCTTTATCATAATTATTATTTTCTTTCCCGGGGCCGCTTAATCACGCAGCCCGAGCTCCTTTACCAGTTTAGACAAATATGTGCGCTGTATATCCAGGTGTTGAGCAGCTTCAGTCTGATTCCAGTTGTACTTTACAAGAACCCGATGCACATAGGTTTTCTTAAAATCGTTAATTGCCTCTTTAAGGGGTTTATCCGTGTAAAAATATTCATTATCGGATTCCCTGTTTTTTAAGAGAAGGTCCTCCCCTTGGATATAAGACTCACTGGTAAGTACAACCGCTCGCTCTATAACGTTTTCCAGTTCTCGTACATTGCCGGGCCATTTGTAGTTTCTGAGCAGGTCCATCGCTTCCGCTGTAAAACCGGAGACACGCTTGTTCATCTCTCTGCAGACACGCTTTAAAAAGTATTCCGCCAGCTCCGGTATGTCTTCTCTTCTCTCTCGCAGGGGGGGAGCAAAAAAAGGAAGAACGTTAAGTCGGTAGTAGAGATCTTCTCTAAAGCGTCCCTGGTCGACCTCCTCTTCCATATCTTTGTTGGTCGCGGCCAGTATTCGAACATCTACAAAGCTTGTTTCGCCGGAACCGACCTTTTCGAAGGAACGGTTTTGCAAGACCCTAAGCAGCTTTGCCTGGAGCTCGACAGGAATGTCTCCGATCTCGTCCAAAAAAATTGTTCCCCCGTCAGCCTGCTCGAATCTGCCGATTCTGTCCCTGTAGGCGTCGGTAAAGGCGCCTTTTACGTGTCCAAAGAGCTCGCTCTCCAATAGATCCGGGGGGAGTGCTGCGCAGTTTACCCGTATAAAGGGGCCTTCGCTTCTGTTGCTCCGCAGATGGATTTGTTCGGCAAAAAGTTCTTTTCCGCTGCCGCTCTCACCGGTAATAAGTACGGAAGAGTCGGTGGCGGCGAGCCGGGAGACAACTTCCAACTTCTCCGCGATAATCGAACTTGAACCTATGAGGGTATGAAAACCGCGGTTCTCCTCTACCTTGTCCTTGAGGACAAACACCTCGTTTCTTACCTTCTGGTAATCCCGGGCGTGTTGAAGAGCCAAAGCGGCCTGATTGGCAAAAACTTCGAGCCACTGAAGATCGTCGTTGGTAAATTGTCCATCCCCTTTTTTATTTATTATTTCTATAACCCCGATACATCTGTCACGCACTCTCATCGGGACGGCGAGTATGGAGGTTGTGGAAAAACCGACTTTCCGGCTTATATTGGAGGCAAAACGTTCATCCGAATCAACATCGTTAACTATTAAGCCGGTATTGTTCTGGGCTACCCATCCGGCTATGCCCTCTCCCATTTTGAGGGAGTACTGCTGAACTGCCTGTCCTTTAGTACCGAGGGCGACTTCGAAATAGAGGGTGTCGTTTTCCGGATTGACCAGCAAAATAGAAGACGCCTCTCCCACGGAGAGGCGCGTGGCGGATTCGAGGATCCGTGTTAACAGTGTCTTTCCGTCGTGTACATCGGAGTTGATGAGAAGGTTTATCTCTATAAGAGTCTTAAGCCGCTCAGAGTCGATGTGTGCGGTGAACATGCTAAGAGTCTAGAGGATCGTTCTCCTTTTCTTTAAGGAGGTCGGCGAAGGTTGCAGTACTCTCGTCTTCATCGTCGTGGATGTATTTAGAGATCTCTTTTTTCTGCTGTTTCTTCCGTAGCTCCTTAATGGAGAGCGATAGCCTTTGATTAGCCGGTTTAATGTCGGTAACAAGGGCAGTTACCTTATCTCCCGGCTTGTATCTGTTTAACAGCTCTTCCTCGGACGCCTCTTCGTCGGGATCCGCGATGTTAAACTTGTGAATGAGCCCCTCGATATCTCCGGGAACCCGCACAAAGACGCCGAAATCCGTTACCGAAGTAACCTCTCCTTCTATTGTACTTCCCCGGGGATACGATTTTACAAGACTGTTCCAGGGATCTTCGCTGAGTTGTTTAACACCGAGCCGTATACGGTGGGACTCGGAATCTACCTCGATTACCACGCACTCGATCTCTTCGCCCTCCGAGAGCATAGAGGAGGGATTTTTTATCTTCTTAGTCCAGGAGAGGTCGTCCGAGTGGAGAAAGCCGTCTATCCCCTCTTCGAGTTCTACAAAGGCTCCGGCGTTGGTAATTTTTACCACTTTTCTCTTGAGTCTTGTTCCGACGGGATAGCGTTCGGCTACCGTGTCCCAGGGGTTGTCCATTACCTGCTTCATACCGAGAGAAACTCTTCCCTGCTGAATATCGTAGGAGAGTATTTTGACACTTACCTCGTCGCCTATAGAGAGGACCTCTTTGGGGTGATTAATTCTTTTGACCCAGGAGAGTTCGGAAATATGGACGAGTCCTTCGATACCCTCTTCGAGTTCAACAAAAGCGCCGAAATCGGTAAGCTTTGTAACTTTACCCGTTACAATATCTTCGACCTGGTACTTGTTTTCGAAGTTGAGCCAGGGATCGTCGGTAAAGTGCTTGAGAGAGAGGTTTATTTTCTGTTCTTCCGGATCCAGATTGATGACCTTAAGTTCGATCTCCTGACCCTTTTTTACAAAGTCCTTCGGTCGTGTCACGTGCCCCCAGCTCATATCGTTGATATGAAGAAGACCGTCGAAGCCGCCGAGGTCGATAAAAGCCCCGAAGGAGGTAAAACTCTTTACCGTTCCCGTAATTTTGTCGCCTATTTTGGTGTTCTCGAAGAACTCCTTTTTCTTGCGTTCGGTCTCTCTTTCCAGATATCCACGGCGGGAGAGAACAATTTTAAGCTTGTTATTACTGTAAAGCCTGTCCAGGAGAAACCACGCTTCGGTGTTAAGGTAGTCTTCCGGATTCTCAACTCGTACTACGTCGGATTTGGAAAAGGGGCAGAACCCTCTTACTTCGTGACCCAAATCCACTTCGAAACCGCCTTTAATGTTTCTATCAAAGGTGCCTTTTACCGGCTCTTCGTTTTCGAAGGCGTTCCTAAGCTGCTTCCAGAAGTTTCGGATATCCGCTTTTTTCTTTGAAACTACCACCTCTCCACCCTTACCCTCTTTGCGGATAAGTATGACAGGTACGGAATCCCCAATATTCGGAGTTTCATCGAACTCATCTATAGGTATTTTACCCTCGGACTTGTACCCCACGTCGACAAAAACGTTTTCCGGGGTTGTCTCTACCACTACACCGTCTATTAGCTGACCCTCTTCGAGGTCCTCTAACGATTTTAAGTATTCCTCCTGCAAGGAGGACTGAATGTCGGTCTTTGTTTCCGGTTCTTTTTCCGCCATCTCTACCATATATCTCCCGATTACTGATGTTCTTTCTTTACAGTATCTATCACTTTCTCACAAACTTGATCTATGGTCAAGTGGGACGTGTCGATGTAGACAGCATCCCGAGCCAGGGCCATGCGCCCTGTTTTCTTGTGTGCGTCTATCCCGTCGCGACGTCTAATACGTTCTTTTATCTCTTCGATCCCAAGATCACTTGTACCCTGACTATACCTTCTCTCGGCACGAGTTTCAACCGATGCATCGAGAAAAATCTTAAACTCCGCATCGGGAAACACTACAGTGGAGATATCTCTTCCCTCAACTACCGCATCTATATCGGAAGTCAAGCCCCGCAGCTCGTTATTTACTATTTCCCTTACCGGGGGGAAGGACGACACTTCTGCTACCTTCTCGTCTACCCTGTCTGTATGGAGATACTCCTCTACAGGTTTTCCATCGACGCACAGTTGCCCGTCTATAAGGGAAAACGAGAGTCTCTGCGCAAGGGACGTGACCTCGTGCTCCGAGGATATATCCACATCCGGCCTTTCCAAAACCGCCCAGGTAACTGCACGGTAGAGATTTCCGGAATTAATATACTTTATATTCAGAAGCTCGGCTACTCGTTTGGCCACCGAACTTTTGCCGACCCCCGCCGGCCCGTCGAGCGCTATGATCATGGTTTTTCACTCCTCCTTTGAATTTCTATTTGAATCTCTATTTTGCGGGATTTGTATCTTCATTTTGCGCGCGGAAGGGAGAGAAACCACCGCTTCTCCCCTTCGGTAAGGGGACGAAAGCCCCCCGGTCGTATGCTGCCCAAGTGCACCGGTCCAATCCTTTTGCGAATAAGTCTTCGAATACCTATTTCGAAATAGCTGAAGAGCCTGCGAATCTCCCTGTTCTTGCCCTCTTTAAGAATAACGGAAACCTTGTCCCTATCGGTTAGCGTATAGGATTCGATTGTGTAGACAGTACCGTCGACGGTTATTCCCGATAGTGCGGCGGCGAGGGATTCTTCGAGTTTTGCCCTGTGTGCCGAATCGAGGGTTTCAAGGAACTCGATGGTATACTCTTTTTCTATTTCGAAGGAGGGGTGTCCGATCTTTTGGGCAAAGGTGCCGTCGTTGGTAAAGAGGAGAAGTCCCTCGGACATAAAATCGAGCCTGCCCACGTTGTAGAGCCGCTCTTTGAACGATTCGGCCAGTAGATCGACCGCCAGAGGTCTGCCCTCAGGGTCGTGGCTGCTGCTGATATAGCCGGGGGGTTTGTGCAGCGCAATGTACCTGAGCTCCCTCTCCGGCTCAACGATGCGTCCGTCGAAACGCACGACATCTCCGTCTGTAACCTTTATCCCCTGACTCGTAAGGGTTACCCCATTTACCGACACTCTACCCTTTTCTATATAGCTTTCACAGCTCCTTCTCGAGCCGACGCCGCAACGGGCAAGATACACCTGCAGGCGCAGAGGTTTCTGTATAGTCTGGTTATCATGAAAAGCTCGAGCTTTTTTACCTGGGTTCTCTTTCCTATTCTCCATCACTTTCCAGTTCGAACCTGTCCCTGTTTAGTTCGTCGAGTTTGGGAAGGTCGGAGATGCTGTTGAGGCGAAATATCTTGAGAAACTCTCTGGTAGTACCGTACTGTGTAGGTTTTCCGGGAACGTCCTTTTTGCCTACTCCCTTGACCAGGTTGCGGTCCTGCAGCTGGCGTACCATGTGTGTTGATGAGACTCCCCTTATATTGTCTATCTCCGCTCTTGTGACAGGCTGGGAATAGGCGATAATCGAGAGTGTCTCCAGGGCGGCACGGGAGAGTTTGTTTTCGTTCTTTTTACCGTATTTTTCCTTGAGAAAGTCCCATAATTCGGCTTTTGGTGTAAACTGTACTCCCCCGCTTATCTCTACAGGCTCTATTCCGTGTTCCACGGAGGCGTATTTCTCCTTCAACTGCTCTATAGCATCTTTTACGAGATCCGCGGAAAGCTGTGTGTATCCGGCTATGCGGGAGACTTCTATGGGTTCGTTTTCAAGAAAGAGTACCGCCTCTACAAGTGCCAATTCACGTTTCAGTTTCATACTCCTTACTCTCCGGCAATCCCGGGCCTCTGCGTAACTTTATATCACCAAACAGGCGGTTTTGAAAGACCGTCACGGTTCTCATTTTTACCGCGTCCAGTACGGCAAGAAAAGCGCAGACAATCTGCATCGAACTGGACTCTCTCACAATTAAATCGGTAAAAAAGATCTCCTCCCTTTGGTCGAGCAGCTCATTTATAAGGCTGATTTTCTCGTTAACCGTTACCTCTTCGTGCAGGTCGATTATGTTTTCGGAGGAGATAGAGGATATCATGGAGGAGAAAGTCTTGAGAAGGTCCCATACGTCTATTTTTGTCCACATATCCTCATCGTTGTCGAAGGGAAGGGGCTGCTGAATTTTTTTGCGTTCAATAATCCACTCAGCCTCCTCCTCCTTGTCCGCCATTATTTCGGTGAGCTTTTTATATTTCTGGTACTCAATAAGCCTGTCCACAAGATCCTTTCTCGGATCTTCCAAATCTTCGTCAAAGTCGATTTCCATCGGTAAAAGCATCCGGGATTTAATGTACAGGAGAGTGGCTGCCATGAGGTGGAAGTCGGTAATCTGTTCGAGTTCGACCTTGGTAGCATACTCTATGTATGAGAGGTACTGTTCGGTAATATCGGCGATGGGAATATCATAGATATTTACTTCGTTCTTTTTAATCAGGAAGAGAAGAAGATCGAGGGGGCCTTCGAACTCGCTGAGCTTGAAGTGATGCTTCCTGTTCTTCTCCTCTTCCACTGCAGCTGTCATCGGTATTAAAAGAGTTCCTTACCCGAGGCCTCGGTATTCTCCGAGGCTTTGTTTGTGTTTGATTTATCTGCGGTGTCCGCTTTTCCTGCGGAGGCTTCCTCCGGAGCACCTGTTGGGTCGTCCCTGAATTGTTCGGGAAAGAGTGACTTTCGCACCATCAGATCGATCTGCTCGGCGGTTTCCGGATTACTCTCCAGGAAGGTTTTTACATTTTCCCGTCCCTGACCTATACGCTCCTCCCCAAAGGAGTACCAGCTGCCGCTCTTGGTGATTATATCGAACTTTACCGCAGCATCGAGAAGACTGGCGCTCCAGCTAATCCCTTTTCCGAACATAATCTCCAGCTCGGCTTTTCGGAAAGGGGGAGCAACCTTGTTTTTTACCACCTTAACCCGCACCTTGTTGCCGATAGCGTCGTCGGTTCCCTTGGAGATCGTCTCTATTCGACGTACCTCCAGACGAACGGAAGAGTAAAACTTGAGGGCACGCCCGCCGGTGGTTGTTTCGGGATTTCCAAACATTACGCCTATCTTCATTCGAATCTGATTGATAAATATAAGACTGGTCCGGGTTTTGGAAATTGTACCTGTGAGTTTACGCAGAGCCTGGCTCATAAGACGCGCCTGAAGGCCCATATGGGAATCTCCCATCTCTCCGTCTATCTCCGCCTGGGGTGTGAGTGCGGCAACCGAGTCGACAACAATTATATCAACCGCACCGGACCGCACGAGAGATTCGGCTATCTCGAGTGCCTGTTCTCCCGTATCCGGCTGGCTTACCCACAGCTCGTCCGTGTTAACTCCCAAATTGCGTGCGTAGGTGGGGTCGAGGGCGTGCTCCGCATCGATAAAAGCGGCAATACCGCCCCCCTTCTGACACTCGGCAATAGCGTGCAGGGCGAGGGTTGTCTTACCGGAAGACTCCGGTCCGTAGATCTCGGAGACTCTACCCCTCGGGTATCCGCCGATACCCAGGGCGGAATCGAGAAGAACCGACCCGGAAGGGATAATCCCGATACTGGTGTCCCTGTTGTCGGAACCGAGCTTCATCAAAGACCCCTTGCCGAACTGTTTCTCTATTTGAAGCCGTGCGGCCTCGAGGGCCTGGGTCTTCTCTTCGAGGTTCGGTCTTTTTGCATAAAAATCTTCGGCAGCTTTTTTAGCCATAATTTCCTCCGTGAATAATAAAGGTAGTTACCCATAACTACCGCAAGGGGCGCGCTCATGCTTCAGCATACAGGTGAGAAAAAGCAAAATTCCTAGGCAATAGTAGCTTTTTGAGGTTTACGAGGTCAAGGAGCTTACTGTATCAAATACGTTTTCTCGAATCCAAAATAATGGTTACAGGACCTTCGTTGGTGTACCTTACATGCATGAGGGCACCAAAGCTGCCCTCCCGCACTTCGATACCCCTCGACTGAACCGTTTCGATAAATTCCCTGTAGTAACGTTCACCCTCCTCGGGGGGAGCCGCGTTGTTGTAGGAGGGTCTTTTCCCCTTCCTGGTGTCTGCACACAGGGTAAACTGGGAGACGACAAGTATGGAACCTCCGGTATCTTCTACGGAGAGGTTCATCTTTCCATCCCCGTCGACGAAGATACGCAGTCCGACGGTCTTCTCCAGAATGTAGGAGAGATCCTCTTGTGTATCCCCCTTTTCCACTCCCAGGTATACGAGAAGCCCCCTGTCGATACTTCCCGTAACCTTGGCCTCTACGGTTACCGAACACTCCTTTACCCGTTGAACAACTGCTCTCATTGTCTTTCTCTCTCATTCTCATTGGAAAATTGATGAATAGACCGGGCCCTCAAACGGAGACCGCTTTCGCGCAGCTCTACCTGTCCTAGCACCTCTATAGGGTAACCGGGGTTTATGTCGACGGCAAAGGGTACCGTTACCGGAACAATTCCCTCGACAACCTCTTCGGTTTCATAGCCCACAAGGAAGTCGAAGCGAATTGCATCTTCATCTATGCTGAGGTTACTCACCCTTCCCCGCCATATCACGTGACACTTCTCATACAACTCGGGGTTTTGGGAAACCTCTTTATAGGAAAAATTGTCGGTAAGAGTGCTGAAGGTGGGGGTTCTTATATGACTTTCGAGAAGCGCGAGTTTGCCCTTTACTTCCTTAGATGCATTGGATAGCAGCAGCCGGTTTATCTCCCTTCGGGCAAGATTATCCTTGTATTCATGAAACAGCTCTTCTACCCTGGAATAGCTCTTTTTTATCTCCTTCTCTTCCATGGAATATTCCCCAGAGGAGTCCGATTCGTCGGCAAAGCTGTTTTCTATGGAAAGATTAAGGGAAGATATCTCCTCTCTCCGGGAAAAGAAGCGGTTCTCCACGTATTCCTCGATAACAGGATAGAGGAGTACGCCGGCGGCAAGGATTCCCGCAAAGGAGAGGGCGGCAACAAAGGGAATAAAACTTCGTTCTCCAGGGACAAGCGCGTTGATTTTGGAAGATTCGGTAAGTTTTACAAGATGGTCGGAGTCTACATTCTTGCGAAGTATCTTTAGCCCGCGGTTGGCGTATCTGTTTTTCGGATCGTCGTCGAGAACCTGGAACCAGTGGCGCAGGGCCTCGGATGTTTCCTGTCTTCGAAGATGTATAGCGGCAATCCCCAGGAGGGCTTTTCTGTCTCCGGGCTTAATGCTCAGCGCCCTCTGAAGGTAGGAATAGCCTCCTCCAAAGTCGCCGGTACGAAGGCAGGACATTCCCAGAAGAAAGAAAAACCGGTAGCTCTCTCTGTAGCGGAACACCTGGGGTTCCAAAAGCTGCAGCACTTTAGAGTATTTTTTTCTTCGGTAGAATCCTTCCGCCTTTTTTAGGTCGTTCCCTCCCATTCGAAGCTGTCCTCTTGTCTTATTCGGAAGAACTATTGTAGTTTTTTGTGCGCTCCTCCAGGGAGGAGAGTGCCTCTTCGAGCAGATCCACCTTTTCGTCGGATATTTCTTCGGGGGATGAGAGGAGAGACTCTATATTCGATAAAATATCGTTTACCACTGCCAGGTCCTCTTCTACAGGCTCGTCCTTCTCTTTTGCGGCGTCGGATACGTTCTTGCGAATTTTTTCGAGAAGAAGATCCTCCTCTTCTTCACTTCCCTGTACTTCTCTCACCTCAGCGCCTTCTTCGGGGGGGGCTTCTTGTGGAGAAGATGTTTCCGTTTCGCCGTCCGCTGCAGCGCCTGCTGCGGTAAATGCGGTTCCCCTTGCTGCGCCCAGGACAATAGTTACACTTCTGCTGCTGTTTGGCGTGAGTCTTACAGGGTCGAAGAATAGTACGGCAGCGGAGTCGTTAATTGAGTAAGGGGGCAGGTTAAAACTTCTGCCGCTGCGGCTTTCCATCTTCCATAGATTGTCGCTTAGCCTCTTCCAGTTTGCAAAAACCACACGGTCGGGGGTGGTAATTCCCCGCCCTTTGAGCATGACCTGGAGACCGTCAAAACTATCAAAATCCCCGGGAGAGAGCCAGTATTCGGGCATCGAGACGGGAGAAGAGAACTCCGTCTCTCCGGTAATCTTCCCTCCGGCGGAGGTTACGAAGTGTGCACCCTTATCCTCTGCCAGGTGAGTATCCGCAAGAAAGTGTATTCCCGCTTCGACAGATCGTCTCTTCCTGTTGTGCACGGTTACTTCGATCTCGATACCGTCGGCAGCACCGCCGCGACTGGAAGAGATACATTTAAACTCTTCAGTAACTCTGAGATCCGAAGAGGTCCAGATAAAACGCGCTCCTCGGGAAGTACGTTCGAGAGTTTGGTCGAAGCCGGAAGCGGAATCGGGGATAACCGTATTGTTGTCTACGAGCAGACCGATGGAGCTGGTCCGGGGATCTCTCTCGAAAAACAGGGGAATGTAACGCCCATTAAGGTAGTAGAGAGAAAACCTGCCGGATTTCTCGTGCAGTTCCAGGCGGATATCCCCCTCATCAATGGTAAGGGCGGAAAGGGAGACTGTAAAAGTAGTCATAAAAAGACTCATAAAAAAAAGAGTAAGGAGTATTGCAAGAAAGGGCTTTTTTGCGGTTCCTACAGGACATTTCATTATTACATCCCCCCCTGCCGTTTAATAAGCTCGTTGATATAGTACTCCTTTAGAGAGAGGGCTTTGCTTTTTGCATCGAGAAGCTTCCTCAACTCCCTTTGACCGGTGTGCTCAGTGTCTAACTCATCGGGGATGTCTGCACCGCTGTCCTCGAGGCTTTTCCGGAGTGCGGTGTTTCGGCTTTTCAGCTTGTCGTTCTCCTCCTCCAGGGATTCGAGCCGGCGGTTCTTCTCTTCCAACTCCCTGTTAAGGGTCTCTGCAAGCTCATTTCCGCTTGATCCTGCGGCTGCCGCAAGTTTACGCTGGTATTCGGAAATTGCCTGCTCGTAGGATTTCTCTTTCTGATTGAACGCTTCCAGGGACTTGAGGTACTCTTCGTGGCTCAGTTTGAGAAGTTTCAAGAGTTCCTCTTCTCTGCGTTTGAGATCTATTAAGGAGAGGCGGTAGTGGCCTGCCTCGGTCTTGAAGCTGCGGGGGTAGTCTTCTACAAGCACTGTAAATATGGACTCCGCTTTATCGTAATGTCCGAGGGAGTAGAGTGATTCTCCAACCCAGTAGTAGGCGTTTCCTGTAAACCGATGCTCGGGATATCCTTCGATAAATCGGTAAAACCAGCGGATGCTTTTTTGGTACTCCTCCTGCATATAGAGGAGCCTCCCCTTCTGGTAGAGAGCATCGGAATAGAGTCTATGCCCTTCGTATTGAGAGAGAAAAAACTCCAGGTTCTCCTCCGCCTTATCCGGCATTTTCATGGCTATATAACTTCTCGCTACCCAGTAGTACGCCGTGCCGTGGCTCTCCTCCATATCGGAGTCGAGGATAATATTTCTAAACGCTTCGAGGGCGGATTGGTAGTCGTTACGGGCAAAGTCTCTTTTACCCTCTTCCAGAAGTTCTTCCGCACTGGAGGCGGAAAGAGAGGGTGCAAGGAGTAGAAATAAAAGAACCGCCGCCGCAGCGCCTCCGGTATATTTTACATGTCCCATATATACTTTTACCCCCTTTTTATTTTCGGTGCGGCCGGAAGATTCCTGAAACTTTTTCAAAATGAACAATATTCCGCCCTTTTCTCTCAAACACCCTTTTCTCTTAAACGACAGTCAATCGCCTCGGACGAGAGCTGCCTCCTCTCTAGGATCTTCCGCCGTGAAAAAGGCGCTCCCGCTAATGAGAATATCGGTACCCGCCTCCCTCACGAGGGCCGCTGTATTTCTGTTCACCCCGCCGTCCACCGCGACGGTGTAATCGTAAGCCATTCTAGAGCGGATATCCGTAAGGGTGCTCACTTTTTCGAGGCATTTGGGGATCAACTTTTGTCCGCCGAAACCGGGGTTTACCGTCATTACCAGAACATGATCAAGAAAAGGCAGGAGCTCCTGAAGCGCTTCTACCGGAGTGGAGGGAACCAGGGAGAGTCCCGCAAGAATATTCCTCCCCCGTATACGCTCGACAAGTCTGTGGGAATGTATCTCCGCCTCTATATGGAATGTAAGGCAGTCGGCTCCCGCGTCTATAAATTGGTCTGCAAAATCCGAGGGCTTGGAAATCATCAAATGAACGTCGAGGGGAAGTTCGGTCATCCTGCGGATATCCTCTACCATTTTGGGTCCGAAGGTAATGTTGGGCACAAAATGCCCATCCATTACATCCATATGTATCCGGTCTGCCCCGCTCTCCTGTATAATTTCTACCGCCCTGCCGATTGCCGAGAAATCGGCGGATAGAATAGAGGGAGCGTAAAGATGAGTTTTTGAACGTTGCATATTAAATATGTAACAGATAATTTGAGTTATGACAATCTTTATACTCCAATTGACTAATGTTACTCCCATGGTATAATGCTAGAGTGAATACACCGTCTATCTATGGTTACTCAGAGCAATGAGCGCGAGGAGGCTCATGGGCGAGGTTATGCAGAATTCCGGACAAATTGAGACACTTCTCACGGAAGCTCAGAATAGAATGAGGGAGGGCTCCTTCTCCAAAGCGGAAGAACAGCTTGAACAGGCTCTGGAGATAGACTTCGAGCACCCAGAGGTGCTCTCCTCCCTCAAGTGCTGCTCTTTCTGGAAAGAGCGCGAGAAGCGCTACAGAGATATTCAGGAGGAGTTTGACCGGGGAGAGTATCTACTTAAACAGTGGAAAGCCTTTCAGGGTTTTCTTTCCCGTTTCGAAACTCCCATAGAGCAGGAAGTATACGCTCTGCGCCAATGGGTGTTCGGCAGTGCCCTCAATTCCTATAAAAAGGTGCTGCGTTCGGAGGAGGAGCCCGACGAAGACATTTTAATACGGATCGGTCGCTGTTATAAGGGAATTGGAGATTACGATAAGGCTCTTGAGTTTTTTGAAAGCGCCGGAAGAAAAAAAAAGGATGAACCGCTCTTTCTCGCGGAGTTGGGAGACTGTTACGCCTTTCTGGGAGAGACCAAGGCATCGAAGGCTTTTTTTCGGGAGGCCTTTTTTATAGATCCCCAGAGGGTGGAACTCGAATTCCTCGAGTCCGGGCTTATTGTGCGGCTTATTGAAAGATTACTCAATATGGGGTATTCTAAACCGGAGATCAACGAGTGGATTCCCGTATACGGGGTTCTCCTCGGTGTGTTCAATGTAAAACGGGAGTTGCGACCCCTTGAGTACGGTAAACTGAAACAGTCTATATACGGTTTGGAACGGCAGCTTCACGAGGAGGAACCGAGTGAAGAGGAGACGGAATATCTCGTGCCGAGGTTGTTAAACCGCTACTTTTGGCTTATCGATCATTACGTAAACTCTCACGAGAACAGGGAAAGGGTCGAAGAAATCTTGAAAAAGATCAAGAAAATCGACGAAACGGTATACGAGCATTATATCAATTGATTTGAAAACGAATTAACCCGGAGCAGTATTATGGCAGAAGCTACATTAGATAAGATTCATGAACTTCTCAACGAAGAGAAGTGGACCCGCGCTACGCTAAACAGTTATACCATCCAGAATTTCAAGGAACTCGACGAATTAATAGACTCTATAGAGGATGAGGAGAGGCTTGCCGAGATAAAGGAAATCTGCGAGGAGCATCTGCATCATACAAAGAACAGCATAATTGCGCTGTATCTTTCGGGGATAATTGCTCTGAATCAGCAGCTTATAGACGATTCGCGGCTGATACAGGTTATCTCCATTTTTACAGACAACCACAAATGGAAGATTGTCGAGTATATTGCCAAGAGGATTCTCGAGTTTGGAGAGAACAGGTTTGCCCTCCGTACCCTAGCCGAGTGTTACGACAACGAGAACGAAGAGGAGAAGAAATACGAGGTCTGGGAACGCCTTATAAAGGTGGATTTCGAAGAAGCGGACATGGTTAAGCAGCTTGCCGAGAGGAAAGAGCGGCTCGGAGAACATGAGGACGCGGTGGAGTACTACAAAAAGGCAATCCATCGATACATCGGTAAAAGGCTTTTTACCCATATCCGGGAAATCTGGAATAAACTCATAGAATATATTCCGGAGGAGACGGATCTCTTTTTTCATATAGAGAAAAAAGTAAGTAAAACATTAAACCCCGAAAGAGCTTCCCAGCTCCTGGAAATTCTCTACAAGAAATACAGCGAAGAGGAGAATTGGGACAAGGCCATAGAGATACTCAAGCGTATACTCACCTACAACCCAAAGATAGAGTGGGCCCGTCAAGAGATAACCGAGTGTTATAGAAAGAAGTATGCCGATCACAGCCATCTGGAAGAGTATATCAAACTATCCAACCTCAACCAGAACTGGAGAAATGTTCACGATGCAATAGAAAATTTCGAGAAGCACATATCTTTCGACGCCGGTAATTTTGTATACCACAGAACGTGGGGCATCGGCCGAATACGCGCCATAAAGGGCGACTCGATAATAATCGATTTTACAAAAAAACGGGGTCACTCGATGGGGCTTCAAATGGCGGTAAACGCTTTAGAGAGCCTGAGCAAAGACCATATATGGGTGCTTAAAGCGGTTCTGCCAAAGGAGAAACTTCGCGAAAAAGTAAAAGGAGAGAAAAAGGCGGACAAGCAGACCTATCAGGAGTGTATAACCTGGACTCTCAAGTCGATTATTAAGAGCTACGGCAATGCGGCCAATATGAAGCAGATAAAGGCCGAGCTGGTGGACAGTATCTTGACCCCGAGCGAATGGACTTCCTGGAGTGCCGAGGCAAGGAAGATACTCAAAACCGATCCCTCATTCGGAAATCTTCCGGATAAAGTGGACCACTACGTAGTGCGGGATACACCTATCTCCTACGAAGAGAAGATATACAACCGCTTCCGGGCGGAAAAGAATTTTTTTGGAAGGTTAAAAATTCTCCGCGAATATCTGGAACACAAAGAAGATCCCGAGTCGGAGTTTTTCTCCGAAATGTTCGAGTATTTTCTCGGTTTTCTCCGTTCCTACTCTTCGGTTAACGAGCATGTCATAGGCAGTTACCTTCTCGTAACCCGGCTCATACGAAGGTATCCCTTTCTTAATCCGGGACTGGATTTCGATTTTAACGATCTTATCGAAACCTTGGACGATCGCGAAATCGAGGAGATATTTCAAGCCATAGAGGACAATGAGCTTAAGCGAGGCTTTCTCGAGAGGACGAAGCGAAAAAACAAGAGGTGGCCGGATATTTTTATTCGTCTGTTCCCCTACTACCTCTCCGACTACATTATCGAGGAATTAAAGAAAAAGGGGCACGACGAGAAGATAAAGAATCTTTTTGTTGCTCTCCTCGATCAATACAAGGACAAACGGGAAGCCTTTATCTGGGCTGCCAGGAATATAGACGAAGAGACATGGGTAAATGAGTACGAGATATCCTACGAAAAAGTACTTATTGCCATGATCCATCTTTTGGGAATAACCTATCGCGAGATAGATAATAAAAGGGATGTAAGCGTAAACAGGAAATTAAACAGGCAAATACAGACTTTCCTTTTTAAGGATGGGAAGCTGCTTGAATTCCTTATGAAGACCGATAAAGACTCAATACACCGTCTTTTTACCCTCGTAAACGACGTTGACGAGCTCGACCGGGGTATACGAATGGAATTAAAGCACAAAATTATGGAAAGATTTCCGGATTTCCGGTTTTATGGAGATGAAGAGCGGGAGACCGTATCTACCGGGCTTCTGGTTACTCAGAAGAGTTATGAGAGAAAGCACAAACAGCTTCAGCATATTATCGAAGTCGAGATACCGGAAAACTCAAAAGAAATTGGAGCGGCTATCGAGATGGGAGACCTCTCGGAAAACGCAGAGTATAAAGCGGGAAAAGAGAGACAGGAGATGCTCAATCTGTCGGTATCCAAACTCAACGAAGAGCTCGAAAAAGCTACAATATTCAGCCCTAACAGCGTCGACACCGGAAAAATCTCCTTCGGTACAAAAGTAACCCTCTATAATCACAACAACGAGACCGAAGAGACTTACCGTATATTTGGACCCTGGGAGTCCAATCCGGATGAGAATGTAATAAGTTATCTTTCGCCGTTCGGTGCAAAGCTATGGAACCATAAAGAGGGAGAAGATGTCCAATTTGATATCAATGAACGTTCTTACCACTATACCGTTAAAAGTATTGAGGCTTCGGAGTTTTAAACACATTCTGCGCGTAACCGCCCTCCTCTTCTGGACGGCGGTTCTTGTTTTACCGGCTTTTGCCCAGAAAAACACCGACTTTGTTGTTGTTCTGGACACTTCCGTGGGAATGTTCGACTCTTTCGAAGAGAGTACGGAGCTTCTTATCGAAGAGGTGCTCAAAAAACAGCTTACCCCACAGGATTCGTTTCATCTAATAAGCTTTAACGGTTCTCCGGAGTTCGAGATAGAGAGGGTTCTATCCAACGAAACACCGATAAAAGAGGTTTTATCCCGTTTGATGCTTCTGCAGCCTCTGGGGCAACACTGCGATATTGTCGCCGCGGTCAAGTACGCCACCGAGTATGTAGATGAGCTTCCCCTCAATTCCCGCAAGCGAATTCTTCTTATAACCCAGGGGAGCCATGTTCCTCCGCCGGAGAGCCCGTATCTCGATAAAGAGGAGAATAGCGATCGAATAGACAATCTTGCCTCATTTATAAGACGAAACGGATGGGAGATGGATATTGTTCGTTTCCCCGGCGGAGGAGAGGACGATGAGGCTGATTCGGCTGAAGAGAAGGTTCTTCTAGGCCGTTTAGCGGAAAATTTAAGAATTCCCGTGGTACAGCCGGAGGAGGAGGACGAGACTTTTGTCCTTAAAGCGACCGGAGCGGTAGAGGTAAGCTTTCCCGAAGAGACAATAAAGGGGGGAAGGGAGTTTTCTCTACCCCTTGTGTTTACCAACCACTCCCATGAAAAAAAGAATATTGTAATAGATTCAATAGTGGCCGAGGGAGACGGGATAACCGAGGAAAGCGGGCTTTTGAGAGACCCCTACTCTTTTTTCCTCGAAGAGGAGGAGGAGATAGAAGTGGATATTCCCCTTAACCTTCCCGAATCCTACCCGGAGGGGAACCACGAGCTTACACTTTCCCTCGATGTTCGCAGAGGCGGTCCGATTGACCCGGAGAGCGGTACGGTAAGGGTGGAAATAAAGGAGGGCGGCGCTTCCATGTTCAAGGGAGAAGGAGGTACATACCTTCTCTATGTTTTAATTTTTATAATCCTCGTTATTCCCCTGTTTCTGCTTGTACGCCGTATTTTCCCCTCCGGCGATGAGGATGAGAAGAGCAAGGGAAGAGCTGCAGCTGCCGGCACCGGAGAGCTCATGTCTGCCGGAAGGAAATCGGCAACGACAGCCGGCACCGGAGAGGCTGCAGCTGCCGGCACCCGAAGTTATTCCGGCAGAGAGCCGGGCAGTAAAGCCGATAAAAAGCTCGAGAGAAAATCCTATAAAAGCACATTTGACAGAGAGTACGGCACAGACCTCGACAAGAAGCAAGATAACAAGAAGCAAGATAAAGAGAGGGAGAATCTTTTTTCACAGAGCAGGGATAAACAGGAGACCTCCACAACTCTTGTAAGTACCTCAAGGGATGAGTCGAAGGATAGGGCCTCTGCGTTGTCCGCCTTTAAAAAGTCCTCCTTTACCGAGGAATCAAAAGAGAGAGCTGCCGGTCTCGGCTCTTTCAAGAGAAGCGGTGCCGGCTCGGGGGCAAAAAGCCGGGCTTCCGCCGCGGGCTTCTCCGGTATAGTATATCGCAAAAGAAAAGAGGCGGGAGAAAAGCCGATAGAGTTGCGTATAGATTTCCAGCATCCTACTCCCGACAAGAATTTGAGCTGGTTTAGAAAAGGAGAGGAGAGGACACTCGGCGGACCGGGAAGCGGTGCGGATTATATTATTACTACGATTCCCGTGGAGGGGATTGTTGCTTCCATCCGGAGAAACGGCGACATCTTCGAGTTCAAACCCTTAAAGGATGACTATTTTCCGGACTACCGGGGTAAAGAGGGTGAGAATATTCTCGATAAGAGAGTAAAGATACGGTCGCCGGAGACCGAAAGAATTACCAACTTCTCCTTGAGAGAGTGGGTGCCCACAACCGAAAGGTTGAATCGGTATCTTCATATTATCGATCGTGCGGGCAAACCGGAGGGAGAGACAGACTTGGACTTGTAAGGCCAGTGCGAGTCTACTTGAAGTCCAGTTTTATTGCTCCGTCCCAATCCGCTGGAGGATCGGACGCAAACTCTACACATCGATCTCTGTATAAGCTGCAGAGGAAGTCATCGGGGTACTCTTTTAGTATTTTTTCGAAATACTCTTTTCCGGTTATCCAGTTTCCGAGTTTGAACATACTCAGACCCTTTGTGTAGTTCCGCAGGTTCTCTTCGTCAAAGAAGGCTTCGCTTCGAACCGCATACAGTGTAGTAGGCTTCTCCTTACCCTTTACCTTTACCGTATCAACCTCCCGCAGAATAAACTCATCATTGAGGGAGGCAGCCAAGACATCCGAAACAATAATCTGTTCGTGGTAATGTTTGGTAAGCCCTTCGAGGCGGCTGGCAAGGTTGACGTTGTCTCCGATTACGGTATAGTCGAATTTATCGCGGCTGCCCAGATTACCTACTATAGCCTGTCCCTCATGAACACCGATGCCTATATTAAATCCGCTGTCCGGGAGCACCAAATCGCCAGTCTCTATCTCATTGAGGGCTTCCTTCATATCCAGGGACGCCCGCACCGCCCGCTCGGCATTGTTTTCGTAACTCACCGGAGCGCCAAAAACCGCTAAAATAGCATCTCCTATAAACTTGTCTATAAAACCACCGTGCTTGCGAATGGCCTGGGACATTCTGTCAAAGTAGCGGTTAAGGAAATCGACTATCATATCCGCGCTGTTATGTTCGGAGATAACGGTAAAAGATCTTATGTCGGAAAAAATTATCGCTACATGCCTCTTCTCGCCTAACTGCAGCTCCGCCTCTTCCGTTTGATCGAGGAGGTCCTTAATAACTTCTCGGGGAACAAATTTAGAGAATATGTGTTCTATTTTATTTCGCATCTCGAAGGTCTCGTTGTAGAGGACCGAGTTGCGAATAACAACTGAGGCGGCATCGGCAAAGCTGTCAAATATGCTGCCCAGCTTCCCGGTAAAATAGTTGTTTGTAAGATTTCCGGCGTGAAGAGTGCCTATTAAAGGGTGCTCCTCCCCCACCTCCGGCAGGTCTTCTTCCTCCAGTGAATCTTCGACCTTGGGTGAACTCTTTTTTGTTCCTGAAAGCACGGCCATGTGGTAGGAGCTCAGTCGTCTTCCGTCAAGCCTTGTTCTGTTAAAGTCCTCGCGCCCCTCTATGTTTAAATAGGTCTTTTGCGTATTACGTATTACTTCGGCTCCGGGGATGCGGTTAAAATCATCTAAACAGAGAGAAGTAAACTGTTCGGCATCTTCCAGAAATATCTCTTTTGAGGGTAAAACAAATATCCTCGCTTCTCTGCGGTATTTTATAATAATAACGGCAATATGAGTTTCCGCCACCGACTGCAGAACATTGAGTATCTCTTTTGCTGTCTCTTCGAGAGTCTCTATTTTTCCCGCTGCCTTGTGGAGGGAGTTGTTCATGGTGAGTCGGAATAGGTGGTCTTCGTTTATATCGAAGAGTCTGGAAAAAATGTTTTTCTCCTCCGCGCTGCTTAGTTGCTCTCTCTGAGACTCCGATAACGCGCGGGCCTCCCCTTTATCGGAAGAAGCGAGGAGAGAGTCGATTTTGCCCGGCAGTGTTTCTACCTCTTCCGGGTACAGGGAGACTATACCGTCGGCTCCCGACTGCTTACTCCAAAACTCCGTCTTTGGGTCCGACTCAGAGCACAGCAGCACAAGGGGAATGTGCGAAAGTTCCGGTTGACTGCGGAAAAAGCGGGCTATTTGGTAGCCGTTTACCGGCTGGGCGTGCACCTCCGCAAGAATAATGTCCGGTCTTACCGTAAGAAAAAGGTGCAGCCCCTCTTCGAGCTTTTCCGCCTTGTGGACCCGGTAGTTGTGCTCCACAAGTATTTTCTCGACAATAGACCAGGAGGTGTCCGTGCTGCCTATATAAAGTACGGTACTCATGGAGTCTTACTCTTCTCCTGCAGAAGGTCCTGGGTAATCTGTATAAGGCTGTTACGGTTAAAATCCGACTTTACAATATGGTCGTCGGCTCCCGCACTCCGAGCCTGATTAACCGTCTCCTCATCGTCGGAAGCGGAAACCACTACCACAGGAAGATCGCCAAACTCCGCATTTTTCCTCAGGTTCTCGATCATTGTTATTCCGTCCATCCTCGGCATATCCAAGTCCGTTACCACAAGGTCGATGCGGGTAGTTCGCAGCACCTCGAGGGCCTCTATACCGTCGCGGGCTGTTTTAACAGAGTAACCCTCGAGTTCGAGAATCGACTCTTCGATATCCCGGGTGTTCTTGGAGTCGTCTACCACCAAAATAACAGGAACATGCTGATGTTCGGCAAGATCTTCCTTGACAAGATCGATAGATTTAAGGCGGCGAAACCGGCTCATCAGTTCGGGAATAAAAAGAATATTTATAATTCGGTAGTTCTCGTCGAACACAATACCTTGAACAGGCTTTAGTTTACTTGTATTTTTTGGTACGGGTTTATATATAAGACTGACGTGCTGCAGGACAAGATCCACAATTATCCCTATCCTCTCCCCCATAGACTCTACCACCACTACGTAGAGCAGCTCTCTGTTCGAGTAACCGGACCCGCCCTTGATAAGAAGAGATGCGAGGGAATAGAGAGGTATTATTTGCTTTTCAAGACGAAAAGCCTCTTTGTTGAGATAGGTAATAATGTTGTCTCTTTTTATACGCACGATTTTATACACAAAGTTGCTCGGTATAAGAAATTTTTCTCCCCCCGAGCGTACAAAGAAACCGGAAACTGTGGCGAGGGAGAGAGGTACGGCTATGATAAACTCGCTTCCCCTCCCGGGAGTACTCTGGACGGTTACCTTTCCCTTAACCGATTCGATATTTACTTTTACAATATCGAGGCCGACACCCCTTCCGGAAAGGTCGGTTACCTCGTCGCGACTGGAGAAGCCCGGCTTAAAAATGAGACTGTACACATCCGTTTCGGTAAGCTCGTCAACTTCCTCTTTGTCGACAAGCCCCCTCTCAATAGCTCTCCGGATAATTTGATCGTGGTCGATACCCTTTCCGTCGTCCTTAACGCGGATAGTTATATTCCCTCCTTCGGCACTGCAGATAATCTCGATTGCACCTCTTCTCTCCTTCCCCATATTCTCCCTCTCGTCTCCTGTCTCAATAGCATGGTCCACCGCATTGCGAACGATATGGATAAGAGGGTCGTTAAGCTTTTCGAGGATGGCTTTATCCATAAGTATTCCGCTTCCGGTAATGGAAAGATCTATCTCCTTTTCCAGGATTGCAGATGTCTCCGCCACCATTCGGGGAAGTTCCGATAATACCAGATCTATCGGAAGCATGGAGAGCTGCATAATCTGTTCCTGGAGTTTATAGCTGTTCTGCTCGACCACAGCCATCTGCTCTACAAAATCTTTTTTCAAGTTTTGCATATCCTTTCGGATTTTTTCCAGAGAGGAGTTTCGTATAGCTCCAGAATTGATACGGAGATTGTCGCCCAGGTTGTGAAAACTCTGCTGGATCTCTCCTATGCGCTCTTGAAACTGTTTTAGCTGAAACTGTGAGATAATTACATTATTGAGAGTCGCGGTAATCTCCTCCACATCCGAGAGATTGACCCGGATAGTCTCATACCCCTCGGTTAAGGAGTTATCCTCTGAATCTTCCTCGGCTCCTTCGTCGGCACCTTCCTTCGTACCGCCTCTCTTTTTGTTCGTCCCGGAGGAGCGTATTTCCTTTCTTACCTCTGCTATTTCATCGCCGAAGGGCTCGTTGTCCGCGGCCCTTCGGCAGGCGTCTATAAAGCGGGTAATCTTGATATTGTCCTCTTTGCCGGAAACGATAGCGTTTATTCCTGCGCGGATAATTTCTCCGCCTATTATTATCAGCTGCAAAAGAGAGGAACCGAACTCGTAACGCTGCTCTTTTATGCCCTTAAAGACGTTCTCCATGGAATGCGCGCACTGTTCCATATTGGAAAAGCCCAGCATACGGGACGAGCCTTTTATAGCGTGGAGCGCCCGGAGTACGTTGTTAACGGCAGAGGTATCTCCGGGATTTTTTTCCAGGGAAATAGCACCGGCGTCTATAACGGCAAGATGCTCTTTAGTTTCGTCAAGATAGTTCTGTGTGTATTTTTCTTTATCAATGGGCATACTCTTCTCCCTCTGTAGTACTGAGCTTGTGTATCCATCGGCTGCAAAGATGACGGAAGCAGGATTTATCGAAACCGTCTAAAAGGATTGTCTCCAGATCGCTCCCGGAAAAACTGTTCTGTGGAGAGGACATTTTTTCCAGGCAGCGGGTAAATTCTTTATAGGCATAGTGGGGATTCGTTTCTGTGTAGAGTTCTGCAAGATAGTAAGAGGCAGGCCAGAAGTCGTTTTGTCGGGAAAGGGCTTTTAACAGTTCCTCCTGTGCCCGTTTTTTAGGACCGAAGTATTTGAAGTACAGCCCTTTTAAAAAAGGAGTATAGACCGTATTCCCGTAGCTGTTTTCTATCTCCTCCAACTGTCGTTCCGCCTTAATCTGATTTTCCATGTTAATTGCGTTTACAGTCTCCTGCACGCACTTTATCAGTTTTTTATCCTGCCCTTCCGTTATCGGTGGCTCTTTAGCGGCGAGAGTTGTTGCCTTTTTGCCTTTTTTTCTCTTTTCTTCAAAGCCTGTGTCGATTCTTCGAAAGAAGTACACATCCTCCCGGACAATGGATTCGAGAATAGGAAGATCTACAAAAGGTACCTCGCTGCTTGCTACGAAGAGGTACCCTCCCGGCTTCAACTTTCGGGCGATTTTTTCGACCAGCAGGGAGCGGTTATCCGCGGGAGCGTATATGAGGGTGTTCCGGAAAAAAATTATATCGAGATTGTCCGGAATTTCGGTAATCGGATCCGTATACAGGTTGAGAGGTACTACAGAGATCGAAGAGAGTATATTCTTGTCAAGGGTAATGGTTCTGCCGTTCTCTTCGTATATATAGCTGTTCAGGAGGCTATGGAGCTCTTTACCGTCGTTTCTCAGGGAAGATTTTGGATATGTTCCAAAACGGAGTCGTTCTATAGATTCGGTATTTATATCGCTGGCGTATATTTTAATGGAGATGCCTGCCGGATCGGCGAGGCACTCGAAGGCAGATGCGGCAAGGCTTACCGCCTCCTCTCCGGTAGAGCAGGAGGCGCTCCACAGGTTTATGTCTCCCGTACCGCTGCATAACTCCTTAAGCAGGTGATTCAAAAGAACACGAAAATGGGACACTTCTCTGAAAAAATAGGTCTCCCCTATCATCGCTTCGTTGAGGAATTTTTGTAGACACTCTCTGTTTTTTCTTAAGTGTGCAATTATTGATTCGGGGGAAATACCTCTATTTCTACAGAGTCTGACGAGAACACGACGCAGATGGGAGTGGTTGCTCTCCGGTGAGCGCAGACCGGTGTGCTCCTGTACAAGCGATGCGGCGCGGGTAAGCGTGTTCTCATCTATGTGCATATACCGCTTCCTCCATTGCGGATGCAATTCTCTCTAAGGGGAGTACGACGGAAGCACCTCCGGCTTCCGCGGCTGCCTTGGGCATTCCATAGATAAATGAGGTATACTCGTCCTGTACAATCATATAGCCCCCGGCCTTTCTTATGGAAACAGCTCCCTCTGCTCCGTCGTTTCCCATTCCGGTGAGAATTACTCCCATTACAGCGGATCCGTAGGCCTGCGCGGCGGTTTGAAAAAGCTTCTCCACCGCCGGCCTCTGGTTTTTGATCAAAGGCCCGTCGTCTAAAACAAGTTTTTTTCTTGCGACCGTCAAATGTTTTTCTCCGGCGGCAATATATACTATCCCCGGTACCGGCGGCTCACCGTCTATTACCTGTCTTACCTTCAAACTGCAGTGGCCGTCGAGCCATTCAGCGTAGCCCGCGGCAAAGCGTGCCTCTATATGCTGAACGAGGGCTATACCAACCGGAAAATCCGCGGGGAGCGAAGAAAGAACCCGCCGTACCGCATCCGGCCCCCCGGTAGAGGCTCCCATTACGGCAAGCTCGATCCGCCCGGAGGGATGCTCCCTTTTCCCGGTAGCGCCGGTCTTTTTGAGGATTTTTTTTTCATTATGAGAAAAATTTTCCACGTGGGAACGCAGCCGTGTAATAAATCCGTCTGCAAATTCGGGAAGGTTAAAACGGTTTATTCCCGGTTTTTCTATAATTTCGGCTACTCCCATGTTCTTGAGTTTGGAGAAGATATCCGGAGAAATTTCGCCGGCAAAAATTACTATCGGGTTTTTGCGGGTAGAGAGGATACGTTCGGCGGCCTCTATTCCGTCCATTACAGGCATGTCTATATCCATGGTAATTAGATCCGGTTTTAAACTCCCGGCGAGTTCGATTGCCCTTTTCCCGTTAGGCGCCTCCCCTACTACCTCCTCTCCGTGTTCGGCAAAGAAATCTTTTAGAAGAGTTCGCATCATAATGGAATCGTCTACAACGAGCACTCTCATCTTTTTTCTCCGGTTTTCTCGTGCTGTGGGTGTGCTGTGTTCGCCAGGATTTTATCCAGATCTATAAAATAACCCATAGAACCTTCTGTGGGATGTGCCGCAGGAAAGCCGCCCTTTTTTAGTCTTTCCCGCAGTACTCGAGGGTGCGGTTCGAGCTCCGCCAGGCTGATTTGTTTAATTATAGTCTCTGAAGATATACGCACTCCTATGCGCCGGCAATTTTCCATATTTTCCATACCGGCAAGGGGGCCCTTTCTTAAACGCAGCACTGTCTCTTCGCTCAAGAGCTCAAAGGGGGTAAGAATGACAAGTTGAGCCTCGGCGAGAGTTTTAAAAGGGAACAGAGTAATAAGATAGCGGTGGAGGTTAAAGAGGGGCAAAACCTCCCCGTCCAATATAAATCTGTCCTCAAAATAGGAGTACCCGGAATCTACAGGAACGGTCTCTTCGGCGTATACGCTTGCCGGGCATTGATCGCGGTTTATTAAAAAGTGGGTCAATCCGTAATCGGAATAGAGTACGTGAACAAGCTCAGGATCGCTCAATATCCGTCTCCAGGCGCTCGAGGATTTTCGATATGCCCAAAATAAAAATTTCGGTTTCGTTTACATTTATAGCTCCGCTAAAGTATTGAGAAGTCTCATCGTGAGAAGTAAGGGAGTATATTTTTGAGTCAGGAACTCTTACAATTTCCTCTACATCGCTAATAAGGAGGGCAACCTGGTCGCCCGTAGATTTAAGTATAAGCAGATGGTTTCCCTCTATGCCGCTGTTTTCAAAGAGCATTCGTAAATCGAATACCGTATAGGGTTGACCGTGGCGGTTCGCGTAGCCCCTCACATAAGGAGGTACGAAGGGAACGAAATATATTTCGTTATGTGTAATAATCTCCTGCACATCCTCAGCGGCAAGTGCGAATTTTTGCTCTCCTATCCAAAACACCAGATAACGGTAGAACAGTTCCTCCTTTACCTCCACATCGGTTTCCGGCCTGTCGGCAGATTCGATTCTGCTGAGGATCTCATCATTCTTCATACTGTTCCTCTTCTTTTTTCTCTTCTTCTTCGACGGCGTATCCGCCTATTTCCGATTCAAAGGTCTCCGTAATTTCGGAGAGTTGGTCGGATACTTCGTTTGTGTAGTTTGTCGATTCGACAAAACTGTCGATGCTCTCGGAAATCTGCTTGAGGGTGGTAAAAATTTGCTCGAAGGAGGAGACCTGCATCTTTGTCGAACGTGTTATCTCGTCGGCGGAACTCGCCGATATTTCGCTCGAGTTGAGTACTTCCTCAAATATTCCCCTTATATTGCTGGAGATGTCCCATCCCTCGGTAATTCGTTGTGTCCCCTCCTCGGAGGCTACGATAAGTTTGTCCGAGGCATGCTGTATTTCGTTGATTTTTCCCTTTATCTCGTTTGTGGAGTTTACCGTGCTGTCGGCAAGGCGCCTGATCTCTCCGGCAACAATCTGGAAATTTTTGCCGGCATCTCCGGCTGCGGCCGCCTCGAGCTCAGCATTAAATGCAATAATTTTAGTCTGGTCGGCAATACTGTTAATGATATTCACGATCTCCCATATAGAGGTAATTCTCTCTCCGAGAGTTTTTATTCCCACGATTGTATCGGAGTTGGTATTGCGGATCTCCTCCATCTTCCCCAGGCTCGTTTTTATTAATTCGAACCCCTTTTCCACATTCTGTTTTGTATTATTTGCAATTGCGGCGACCTCTTCGATCTTCTTCATATTGTCCTTCGATACCTGGTCCGCGTCTTCCATAGTACTGAGAATCTCTTTTACCGCCGCAGCCTGTTCATTGGAGGTGCTTGCTATTTCCTGGGCGGAGGTACTCAAGTTCTGTATGGATTCGCTCAAAACCTGGATAACCGATTTGATTTTAACGAGCACTCCCGAGAATTCGTCGATTATGCTGTTAAAAATTTCTCCCACCTCTCCTATCTCGTCCTCCGAGAGGGTGCGGATGCGGCCGGTTAGATCTCCCTCCGATACCCGTACCGCGAGTTCGCGCATGGTTCCTAGGGGAGCGAGTTTTCGGTTAAGGAGGTAACGGATAACAAAATGGAGAAGCACCGCCGAAAAGACTATGGACAGTGCGATTATTATGCCGAGAAGCTGGAGGAGCCGGTTATACTTTGAGAGAGGAGATACCGTCACTATCTGCCAGCCGGTATCTTCCTGTATCTGCGCGTCGACTCTAAACTCACCCTTTTCGGTATCTACCACATGGTTCTGTACATTACCGGCGGGTATCTCCTCTATCAGATTAAACCGGTCGCTTCCGGAAATATGTTCTCCTTCGGCATCTCGTATAACTACATAACCGGTGTTGTCGATACGTATCGAAGAGACGCGGGCGTCGAGGGACTCCCGGTCTACAAGAGAGTAGAATTCGCTCTTATACGAGGATGCCCACACCATGATGTCCCAAGGCTCGAAGTACGAGAGATAACCGGCTTTGAGGCGCTCCTCTTCCTCGCCGGGGTTTTTCCACTCGTATTCGAGATAACCGTTTTTCATCTCGACGGCTTTTTGCATAAACTCGAAATTGCTCGCATCCGCGCCGGGAGTTTTTGGATGAATTTCGAGTACACCCTCGGTGGTTACTCCCGCTAAATAGCTGGTAGTGCCTATCTGTCCGTAATCCGGGTCTAGGATAATATCTTTTATATTTTCGTATGCCTCGGCATCGGTGAGCTCTCCCTCTCGTGCTCTATTATGGAAGTATTCCATTAGATCCCTGTTTTTTTCCGCCGCGGCTCTTAGATAGTTTTTTACTGCTCCATCGACCTCCGTCTCTACAATGCTCTCCATCATTTTCATGGTATGGGCGGAGTTGTTCTCTACAAGTGTATCTACCCTGTTATCGAGTACCAAGAGAGTGGCTCCTCCCATAATGAGCAGTATCAGTATTACCGGCACTGTAGTCCATAAGCTTAGGCTGGTAACGAGTCCGAAAGAGCGTTTCCTGGATGCCATTAAATAACCTCCGTTATTTTTCTTCAAAAAGCCGTCTAAAGTCGGTGTGACCGCTGCTGAAGCTGTAACGCGATATAAGTTCGTCTAAAACGGGTCTGTACTCCTGCTCTACCTGCATGGTGCATCCTGTAAGAACAAGGGAGGGATTCTCGTCCGTCCTGTTCCATCGCGGAGTTACCGTACATTTTAGTTCCGCTTTGCCGGAAATACCCCCTGCAGGAAGGGCGATCGACGCGTCAAAGGGCTTGTTAAGGGGTAAAGTGCTGTGAGAGAGGAGCATGAGGCCTTCGGTTGATATATCGGTCATCCGTGCAACGGGGGTGTGTTCAGGCAGGCTGTACACCTGCAGGTAGAGGATAGTATCGTGGCGCGGGTTTTTTCTTTTTTTCTGCAATGCGGTAACTCCTCCATAATCGTTT
>JBKHFZ010000007.1:0-36287 GCA_046539925.1 Spirochaetaceae bacterium
TCCTGCAGCAGTTTCTCCGGGGAGAGCCGGGGATTCTCCCCGAGGTCCTTGCTCTTGTGAAGAAGTCTCTCCTCCGCCTTTTTCCGTATTGCACTTTCGTTGTTCTCTTGATTCATCAAGCCTCCTCTATACTAAAGACTGCACCTCCGGCTTTTTTCTTGTCGTTCAACACCGGTGCACCGTTTATTTTTAGCTTGACGAGCGTACCGTCGTCTTTTTTAATTGCGTGTCTGTAGTCGTTCACTGGTAAACTGTCCCTCATTATTATAGAGAAGGGCAGCTCGGAAGGATCTATCGGAGACCCTTCGTAGTCGGTTATCTGCCACCCCCTGTCTGAAAAACTGCGGGAAAGTACCTCTTCTCTGGGTAAACCGAAAATTTCAGCGGCTTTTGTATTTACAAAAATAATACGCCCCTCCCTGTCGACCATAGTCTTGCCGATGGGGCTGTTTTCGAGGATGGTCATTAGGAGGTTTCTCTCCCGTTCGAGCTGCTGTTCGGACTGAATACGCTCGTCTATATCTACAAAGACAAGAACAATCCCCTCTATTACATTGTTTATCGTCCGGTAGGGGTTTATCTTCATCATCATATATCTGTTCTCTTTTGTAACAATCTCCTCCTCCACCGGAACGAGAGTCTCGAGCACCTCCTCAACCTTTTTTATAAAATTGGGGTACCTGATATTTCGGGTAAGATGCTCCAGGGGTCTTCCAATATCCATCTCCATAATATTTATTGCGCTGCTTACCGCAGGGGTATACTTGCGTATTGTAAGGTTCTTATCCAGAAAGACCATTCCGATATCGGTATTATTAAGAAAGTTCTTTATATCGTTGTTCACCATGGTCAACTCTTCTATTTTGTTTTGATACTCCGCATTTACCGTATAGAGCTCCTCGTTTACCGACTGCAGCTCTTCGTTGGTACTCTGAAGCTCCTCGTTCGAGGCTATGAGCTCTTCGTTCGTCGCCTGCAGCTCTTCGTTACTTGTCTCGAGCTCTTCTATTGTCGCCTGGAGATTCTCTTTGGTAAACTGAAGCTCCTGTTCGAGATCCGTTACAATTTCATGCTGCCGGTCTGCACGAACACTCTCCTGGAGCTCATGTCCGGTCTGTTCCGGGGTTCTACTCTTTTCCACACCGGAGGAATCGAATACGATGAGGAAGTATCCGGCGGCCTTGTTTTCTCCGTCCAGCACCGGCCGGACGGAGAGATTTATACGATAGGAGGTGTCTCCGGTTTCATCTCCGGTTTCATCTCCGTTTTTATAGTAGAGGCCTCCGTATGTTATAGGCGAGTTTTCCTTTATGGAGCGATGAACTGCGGTGCTTACGGCAGCCTTCAAACCGTCCGGTACCAGGGTAAGCACATTAAGCGAGACCTTTCCGGCGGGCATCCGGATTAAATCCCCCGACTCTCTGCATATATGAACCAGATTAAGGCTGCTGTCAACGACAACGGAGGGAGGAACATATTCCTGTAATAGGTAGCTGTATGCGCTTTCCAGCATATCGTCGTTATTTCTGAGGGAAGATGTATTCCGTATATACGGTTTTTTTTCGGGTTCCCTCTTTTTCTTCGTCTCTATATGTACCGGAGGCACAAAATAATCGCTTAATTTATCCGAAGGATTTTTGCGTTGGCACCGGAAAATTTTCAGTCTCGAATCCACGGGAGTAAAAACACCGCCCAGATCTCCGACTGTCTCGCTGGTGCCCAGCAAAAGGTAGCCTCCCTTTCTAAGAGAGAAGTGGAGAGCCCCCAGCACCTTCTGCTGGAACTTGGGTTTAAGATATATGAGCATATTTCGGCAGCTCACCATATCTATAGATGAGAACGGCGGATCCCTCATAATATTGTGATGGGCGAATATGACCATCTTCCTGATCTCGGGTTTTACCTGAAAGGTGTTCTGCTTTTTTGTAAAATACCTCTGAAGAAGATCTTGATCTATATCCGCTACAATACTCTCCGGGTAGACTCCCACCCCCGCGTACTCTATGCTCTCCCGGTCCGTATCGGTGGCGAAGATTTTTATATCGTACTCTCTGTTCAGCTCCTTCATTTTTTTGTAAAAGAGAATTGCCAGGGAATAGGGCTCTTCTCCCGTGGAACAGCCCATGCTCCATATCCTCAGCTTGCGGTCTTTATCTCTGTCTTTAAGGAGCGCCGGTATAACCGTATCCTCCAACTTTTGAAACGCCTCCCGGTCTCGGAAGAAACGGGTAACTCCTATTAAAAGATCCTTGTAGAGCACATTTACCTCATGAAGAGATGTATCGACGAGGGAGGCATACTCCTTCATCGACCCGAGCCGGTTAATAGAGATACGCCTCTCTATCCTTCTGACTACGGTGCTGTCCTTGTACGCGGAAAAATCATGACCAACCCTGTCGCGAAGAATTGAGAGGATCTTGGACAGATCGTTTACCTCTTCCATCCCCTTTTCCGACTCTTCTCCTCCTTCGCGGTGAATAAGGGGATGCTGAATTATGCGTGCGAGCTCTTCGGCAATTTTTTGGGGAGGCAGTACGTAATCCACCATACCCGTGGAGCTTGCGCTGTTGGGCATTCCGTCAAATTTTGCAGAGAGGTTGTCTTGAGCGAACACAAGCCCCCCCGCCCCTTTTACCGCTCTTATCCCGAGAGTTCCGTCGCTTCCCGTACCGGACAATATTATGCCTATGGCCTTCTCTTTGCTGTCCTCCGCCAGAGATCTGAGAAATATATCGATAGGCAGATTAAGACTCTGACCATGTTTCTGTTCGGTTAAGTAGAGTTTGCCGTGAAAAATATTGAGATTCTTACGAGGAGTTATAAGGTATACATGATTTGCCCGTACCGGCATTCCGTCCTCGGCCCTTACAACCTTCATGCGCGTATATTTAGAGAGAAGCTCCACCATCAAACTCTTGTAGTCCGGAGAGAGATGCTGTACCACTACGAAGGCGAGGTTCGTGTCCCCCGGAACAGCACGAAAGAACTCCTCGAGAGCCTCCAGCCCGCCGGCGGATGCTCCTATTCCCACGACCCGAAAAGGTTCCCCGGCGGTCTCCGTATCGCCGCTCTCCGCTGTCTTCGCACTTTCCTCTGTTGTTTTCTCGTCTGTCATTCCCCGCCGCTCCCGTTTTTTTCAAAAGCTGTTGTACCGCTTTGTATATTCCATATACAGTATTCTGTATAGTATATTGAGGTGGGATATTCAAATTTTTTAAGGGAGAAAAATGATGAAACAGGTTGTACTGGGAGTGGACCACGGCGGCTTCGAGATAAAGGAGCGCCTGATTAAGCGCCTCGAGAGTCGGGGTTATACGGTAAAAGATGTAGGTGTATTCTCCTCCGATTCGGTTGACTACCCCGACAAGGTGGAAGAGGTGTATCGGGAGTTCTCTTCGGGAAACTACGAGTTTGCCCTCGTCTGCTGCGGAACAGGAATAGGGGTCTCTATAAGCGCAAATAAACTCCCCGGAGTACGCTGTGCTCTCCCCCAAAACAGCTTTGCCGCAGAAATGGCAAAAAGACACAACAATGCAAACTTTATCGCCTTTGGGGGAAGAATAGACTACCCCGAACCCCTGGAAGATATGCTGGACGCTTTTATCGATGCAGAGTTCGAAGGAGAGCGGCATCAACGGCGGGTTGATAAGATAATGAAGCTCGAATAGTCAAGTCCGGAAAAAACTAAAAAAAAACGGCCTGTAGCTGAAGCAGAAGCACCGGTACCCCCCTAGTAGGAAGTATATACTTTTTATTATCCGGAGGTAATTATGAGTTTTTTCATTAAGGGTAGAGGGGCCCGCACAAAACCGGCGCTTTTGTCTCTCCTCTCTATAGGCTCTCTATGCTCTCTTTGTTTCGCTTCCTGCGCAACTTCCCCCCTTGGTCCGCACGAGCGCATCGGTCCCCTACTCGTAGAGCTGCCGGCCGACGCGGCAGAGGAGGCCGAGGAGACGGAGAGGACCGTTGAGACCGAGGGAAGCGAAGCTCCATACAACATCTTTTCCATGGTGTTCTCTATAAGCAGAGGCATGTTTTACAGGTTGGATCTCCAGGAAATGCTTACCCGGCAGGAAAGACTGCAGCTGCTGCAGCGCTTTTTCTACCGGGAAACACTCTTCGGTAGGGAGAGGGAAATCAAGATGCTCCTTCCCGACTACTTCGAAAAGGGAGACCTCGAAGTTACCCTGAGCTACCATAGGGATCCCCCGGAGAGGTTCGAATGGAAGAGCAACGCCCTTCTCGATCCCTTCACGGGGAAAGCCCTCAAAAAGAGAGGAAGATATGTAGAACCATCCGGTCTGTGGCGCAACGTGGGAGAGACTGTGATAGTTAAGGGAGAACACCTTGTAAGGGAGATAAACCTCTATTCAAAAGAGAGAGAGAGGGAGCTCAGGGCGGAAGGTGAGCTCCTTATCCTTGCACACACGGATATTCTCGACGAGAAGGAACACACCGACAGAAGGGGTAAAATGATTATAGACGGAATTCTCTCAACCCCCGGCCGGCCCTACGGGCATACCGCCTCGGCCTACTGTGGTCTTGTACGCTACCACCTTAAATACAACAACTTCCCGGAGGCGGAAAGGGCCCTCGAAGCCGCCTCTCGACTCTGCTCAGACGGTCCCGAGCACCTTCGTACTCTCTACGAAAATGTACAGGAAGAATACCGCCTCTCCACAGCACTCCTTGTGAAAATTCCCTGAATAGGATATATTTTCACTCTGAGGAGTGTATGGATATCGGCGAAGATTTTCAGAATAACCCCGAGGTATTAAAACATTACGATCTTCTCAATCAACTCGGGGTATTTACTATCCTCTCCGAGTACCGGCGTAACATAAGGAGTCTCGAAGCGCTTCTCTCGGACGCTATAGAAATATTCAACCAGCAGTCCATCGAAGATCTTATTACATTTATTACCTCACACCTTGTAGACCGTTTTGTCCCCCAGTACCTTCAGTTTGTATTTACCCCCCACGGACACGAGGAGAACCTTAAAACCGTCTGTTTCCACAATCTTAAAAAGGTGGAGTCTCCAGCTCCAATAGAATCCCTCGAGCCTTACAGGCAGTTTTTTCGGCGCTACCCCGGAACTATCGGCTACTCCCTCTTTGAATACTCTATACACAACCCCCACTTAATCAAACAGCTGTCTCCCCTGAATCCGGAGATTATTATCCCGGTAGCCGGACCGGAGGATCTGTACGGTATTATAGTGGTCGGCAAGAAGGTAACAGACGGTGAGTACACCAACGAGGAGATAATTTACATCGACAGGCTGATGAAGTTTGTATCCATCAGCCTTCAGAATACAATTCACTATACAAGCAGTGTTACCGACTACAAGACACGTCTGTACAACCACTCTTTTTTTACAAAACGTTTGGCAGAGGAGCTGGCCAAAGTAAAGAGACACGGAAAATCCATCTCCATTCTCCTCCTCGATATAGACCATTTCAAAAATTTTAACGATAAATACGGCCATCTCGCGGGGGACAAGGTTCTTTTTCAACTGGCCCGCCAGTTAGAGGATTCCACCCGCGAGGAGGATGTAATAGCCCGCTTCGGGGGAGAAGAGTTTACAATTCTGCTTCCCGAGAGTAATCTTACCGCCTCGCACAACGTGGCCGAGCGAATTAGAAGGGATATAGAGGAGATGGAAATACCCTATTTGAAGGATCTGTTGAAGATCACCGTCAGCATAGGTGTAAATACCGTAAACTCTGCCCGCCTCGATACTCCGGCTAAATTGCTTGAACAAACCGACGAAGCCCTCTACACTTCCAAAGAGAAGGGCCGTAACAGAGTTACCCATTACAGAGCAGGTCTGCTCTTTCGGGCAACCAACACCTTTGTGGAGGAAAAATGAGCACTGCAAAAAACGGAGATGTAAAAGACGAAACAGCCCGGAAGGAAGAGTCGCTCAACTTTATCGAACGGGTTATAGAAAAAGATCTCGAAGAGGGGAATCACGGAGGCAAGGTAATTACCAGATTTCCACCGGAACCTAACGGGTATCTTCATATAGGTCATGCAAAATCTATCTGCCTTAACTTCGGACTTGCGGAAAAATACGGCGGCCGGTGCCACCTTCGCTTCGACGACACCAATCCCGCAAAAGAGGAGGTCGAGTATATAGATTCAATAAAGGAGGATGTGCGCTGGCTCGGTTTTGACTGGGGAGAGCATGAATACTACGCCTCGGACTACTTCGACAAGCTCTACGAACTCGCGGAAAAGCTGATAATCGACGGAAAAGCCTACATAGACGAACTCTCACCGGAGAAGATACGCGAATACAGGGGAACCCTCACGAAACCAGGCAAAGAGAGCCCCTACAGAGATCGCCCCCCCGAGGAGAGCCTCGACCTTTTTAGACGAATGAGGGAAGGCGAGTTCGAGGAGGGCAAATACGTGCTTCGGGCCAAGATAGATATGGCCTCGGGAAACCTCAATATGAGAGACCCCGCCCTCTACAGAATAAAAAAAATCCACCACCATCGAACAGGCGAATCGTGGACCATCTATCCCATGTACGACTTTACCCACCCCCTGTCCGACGCAATAGAAGGGGTTACCCATTCGATATGTACGATGGAATTTGAGGATCACCGGCCTCTGTACGACTGGGTAGTTGAAGAGACCGAGTTCCCCCATAAGCCCAGGCAGTACGAATTTGCCAGACTCAACCTCAACTATACGGTAATGAGCAAGAGAATACTCCTCAAGCTGGTAAAAGAGGGGTATGTGGAGGGATGGAACGACCCCCGCATGCCTACTATTTCCGGTTTCAGACGCAGGGGCTACACTCCGGAGGCAATAAGGGACTTTGCAGAGCGAATAGGAGTGGCCAAATCCTACAGCACCGTGGACATGGCCCTCCTCGAGCACTGCCTTAGGGAGGATCTAAACGCCCGTGCTCCAAGGGCAATGGCCGTACTCCGCCCCCTCAAGCTGGTAATAGAGAACTACCCCGAGGGAGAGGTGGAATGGTTCGAGGCGGAAAACAACCCGGAGGATCCCTCGGCGGGAACAAGAAAGATTCCCTTCTCCAGAGAGCTCTATATAGAACAGGACGATTTTATGGAGAATCCGCCGAAGAAATTTTTCCGCCTTGCACCGGGCAAAGAGGTGCGCCTCAAGTATGCCTACTATGTAACTTGTACGGGTGTAAAAAAGGATCCCGATACCGGCGAGATTGTCGAGGTTACATGTACCTACGACCCCGAATCCCGTGGAGGGTGGACCGACGACGGGCGCAAGGTAAAGGGGACAAGCCACTGGGTAAGCGCCGCCCACGCCTTCGAAGCGACTGTACGTCTCTACGACCGACTTTTTACCGCCGAAAATCCGGGTGAACGAACGGGCAACTTCCTCAACGACTTTAACCACGACAGAATAGAGACTATCCACGATGCAAAAATGGAGGTTTCCCTGCAAGAGGCGCAGCCGGGGCAGTTTTTTCAGTTTCTCCGGCAGGGCTACTTTACCGTAGATCCTGTGCATTCGAAGCCCGGGGCACCGGTTTTTAACCGCTCCGTTTCGCTGCGGGACACGTGGGCAAAAATCAAAAAGAAGATGGAGAAGGAGTAATAATCCAACAGCGATGTGGAACGTGTTTTCCCGGGAAGTCCGGGGGAACAGTCTCTTTGGTTATTTCTCTGATATCTGCCCCTCGCAGTCTGCCCGGATCAAAATGAAACCGCGACTTGTTTGAAGAAAAGAGCACCGCCCCTTCCTTTGTTAACAGAGAGAGTGCTGTTCCGATAAACCAGACATAGTCTCTCTGGTTGTCAAAGGTGCCCTCCATCTTTCGGCTGTTGGAAAAAGTGGGCGGGTCTATAATAATCAGGTGGTACTTCTCCCCCCTGTCTGCTGCCTCCTGTAGATACTTTCCGGCATCCTGCTCTACGTAGCTGTGGGCATTGCCGATAAACCCGTTTTTCTCCATGTTTTCCCTCGCCCAGGAGAGGTACGTTTTGGAGAGGTCCACCGTTACCGTCTCGAGTGCGCCCCCTGCGGCGGCATTTACCGTAAAGCCGCCGGTATATCCAAAAAGATTCAACACTTTCCCCCCCGCGGAGGCGTCTCGAACCAACTGCCGTGTGAGTCGGTGGTCGAGAAAGAGCCCTGTATCGATGTAGTCGGAGAGGTTTACCTTAAAGTACAGGCCGTATTCCCTCACCCAAAAGGAGAGATGTTCATCACCCTGCTTTTCGTGCTGCCCTTCCCTCCCCTGCTTGGGGCGGTGTTTTATACGTATTCTCTCGCGGGGAACGTACAGTTTGCTCGAAACCTCCCCAAGAAGCTCCGGCTCGAGCCTCTTCAACTCTTTGTCCGTACCGTCGTCTTTTGAAGAGATATGCACGTAGGTGTCGTAAAAATCGATGTACCAGGGTATGATCCCGATATTGTGGTTGTACACCCTAAAGCAGTCCGTCTCTGTACCGGCAAGATTTTGCCGTATCTCCTGGTGGTTTTTTTTGAGCAGCTTTCCAAAGTCTTTTAATATCCGGCTTGTATTCATACCTGTGGTCCTGATACACTTAAAATGTGTAAAGATTGGAGAGAATAATTGATTGTAAGACAGACGGCTCAGTTATTCAACATCCAAAGGGTACACAAAATACTTACAATTACCCGGGAGGAAATATGGCTCACACAATAAGCTGTACATGGAAAGAGGGGATGGCCTTCGACGCTCAAGTGGAGAATCATACAATACGTCTTGACGCCGCGGAAGCGGTGGGAGGAAAAGACCAGGGACCCACGCCAAAACCGCTTCTTCTGGTATCCCTTGCAGGGTGTACCGGAATGGACGTAATTTCGATCCTCAAAAAGATGAAACAACCCTATACCTACTTCGATATCAAGGTAGAAGGAGAACTCACCGATGAGCATCCCAAGCAGTATCATTCGATAAAACTCATCTACGAGTTCAAAAAGGAGGACGGCCTGGACGAGGAGAAGGTAAAAAAGGCGGTAGACCTCTCCCAGGAGCGTTACTGCGGTGTAAGCGCCCTCCTCAAAAAGGGCAGCGATCTAAGCTACGAGATACGCTATATATAATCGGCACACTTGATGGAAGAGAAGAAAAGCGACACCGAAACCTTTCTCGCTGCCCTGGAAGAGCAGAACGGGGGTCCCCTGGAGTGGAGAACCTACGCCTTTTTGCTGGGTGCCTCCGGGGACAACAATCCCCGCTCTTTGGGGGGCCTCCTGTATGTAGCGGCGGACACCCTCATTTTTGAGGATTTTGAGAGGGAAAACGCTCTCCTTGGTCTTTTGGGGAAAAGAAAAAAGTACGAAAAGTGCAAGATAGAAGCCTCTCTCTCCTCGGTAGCGGAGTTGAGGAGCGTTGCCGCCGGAGAGGCGAGGAGGGCAATTAACGGAAAGTGCGAACCGAATACTCTGCCTGTCCTCTCCGGCATACGAAAGATACTGGAGAAAAGAACCGAGGCGGTTATTTTTAAAGACGGAACAGCCTGGTTCTTCGAGATGTACGATACAGAGGGGCTGAAAAAGATACTAAAGGCAGAGCTGCCTTAAAAAGAGTCGTAAAAAGAGCCATAGAAAGAGGAGACTGGAATGAAAGGGTTTAAGGCGTACGATATACGCGGTATCTACGGAAAAGATTTTCACAAAGAGGACGCATACAAAATAGGCTATTTTCTTCCCCGGCTGCTGGAGACCGACGCGGTGCTGGTGGGACGGGATGTACGCGAGAGCAGCGAAACTCTCTTCTCCTCCCTCGCCTCGGGAATTACCGACGCGGGAGCCGATGTATACGACATGGGCATTTCCACTACTCCTATGGTCTACTTTGGTACGGCCCGTTTCGGCTTCGACGCCTCTGTACAGATAACCGCAAGCCACAACCCCAAAGAGTACAACGGCTTTAAGGTCTCCAGGACCGGGGCTCTCCCGGTGGGATACTACTCCGGCCTTTCCGAGCTCGAGAAAATGGTGGAAGAGGAGCAGCCTGTGCCGGCGGCCCATGGCGAAGGTACAGCCGGAGTAGGCAAAAAGAGGGGCGAGATTAAACCCTTCGACGTAATTACCGCATATAAAGAGTTTTTACACGCCTACGTGCCGAAGAGCCTGGATAGTCTCGATGTAACTATAGACTGTTCTAACGGGATGGCTTCTCTCCTTATACACGAGCTCCTCGGAGACAGACCAAAATATATCTACGACACCCTCGACGGCACTTTTCCCAACCACGCGCCCAATCCTTTGGAGGAAGAAAACGTGGCGGACTTGAAGAAAGAGGTTCTGAAGAACGGGAGCGATCTCGGAATTATTTTTGACGGCGACGCGGACAGGGTGATGTTTGTGGATGAGAAGGGTATCTTCGTCCCCCCAGACTTGATAATTGGAGTGCTTGCCCGCATCTTTTTAGAAAAAGAGAAGGGAAACGTTCTTCAGGATATCCGCACATCCCGCTCGGTCTCCGACTATGTACGAAAGCTCGGGGGTACTCCCCATACGTGGAAGGTGGGGCACGCCTTCGCAAAGCTCAAGCTGAGGGAGATAGAGGGGATCTTTGGAGGAGAACTGGCCGGTCACTACTACTTTAGGGATTTCTACTACTGCGACTCCGGAATTCTCGCCGCGCTCCTGGTTCTTCAGGCAGCCGTCCGCATCAAGGAGGAGGGCAAGAGTTTCAGCTCCCTTATCGACGAGATCCGCAGCTACGCGAACTCCGGGGAGATAAACTTCAAAATAGAAAAAAAAGAAGAGGCAATGGAAGCCCTCAAGGGGTACTACACCTCCCGGCAGAAGCCGGATGCACTTTTAGACTTTGACGGGTATCGTGTCGAATACCCCACCTGGTGGTTTAACGTGCGTCCTTCGAATACCGAACCCTATCTACGATTGGTGGTGGAGGCTGCCGACGACAAGGAGCTTTCCGAACGACTGGAGGAAATAAAAGAAATTCTCTCCTCTTTTACCGGTAAGGGGTAGAAGGGTGATGAAAGTAGTGCTGTGCGGAGGAGCCGGTTATATCGGCTCCCACGTGGCCCACGCCTTTTTGGAGAGGGGATACGAAGTGGGCGTCTACGACAACCTCTCCACCGGGCTCGCCGAAAATATCCCCCCCGGAGCCTCTTTTTACAAAGGGGATATTGCCGACGGCGAAAGGCTGGAGGCCGTACTCTCGGAGGGATGGGATGGAGTGGTTCATCTTGCCGCATTCAAAGCTGCGGGAGAGTCCATGCTTGAACCCGAGAAGTATGCCCTCAACAATATCTGCGGCAGCCTCACACTAATAGATGCGGCTGTAAAAACACGGGTAAGGGGATTTGTCCTCTCATCTTCCGCGGCGGTGTACGGAGAGCCGAAATACCTGCCCGTAGATGAATCGCATCCAACCAATCCGGAAAATTACTACGGCTTTACGAAGCTGGAGATAGAACGCAACCTCCAGTGGTTCGACACTCTGAGGGGGCTGCGCAGCGCATCTCTACGCTACTTTAACGCCGCCGGTTACGATCCGGAGAATAGAGTAAGGGGTCTCGAGAAAAATCCCGCAAACTTAATACCGGTGGTAATGGAGACTGCAGCGGGCTTGAGGGAAAAAGTTTCTATCTTCGGCAGTAACTACCCCACCCCCGACGGCACGGGTGTACGGGACTATGTTCATGTAAACGATTTGGCGGAGGCCCACGTTACATCCCTGGAATACATTATCCGCAACGATACGAGTCTGACGGTTAACCTGGGGAGCGAATCCGGGCTGAGTGTGCTTCAGATACTCGAGTCCGCCCGCCGTATAAGCGGAAGGGAGATCCCCGCGGAGTTTCAAGACAGAAGAGAGGGAGATCCGGCAAAACTGGTGGCCTCATCGGCAAAAGCCCAAAAACTCCTTGGCTGGAAGAGCCGCTACAGCGATCTGGATACAATTATCAAAACCACCTGGGAGGCCTACCGCAACCAAAAGAACAAGCGAAAAACCAATGGAGACCGTCGGTAACATGGAAAAGAAAATGCGCGAAAGGGTAAAGGAGAGAATGCAGGGGTTCTGCAGGGCCTGCCCCCGCTGCGACGGCAGGGCATGTGCCGGAGAGGTGCCCGGTATGGGTGGAGCGGGAAGCGGCTCTACTTTTATACGAAACGTGGAAGCTCTCTCTTCTAAAACCCTGATAATGAGAACATTGCACAAGGTAAGCGAACCTGATGTCTCCTCCACTCTTTTTGGCCGTACCCTCGATATGCCGGTACTCGCCGCTCCTGTGGGAGGTGTTGAGTTTAACATGACCCGCAAAATTTCCGAGGGTGAGTACCTCGAAGCGGTTGCCAGGGGAGCGGCAGCAGCGGGAACGCTGCCCTGCGGGGGTGACGGAGAGGTGGAGGAGATCTTCGAATCCACCGAAGCCCTTTTAGGCAGGGACGGCGTCGAAGGAATACCCTTTATAAAACCGTGGGAAAGCGGTCGGATACGGGAGAGAATACGCCGGATAGAGGCAATGGGTGTTCCCGCTTTCGGCATGGATGTTGACGCGGCAGGTCTTGTTACGCTCAGTAAAATGGGACATTCGGTGTATCCAAAGACTCCGGAGGAGCTGCAGAAAATTGCCGGCTCCACGGATATCCCCTTTATTGTAAAGGGAATTATGTCGGCGGATGAGGCCAAAGAGGCAGTTGAGGCCGGTGCTCAGGGGATAGTCGTGTCCAACCATGGAGGAAGGGTCCTCGACTCCTGCGAAGCCACCGTTAATGTGCTGCCGGACATAGTCGAAGCGCTTGAAGCCGCAGCGCTTAAAAGAGAGTCATTAGAGAAGGGCTGTACAATTCTGGTGGACGGAGGGATTCGAAACGGCACGGACATATTCAAGATGCTCGCCCTTGGTGCAGATGCGGTGCTTATAGGCAGACCTATAGCTATTGCGGCCATAGGGGGCGGAGCGGCGGCGGTAGAGGCGGAATTCCGTCGCCTAAAATCCGAACTTGTCCATGCCATGGTAATGACAGGCACCCAATCGTTAAGAGCTATTTCGAAAAGATCCCTGCACGGGACTTGACGAAACCTTTTCCAACTAGGATAAGTGAAGACAGGAGGTACATCAATGTTCGAATGGTTAGAGTTTACCGAAGAACCCGGCGACCGCAGCGACAAAAAAATTCAGTTTCTTGCGCTACAATCCTGTGCATTCTGTAAACGAGGGATGGAGTTCCTCGCAAAACACGGCTTTGCGTATCAGTATGCCTATGTGGATCTACTCCCCGCAAAGGATAAAAAGCGCCTTAAGGAGGAATTCAAGGAACATTTTGGAGAGCGTCCTCTATTTCCAACTATTGTGGTGGACGGCTCCGACTATCAGCTTGGCTTTATAGAGAAGACCTGGGAGAAACTCCTGGGAGTAGAATCAGAGTAGACCATGGATAGAGAAGGCATTTCCCGTTTTATACGCAATACGGCGCGGCACAACGGCTGGGAGATAGTAAAAGACAGCGACTTTCTCGGCTACCTGGAAGAGGGTTTTCTCCTGAACTTCCAGCGTTACGGATATCTGCAGTGCCCCTGCCGCGAGGGATGGGGAGAGAGGGAGAAGGACAGGGATATTCTCTGCCCATGCACCTACAGCGACGAGGATATCAAGGAGTACGGCCACTGCTTCTGCGGTCTCTTCTTATCTCCCGGCTACGCGGAAAAAGGGGAACCTCCCATGAGTATTCCCGAAAGAAGGCCCGAGGAGTACTTTCCCTAAAAGGGTGTAAAACTAATCCAAAAGACGCAGCCCGAGAAAGTCCCATATTCGCCGCATGACACCACCCTCTTCAACAGAGTGTGAGGCGGTTATAGGGTATTCTCCGAGCTTCTCCGTTCCTAGGGATATTATAAGCCTCCCCACCTCTTCCCCCTCTGAGACCGGCGCTTTTAGCGGCCCGTCTATTACCGTTTTGTCGCGGAGATAGCCGACTTTTTCTGCAGGCACGAGGAAAAACTCCGGCTCGGGCATCTCTATTTCCAGTCTTTTTGTCTCTCCACCCCAGACCCTTACCGTCTCCAGCTCCGGTACCCTGGGACGAACCCGACTGTACGCGTAGAATCCGTAGGAGAGGAGATGGGTGCCGTCGATAACCCGCGAAAGGTTACCCTCCCGGGTGTTTTCTCCAGGCCCGCCCATAACAACCGCCAGAAGCCGCCTCTCTCCGTGGGTGGCCGTTACCGCAATATTGTAACCGGCCTCGCTAATGTAACCGGTCTTTAGCCCGTCCACCCATGGATGCCTTCCCACCAGAAGGTTGTAGTTCTCCTGGGTAATAGGTCCATACACGGAAGCCGCACCGTCGGAAAGATTCCAACTGTTGGGGTAGGTATACTCCTCTATACCGTGGAGCTCCTTAAGAGCGTAGGGGTGCTCTTCCAGATAGATAAGGCAAAATCGGCCGAAGGAACGTGCGGTAGCTCTGTTAGCCGAGTCTATTCCCGCAGGCTCCACAAACTCTACCCCCTTTAATCCCAATCGTTCCGCCTCCCGGTTCATCTCCTCTACAAAATCTTCGAGGGTCCCGGAGACCGCCTCCGCAAGGGCAACCGCCGCGTCGTTTCCCGAAGGCACCGCCAGCCCCCGCATTAACTCCAGGAGGGTAAGCTCCTGCCCCTCCTCCAAAAACATAAGAGAGGATCCCCTCGGCTGGTTGCGAAAATCCGCCCTCTCGCTCACGGTAATCTCCGTCTCCCTGGAGAGCTCTCCGCTCTCTATGGCTTTGTAGGCGAGATGGAGGGTCATGAGTTTTGTCATGGAAGCCGGAGAGATGGACTCATCTCCGTCTTTCTCAAACAGGAGCTTTCCTGTTCCTATATCGTAGAGCACCGCGGCTCTGCTCATAAGCTCGGGAACTATCGTCTCTTGCTCCGGCGGTTCCTCTTGCTCCAACGGGTCTAACGTATCTTCCGTGTTTTCCGTGTCCCCCGGGGATACTGCTAATTCCTGCCCGGCCGTTTGTACCGGATTCTGTTCCAGAGGCTGCCTTACCAGAATAAAAAGCAGGACCAAAATAAAAAGAGACAGAGCAGCACCCACTCCGATGCCTGTCTTGCGCTTCATTGCTCCTCCGTTGGATGTATTATATGTAAGTTTCGTTTACATCATGCCGTAAAACGGGTATATTTTCTACGGGGCAGGAGATGGAAACAGCAGAGGGAGGTGCGTGTGGAAAATTTTAATAGTATTATTGACGCTGTAAAAGAGGCGGGAAAGCGGGCCCTGAAACTGCAGCGAGAAGTTGTCAGAGAGTACAAAAACGACGGATCCGTTCTTACGGAGGCGGACCTCGAAATAAACAAGACCCTTACAGATTCCATCAAAAGCTCCTTTCCCGAGGCAAATATAATTGCCGAAGAGCAGGAGACACCCTTTTCTGCGGGAGAAGAGTGGACATTTACCATCGACCCCATAGACGGAACCGACTCCTACAGCCAGGGAATGCCGGGGTGGTGTGTCGCTGTAGGTATCCACGACAGAGAGCTGCAGCCTGTAGGGGGAATCGTCTCTGCTCCCCGCTGGGGCAGCGACCCGGAGCATGGCCTTTTTTTATATCACCTGCCGGAGGGCGAAAATGGAATAACCGGCATAGATATAGAACCCGGTTCCTTGTATCCCCACGCCTCTTCTCTCGTGGTAGGTTCAAAAGTTCACCGCCGCTACGATTACGGCTCCTATCCGGGGAAGATACGGAGTGTCGGAAGTTCCATACTCCACGCACTCTCTCCCCTTATTCATCCGGACACGGCAGCAGCATTTCTTAGCCCTGCTTTTATTTGGGACATATCCCCTGCCCACGGCATTGTTCGTTCCCGGGGCATCGAGGTTATATACCCGGACGGAGAGGAACTTACCTACCGCACAATGGTTCACCGCAAGAGATCCGATCATTACATCCTTATTGCACAGGCGGGAAAAGCCGACCGTATCCTCCAGCACTTCCTTAGGCGAGAGATACCCTAGCCCTACTGCAGCTCCGGTATGCGTTTACGATCGTAGAGCAGTCGTGCGAGATACACAAAGGGCGTATCGAGAAGGGCTACGATCCATTTGAGCAGGTAGGTGGTAATAAATATCTCAAGCAGCACAGCCTGGGGGAATACCCCCCAGAACGCTATCGAGGTAAAAATAAGCGAATCGATAAGCTGGCTTACCATGGTGCTCATATTGTTACGAAGCCAGATAAACCGTTTTCCCGGGAATTTTTGCTTCCAGCGGTGGTAGGCAAAGACATCATGAAGCTGGGATACACCGTAGGCTGCGAGACTGGCTGCAACTATGCGCGGCAAAAAGCCGAAAATAGTGTTCATACTCTCGTGGGCAAAGTCCCCCGGAGCCGGCTCGAAGAAAAGCGCCAAATTCATCAGGAGAGTAAAAAGAATGAGCGAAAAAAAACCGATACCCACCGCCCGACGGGCATCTTTTTTTCCGTAGTTCTCGCTTAAGATATCTGTAACGAGAAAACTGGAAGCGTATACTATATTGCCCAGGGTTGCAGTAATGCCAAAGAGCTCAACTGTTTTTGTTACCTGGATATTGGCGATAATTACCGCCGCCGGTACCCATATAAAGAGGCCGATCCTCCCCCACAGCCTGTACGCGGCAATAATGGCTATAAAATTTACCAGGAGCATTACAGCCCAGAAGAGTTCATTGCCCATAGTTAGCGGTTTATAACTGCCTGTTCCAGCTGAGCAAAAAGAGTACTGTTTCCCGACAGAGCGCCAAAGAGTTTATCCGATACTCTCTGATATGCCTGCTGGGGATTTAACCCCCCGTCCTTTATCGGTTTTGTCTCATGACTGTAGACAGTTTTCCCTTCCCTCTCGAAGGCCACCACCGCCCTTGCCTGAGCCATATCCGGTGCGTTTTCCATTACCTTTGGAAAATCCTCTATGCGAATTACAAATCGTATAATAAGGGGCAGTTCTTCCCCCCGTTGTCCCTCTATTATCTCGATGGGCAGATCGCGGTCGGAAAAGAGGGATTTTACCTGCCCGGCAAAATCAATACCGCTCTCCTCTACCGTCGACTCCACAACAAGACCTACCGGTACCCGGTCTATAGAGAATACTACCTCTTTGGAAGGCAACGCCTCTGCAGAAAGGAGCCCGTCGGCTCTGTATTCGCCAAAAGAGGGTGTTACCACCGCATGCTGTTCTCCCGGCGCGGTAAACCCCTCAGGTATTAGTACGCTAAAAGCACCGGACTCGTCGGTACGGGTTGTGGACAGGAGTGCCCCGTCTTTTTTTACTACGGATATTCCGATATTCCCTATTCTTTTGTAGAGGGAGCTCGAAACCTTTCCGGAGAAAGCCGCCTCTTCCCCGGCAACAAGTTCTATCGTATCCTTTTCCACCTCCAAAGAGAGCGAGGAGAGAGCATCGTTAATGTATCTGCCGAGAATATCCTTCAGATTTCCTTCAACCCCGCCGAGAGTTCCCCTTACACCGGGGCCGAGGGAAGATTCATAGACAAGAGTCCTTCCCTGCAGCAGGGTTTCCAGCTGAAGAAGAAAGTTCTTGTCCTCCCCGGATATAACCGGTTCTACAAGTTCCTCCAGCCTCTTATTCAGTTCGACTCTCCGCTGCTCCTGTATCTGATTCCACCTTGCCCGGTTTAGTCGTACATAGACCCACGAGCCTTCTCCCGGACAATAATAGGTATCCGCCGTCTCTATATCCTCGAGATGAGCCTCCACAGACTGGGTAACGTTCTCATTTACCTCCTGGGACACTCCTTCGGCGGTACTCTCGGAGGTGGCCACCTCGAGCTCGCTTCGGATAGTAGCGGAAATTCTCGAAGCAAGATCCGCCATTGCTCTCGCCTCGGCAACTTGCCTGTCCTCCGCCCGGCTCCCCGTATCCGCCGAGCCGACACCTACATAGTAGCCCTCCTGTCCGGGGTTCTTAATCCACTCCGGCTTGGGATCGCATTCGGGAACGGAAGCGCATCCTGCCAACAAAACTCCAAGCAGACCTGCACACACCGTGTATCTTGAGAATCTGAACAGCGATTTTCCCATCCTATCCTCCATATATCTCTATCTTAATCTGCCTTGGCGCAGGCAGCAAGAGAATAAAACAGATTCTCCTTCGGTGAATACCACCGGGCGAGCACATAAAAACCCTCGAGTCTCGCCTCGCTTACTTCCAGGTTAAACTCACGGTAGCCGGCCCCTGCGGAGGATCTCAATTGATCGCTATAGTTGTCTACTTTAAGCCTCCGCTGCCGTGCGAGGTTTGCCATCGCCTTTTTATCGGCAGCCCGTATTGAATCGCTCAGAAGATACTTTCTTTCCACCGCCCCAACGGTGGTGTAGTACCCCTCTATTCCAGGGGGGGTATAAATCCAGAGGGGTAATCCGTCTCTCATGCTTCTGTCCACCGAAAAATTCGGTATCGAAAGTCCTTCAATCTTGCCGCTTACAAGAGTCTGACGGTTATCCTGAAAATGTTCGAGGGGGACCACCTTCTCCCGCATTGCCTCTATAAGCGCGTTGTCCACATGTACTGTTATCTTTTCATCGTGTCCAAACTCCGCTGTAGTCTGTGCGGTGATAAACTGAGCGCTTACTTCCAGACGGCGATATAATGCCCCCTGTCGTGCAATTTCCCAGAGGGCGTATTCGTACTCCTCCTCCCTGTGTGCGCGTCTCGGGACAACAGCCAGGAACACGGGTTCTCCGTTCCGCGGCTCCGTATAGACAAAATCCCGCACACTTTCTGCCCTAAGATCAATTGAGCCGTTTATCTTCCGTGCCGGTATTTTCTCTTCAGCCTTTTCGATCCCCGACTCCTCTTTCGCTGTCGAACTCTCTGCCGCACCACTCCTGTTCCGGGTATCAGGCTGTTCATCGGCTAAAGAAGCCCCGGGAAAAGAGGTGCAGGAAGTTACTGCCAAAAAAAATCCGGCAAGGATTACGTATATGCATATACACGAAGGGAACTGTCTTTTTTTCATCTAATAGATTCCTGCACCGCACAGCTATTTTAATTGAGAGAAAGCGGAGAAACAGTTTTTACGCTGTCTCTCCGCCTTATGTAATGATTCGCTGTATAATAATTTAGAAGGTCCGCGTCTTAACTATCCCCTTTTGCCGCATCCAGTTGCTTCAGAGCCTCCTGAGCTTTGAATTCTGCAAAGGCAGCCCCTTCGTCACGCACAAAGTCCTCTTTTGCATTTTCCACCGCGTCTTCGAGAATACCCTCGAGGGCATTCCTTCTGTACTCGACAAGAACCCATACTGTACCGTCGTCGGTTTTTGCAACTTCCGCAATTCTGGTACCCTGAATCTCTTCGCTGGTTATCTGCCGTGTAATAGACTCCGCAAAGTTCATCGACTGCGTCTCGTCTCCAACACCGCTCTCCTGAGCATAGTTGGTAACGGCCTGCTCTACCTGGGCGTTTATCTGGGAGGCTATCTGCGCCCGTGCTTCCGCCGCGGCCGCGTTTCTGGCGAGGGAGAAATCCGACATGTTGGAGCTTCCCGTACCGAAGAGGGCATCCTCAGCCATCGGCGGATTCATGACAAAGTCCGGCAGATCCGACGAGCTCTTCTCTTCCTCCTGTTCCGGTGCAGGTGCCGGTTCACTCGCGCAGGAGACGGCAAACATACCGACCACCATAACCGCTAACGCTACCCCTAATAGACCCTTTCTCATATTCGTTCTCCTTTCTGTTTTTTGTATTGCACAAAGTAAGGGTACAGCATTAGTTGCTTTTTTTCAACTTTTTTCAATTATTTTTTGACACTTCTACCGCTATTCTATAGATTTGGTTGTATGAGAGAAAAAACTTTTTTTTACTTGGTAGATAGACTTTCCGGAGACAACTCTTCCGCCCTCAAGGCGGCGCTACTCAGCGTACCGGGAATCGAAAGCATTACCGTCAGACCCGACGAAGGGATGGTGGAGATTATCGCCCCCCGGAAAATGGACGACGAAGTACGGGTCGCCTGCGATGCGGCCGGCCTGCTCTTCCGCACCCGGGTAAAAAGGCGAAGATAGCCGAGGCAGCCCAAGACAAGAATAGAGACACTTGCACACTCCCGGGCTTCTTTAAGCTTTCCTTTCTCCGCAACTCACCTCCTCTACTACAACTCTCTTTCCCATCTCATTAAAAAGTCGGCAAAACTCCTCCACAAGCTCTTTGCGGACAACCACCGTAATGGTGCCTCCAAAACCGTATACTGCGTGCACAAGGGCGGGCCAGTGGCCGCCGCCGGAGAGTTCCAGAGGACCGAGCTCATCTATACAGAGGGGGTCCGCCCCTTCTTCCCAGGCCTTATGTATCCACCTCGCCGCTATATCGAAACCCTCCTGGTAGAACTCGAAGCTCAGACCTTGTGGTTTACCTGTTTTCGGTATGCCCTCTTTTCGCGCTGCAACGAGGGCTTTCTCCCGGCCGCCTAGGGGCCTTACAAAGAAGGCGCTCTTTATGCCCCCCTTCCACTCCGCTTCGGTAATTATTCCTCCGGGCGTCTTTCCGAGATTTCGCCACTTCTCGATTCGCTCTCTTAATTCGGTCGTCTTTCCGGAATTAATAGCACCTGTGATGATATGCACGGAAGCTTCTGTTTTTTTTTCTTCCACCTCTCCCCCTTCCTATAGAAGCCGGTATCGATTACACTACTTCCAAACCCCTGTTTCTGTATAGAGGAAAATGAGTCGTATAGCATCGTTTGTCGGCTGGTCCGACACCGGAAAAACAACCGTTGTCTCTAAAGTTGTCGCTGCGCTGTCGATGGGGGGAGCGGATGTGGCAACGGTAAAGAAAACGAACCACCACCTGCCTCGGGACAAGGAGGGCAGCGATACCGACCGCTTCTCCACCGCCGGTTCGCGGGAGACTGCCCTGGTAGGCCCGGAATCCGGAAGGATTCATATCTATCATGAGATAGACTCCGAATATCTACTGCATCTCTTCGAGAATGCGGATTATATAATCTCGGAGGGTCTTTTTTTTCCCGGGGAGCCGTGCCTTGAGATTGTGGGAGCCCGAAGCAATTCCGAAGGCCCAAAGCGGAGCCCCGAGGAGATATCCGCATACTTGCTCGCAGCCGGCAGCGGACCGCCCCCCTTTACAGGAGATACACATGCACCTATCATTCCATTGGATGATACAGATAAAATTATTGCTTTATTGGAGGAGTTATGGAACGAGAAGTAACAGTAACCGTAGATGGAAAGGAAGTGCCCCTTAACGATTTTGTGGCGGAGATGACCGAAGGCCTCGTACGCGCCCTCGCTAAACCGCTTAAAGGAGTGGACCCGGATGGAGAGATAACCATCAAAGTCGGTCCGGTAGAGAAAAAATAGAATCTACGCCGGCTTCGGGCCGGCTTTATTCGCCGCACCCGGGGGTTTTGTGAATTGCAGCCGGGATTTTTTTGAATTGCAGCCGGTTGTGTGTTGAAAGCACTAATGTATCGGCGCCTCAATAAAATCCTGCAGCGCCTCGTATCCCCTGGTCGAGTCTTCCTTTCCTATAACCACCGTGAGCTCGGTCATAGTAGAGATTATCTCGTATACATTTATATTTTCCCATGCCAGGCGCCGGAGCGCCTGGAACACGATTCCGGGAGTCTGGAGAAAATCCCCGGAAAAGAGCATGGTAAGTGAAACGAGGCTGCCCTTACGATCCAGTATTTTCTCCCCCTCGAGAAAGGTGCTCACTTTCTCTTCGTACTTTTCACTTACCGCAATACTCACCTCTTCGTTTCCCACGGAGACGTTGAGAAAATCTCCCCGTCCCATATGTATCATCTCATAGAGCTCTTTTAGCCTTTCGAGAAGATTCTCGGATTTATACACATTAAAATCGCAGATATTGGTCTTCATGAGAATCTCGCAGGAGAGTCTTCCCCTTCGATACGCCGAGAGTTCAGGGCGCTCTTTTATCTCCTCGGCGTACCTTCGCAGAGCCATAACGATTGCCGATTCCTTAATCTCTTTCCCGAGGGCCTTCTCAATAAAGGGTTTGAATTCCACAGCCAGGTTTCCGTAACTAAGTATCCCCCGGCCGAAGGCCTCGAAGAGAAAAGGTTTTTTATTAAGAAGGCGTTTTACTTCACTGCTTACCGACTCCATCCATACCCTCACAAAATGTTATTATAAATACTTTTTGTTCACATATAGACATTATAGCATAATTGAGTTATGATGTATATATCATATACTATTGATGAAGGAGAATCATTATGAGACAGTTTAGAGGCGTGTATACAGCACTCATTACCCCATTTACCAGGGACGGCGGTGTCGACGAGAAGGCTTTTAGAAGCATTATCGATTTTCAGATAGAAAGCGGCATAGATGGGCTCGTACCCTGCGGGACTACGGGAGAAAGCCCTACCCTCAGCCATGACGAGCACGACAGAGTTATAGAGATGGCCGTAGAAGATGCCGGCGGAAGAGTACCGGTAATAGCCGGTACGGGAAGCAACGCAACGAGCGAAGCGGTGAGGCTCTCCAAACACGCCGAAAAGGCGGGAGTGGATGCGCTGCTCCTCGTAAATCCCTACTACAACAAACCTACCCAGAAGGGGCTTTACCTGCACTTTAAAGCGGTGGCGGACGCGGTCTCCATCCCCTGCTTTGTCTACAACATAAAGGGGAGAACCGGCGTAAATGTGGAAACCCGGACCCTTGTACGACTCATGAACGACTGCAGCAACATCGTCGGTGTAAAAGAGGCCTCCGGCAGCCTTGACCAGATGAAAGATGTAATACAGAATCGTCACGAGGGCTTTAGTGTACTCTCCGGAGACGACAATATGACCTTCGGCCTTGCGGAAGCAGGGGGAGACGGTGTTATATCGGTTGCTTCCAACCTTATTCCCGGGCAGATGGTGAAATTTGTTCACGCAGCCCTGGATGGAGATATAGAGAAGGCGCGAGCGGAGAATGACAGACTTATGGAGTTCTTTAAGTCCCTCTTTTTGGAAACCAACCCCATCCCAATAAAAACCGCAATGTACATGCAGGGATGGTGCGAAGAGGCTTTCCGGCTTCCGATGTGCACATTTTCCGACGAGAAACACTACAAGACCCTCCAGGATATTATAGAGAGGATAGGAGCTCCAAAAGCTTCTTCGTAATTGAGGGCCGGCCTCAAGCGGCCCGCTGTCATACAGAAGACGGACTTGGTGCTTTCAAAAATCGAAGATTTTTGAAAGCACTTCAGGCATTACTCATATCCGCATACAAGTTCCGGCGCCGGGTGCACACAGCATTCGCGCCGGTATTTGCATGCCGGACATGGATAAAATGAGACAAAAATGAATTGAGGAGAAAAATTTTTATGGCAAGAATCAATCACAACTACCGAAAGTTATCGGCGGGATATCTCTTCCCGGAGATTGCGAGAAGAACCGAAGCGTATATCAAGGAAAACCCCGGGGCGGAGCTGATGAAGCTCGGTATAGGAAATACCACCGAGCCGCTTACCCCTGCCATTCTGGAAGGTCTGAAGAGGGGGGTGGAGAAACTGGCCTCTCGGGAGACCTACAGCGGCTACGGAGACGAGCAGGGAGACAGACGGCTGAGGGAGAAACTGGCCGAATACTACAGCCGTAGAGGGGTATCCCTTTCTCCGGATGAGTTTTTTGTGAGCGACGGCGCCAAACCGGACTCCGGAAATATTCAGTCGATCTTTGCGCAGGATAACGTGGTAGCCGTGCAGGACCCTGCCTACCCCGTATACGTGGATACCAACGTTATTGCGGGTAGAACCGGAGAACACGACCCCGACAGGGGTTTTTACAAAGGGCTGCTCTATATGCCCTGCCGGGAAGAAAACGGTTTTATACCCGACATTCCCAAAGAGAAGGCGGACCTCGTCTACCTGTGCAGTCCCAACAACCCCACCGGCGCCGTTGCCACAAAGGAACAGCTGGAGGGGTTTGTAGAATATGCACGTACACAGAGGGCTGTAATCATCTACGACGCCTCATACTCCGAATATATCTCCGAGAATTCACTTCCAAAATCGATTTATGAGATAGAAGGGGCCGAGGAGTGTGCAATAGAGATAAACAGTCTCTCCAAGTTTGCGGGTTTTACCGGCGTCCGCCTTGGGTGGACAATAGTACCTTCGGCACTTGTAACGGAAGACAGCAAGCCTGACGAGCTTCGATCTATGTGGAACAGGCGTCAAAGCACCTTTTTTAACGGAGCCTCCAATATTGTGCAGGAGGGAGCTCTCTCCGTTTTTACCGAAAAGGGTCTTACCGAAAGCCGCGGACTGGTGGACTACTATATGGAAAACGCCAGAATTATCCGGGAGGGGCTTCGGTCTATAGGCCTAACCGCCAACGGAGGAGACAACGCCCCCTACATTTGGTTAAAAACTCCCGGCAACCTCAGCTCCTGGGACTTTTTCGACAAGCTGCTCCACGAGACCGGTGTAATAGGTACGCCCGGAGTGGGATTTGGCCCGGGCGGGGAAGGATATTTCCGGCTAAGCGCCTTTGGACACCGTGAGGATATACAAAGGGCGGTGCAATCGATTACCGAGAACCTTAAATAGATACGAATATAAAGGAGTAAACTGCCATGAGCGACAAGAGTATTCCCTTTACCAGGGAGAAGCTTGAAGAGATAAGCGATAAAATACCTACACCCTTTCACATCTACGACGAGGAGGGAATAAAGAACACAGCACGAAAAATGAAGGAGGCCTTCTCCTGGGCCCCCGGCTTTACCAATTACTTTGCCGTAAAAGCCTGTCCTAATCCGACAATTGTCCACATGCTGAAGGAGGAGGGATTCGGCGCCGACTGCAGCTCCCTCCCCGAGCTCATTATATCCGATAAAGTGGGAATTTGCGGCGAGGACATTATGTTCAGCTCTAACGACACCCCGGCCGAGGAGTATCGAGAGGCAAAAAAACTCGGTGCGGTGGTAAACCTTGACGATATAACCCACATAGAATATATGGAAGAGCATGTCGGCCTACCCGAACTCATAAGCTTCCGCTACAACCCCGGCAGCCGCCGAACCGGCAATGTGTTTATCGGGGAACCCACCGAGGCAAAATACGGCCTTACCCACGACCAAATTTTCGAGGCTTACCGCATTGCCCAGGAGAAAGGGGTAAAACGATGTGCTCTTCACACAATGGTGGCGAGCAACGAACTCAACTCGGACTATTTTATTGAGACCGCCAGGATGCTTTTTGAACTAGCCGCGGAGATACAGGAAAAGACGGGTGTTCGTATCGAATTTGTCAATATGGGGGGAGGTATCGGGATACCCTACAAACCGGAGGATAATCCGGTGGATATCGATTACGTATCCAGGGGGGTAAGAAAGGCGTACGATGAGGTTGTCAGACCCGCGGGGCTCGATCCTCTACGAATTGTAATGGAGTGCGGCCGTTACATTACCGGGCCTCACGGATACCTGGTAAGCAGAGTTCGCCACGTAGCGGAAAAGTATAAACACTACGTAGGCCTCGACGCGACAATGGCAAACCTTATGCGCCCTGCTATGTACGGAGCATATCACCACATTACCCTGGCGGGTAAAGAGAATGAGAGCCACAACATGCTGTACGACGTAACAGGCTCTCTCTGCGAAAACATCGACAAGTTCGCCATAGACCGTACACTTCCGAAGATAGAACGGGGAGACCTGGTGGTTATCCACGACACGGGCGCCCACGGGTATGCAATGGGTTTTAACTACAACGGAAAGCTGCGCTCCGCGGAGGTTTTGCTTAAAAAAGACGGGAGCTTCGACCTTATACGACGAGCCGAGACCGTGGAGGACTACTTTTCCACCCTTCGCTTCCCCGGCGCTCCAATAGAAATTTAAGCCGAGACTCGTGCCGTATGGCCAAGGAGGAACTTCCGAGACTCGACACGGACGAAGAGATGTACAACAGGATTCTTCCCCTTTGCCGGCTCTCCGCCGGCGAAGTGTGGGAAGATCCCGAGGGCCGGCACCGTGTTGGGCTCCTCGATGCGACCGATCCGCAGCAGGTGGAATCTCTCTACAGAGGAGAGAGAGCCCGGGCGGGAATACACGACCCTCCGTATAACATACAGCTTGGTAAAGGGGTATCCAAGGCACTTCCCTTCTCTTCCATAGACAGGTATATGGATTTCTCCAGAAACTGGATTAGACCGGCCATAGAGTCCCTCGATACGGACGCCCACTTGTATATATGGACAGGGGCCGACCAGAAGAGAGGGTTCCAGCCCCTTCCCGAGTTGATGGTGCTCATGCGTGAGTTCCAGGAGCTGCAGTCGCGCAGTTTTATTACTCTGAGAAACCAGCGTGGTTACGGCACCCAGAAAAACTGGATGGCCGCTCGGCAGGAGCTGCTCTACTACAGCAGGGGGAGACCGCCCTTTTACGTGCAGTACACCGATATTCCGAAGGTCTTAAAGGGCTACTACAAGACAGTGGCGGGCAAAAAGACGGAAAACACCGAACGCAGTCTCTCCAAAACTATCCGGCCGGGCAATGTGTGGATAGACATTCAACAGGTATTCTACCTTATGGAGGAGAACGTGCCGGGCTCTTTTGCCCAGAAGCCGTTAAAAGCGGTGGAACGAATTATTGAGGCGTCCACCGGGGGCGGTGATATCGTAGCGGACCACTTTGCACACTCGGGAACAAGCCTTATAGCCGCGGAAAAGACGGGAAGAAGGTGCTTTACCTTCGATATAGATCCGGTATTTGCCGAAATAAGCATTCGCCGCCTCGAGCACTACAGAGAGTGTGGAAAAACCGGATGGCAGTGGCACTCCCCTTTTCCTGAGATAAGCGGTATTGAAGAGATACCCGAGGAAAAACGAGGGGGAGAAGGGCCGGCAGGAGAGGGGCCGGCGAGGGAAGAACCCGAAGAAGGCCGGGGAGAGGCCCGGCAGGGAGAATTATTTACATAAACGCGCTTCAACACAATTACACCGAGGACTTGTCCTCCTCATTTTCTTTGACAACTGTGTAACTCCTCAAAACCTCCACAAAAGTGGTGAGAACGGAATTCCCGTCCTCAATTTTCCTCATTACCTCGGCACTGCGCTCTCCGGCAATAACCCGCAGGTTGCTTACAAAACGTGGATTCTTGGACCTGTAGTCGCCTACTATTCTTCCTACCGCGTAGAGGAGATTGTTGAGGTTTTTTGCAGAAGCCTCTACAACCTTTCGCGCCCTTGCGTTAACATCTTTTACAAAGCGTTTAAGGGTAACCGCCTCTGTTTCGCTTATTGTCTCCTTGCGCAGGATTTTTAGTGCGTCTTCCATGGACATACTCCCCTTCCCGCTCAAACTGTGGAGAAACTGTTCAATCTCCGCGAGCCCCCCTTCCACCTTAAAAAGAGTATCTGTAAAACTCTCCTTAAACTGCCGGTTCTCGAAATACCCCTCGGCGGCAACTTTTTTCAGGGACCCGTAAAACCCCTTGTTAAAGCGCCGGGTGTAATAACTCTTTAACAAACGGAGCGGTTTTCGCTGGAAAAAACAGGGAAAACCCATCTCCACAAAGGCTTTCTCGTTCTCTTCATCATACGGAGTTGTCTCTTCCAGGGGTTCTCCTTCAAAAACAGTATCTATATGGAGCTTCAATTTTTTATCCAGCAGATCCCGCTGAAGAAGTTCTTTGTTGTGCATAAAGCGCTCTTCCCGTTTCTCCAGAAACTCCGTAAGGTAATTCCTTTTAAGGGCCATCCTCTTGGGCTCCTCGTAGGGTTCAAACTCTATAAGACATATCATTGTGCGCAAAACCTGTTCGCCCAGGCTGTTCTCCAGAAGGATCTCTATTTGATCCACACTTTCCCGGAGGATCCTCGCATTTGTTTCGGAGTATCTATTATAAAACTCCAGAAGATACTCCAGATTGGTTCTCAGGGCTGCGGATATTTCGAGGCCTCCAACAATATAGTAGAGGTCGAGGAGATCCTGCAGCACCTGGTTGGCCGAAACATCGGAAAAACCGGGACTTACGGCAGGAGTGTCCCCGGAAAAAGAGGGGTCGAAGTGTGCAAGAAATGAGGTAAAGTCGAACTCCATCAAGGAGGAAAACCGTTCCAGTTGGGCCAGACCCTCGTTAAACCCGAAAAAGTTTTCCCTTTTGAAATTCTCCTTAAATTTGGAGAAATTATTATTCCACTTCTTCCATAACTCCTCGGTGTCTTCGTTGGAAGTGTTTACCTCTTCGGAAAGCACCTCATAGCTGAAGTCGAGATGCTCCCCTCTCCCCTCTTCGGGAAGTCTTCTAAGGATAAGAAAATCTCTCATCCTTTCATCCGAGAGAATCTCCTCCCTCTCTTTTTGATCCAATGGTATGATCTCGCGAAGCACATCGATGTTACGATAGAGTTGCAAAACCTTTGCGGCAAACAGGGATGTGACTTTCTTCCCCTGTCGACCGATAAACTTTGAGTTTTCCGAACTCAACTCTTTCCTCATATTTCTGAGAGATTTATGCTTTATCAGCTTATCCTCATTTCCGTAGAGTATGTAGGCTATAAGTGTATCGATAAAATCCAGAAACTTTTCCATTACTTGGGTATCTCGTTAAAAGGATACGGGAGCAGCTCTCCAAGGGTTACGGATTTTTTAATTCCCCCTGTATCGGCCAGATAAACCGGAAAATCCGCACCGCAGAATTCGGATAAAACCTGCAGACACAGAGCACAGGGAACAGCCGGCGGGTCGGAGGAGCTTACTACCACGAGATGATCGAACTCCGTAACGCCGCTGTCCGCTATTGCCGAAAAAAGGGCCCCCCTCTCGGCGCACACGGTTGCCCCGTAGCTCGCATTCTCCACATTACAGCCCCCGAAGGTTCTTCCGTCTTTTGTACGAATAGCCGCCCCTACATGGAACCCGGAATAGGGGGCGTAGGCATTGACAAAAGCCTTTTGTGCCGCCTCGAAGGTGAGTTTTTTTATAGACATGTTCTTACTCATCTGATTCTCCAAAGCGAATATAATAAATAAAATGGAAAAAATGAATATCTTTTCTGCAGTACCACAGTATACCAAAACATCATTGAAACGACAAAGGGTTGGGCCTTATAATATGGTATATAGCTTGCATATAAGGAGAATGAACTATGAGTACAGTTGCATGGATAGGTACGGGTGTTATGGGAAAAAGCATGTGTTCCCATATTCTTAAAGCGGGATATTCGGTACAGGTATATAACCGGACCAAAGAGAAGGCGGAGGAACTGATAAAAGCAGGGGCAAAGTGGAAAGACTCCCCCGCGGAGGCGGCAAAGGGCGCCGACTTTGTATTTACCATTGTGGGGTACCCCGGGGACGTGGAAAAAGTTATTCTGGGTAAAGAGGGAGCTCTCGACGCAGCCGAGAGGGGAACAGTAATTATAGACATGACAACATCCACCCCAAGTCTTGCCGAAACCATATACGAAAAAGGAAAAGAGCGTGGTATAGATGTAATAGACGCCCCGGTCTCCGGAGGAGACACAGGAGCACGTAATGGAACCCTCGCTATAATGGCCGGAGGGGATAAAGCCGCTTTCGAGAGGGTATACCCCTTTTTTGAGCTTATGGGGGAGAATATAAAACTGATGGGGGGTGCAGGTAAAGGCCAGCATACAAAGATGAGCAACCAGATACTCATTGCCGGCACCATGATAGGTGTAGTCGAATCGCTTATCTATACCTATAAAGCGGGGATGGACATGAACGAGGTAATCGATGTAATAGGCAAGGGAGCCGCATCGTCCTGGTCCATCAACAATCTAGGTACCAGAATTGCAGCGGGCAACTTTGACCCCGGTTTTTACATCAAACACTTTGTAAAAGACATGGGTGTGGCCCTCGAGGAGGCCCGGCGGATGAAACTCTCCCTGCCCGGATTAGCCCTGGCACACCAGTTCTACGTAAGCGCTATGGCTCTGGGCTGGGAAAACCTCGGCACCCATGGTCTCTATCGTGTTTTTGAACGAATGAATATGCCCGCCGATTGACCGGCGGCTCTACACAACAGGCCGGGAGCGGGGACTACTGAGCTGGAGTTTATCAACAGGACTCGGCGGATTCGGCGGGCTCAGCGGGGCTCAACAGGACTCAGCATAAGTTGAAGCCTATGCGGACCATCATCATCGACCGCTCAGCCGCATCGATAATGAGCTCCCGGCTCCTGCTCATCGCCTCTTCGAGACTCATAGCGCGGTTGACGCTGCTCATCACTGCATCTATGCCTGCATCGTATATACTCTCTATGCCGTCCCCTATATCCCCGGCTATTACAAGAACAGGAACACCCGACTGCTTTGCCCTCCGTGCAACCCCTATAGGAACCTTGCCATAGGCAGTTTGACCGTCAATCTTACCCTCTCCGGTTATTACGAGGTCGACATCCTCTATTCTCCTCTCGAAGTCCACCGCGTCGAGGACGATATCCACCCCAGTCTCCAGAGAAGCTCCGCAGAAAACGGTAAGACCATAGCCCAAACCTCCGGCGGCGCCTGCCCCCGGGATGTTCGCGGCCTCTGTCCCGAGCTGACGGGATACAACCTCTGCAAGCCGGTCGAGGGCTTTATCGAGGATCTCCACGTCCGCGGGATGAGCTCCCTTCTGAGGTCCGTAGACGGCACTCGCGCCCCTCTCACCGGTAAGCGGGTTAGAGACGTCACAGGCGACCCTGAAGGTTGCCTCCTTTACTCGCGGATCGACTCCCTCCGTATCTATTCTGTCGAGCAGCCCAAGTCCTGCACCTCCAGGGGGCAGCTCGTTGCCCTCTTTGTCCAGGAATCGGTATCCCAAGGCCGAAGCCATCCCGGCACCCCCGTCGTTGGTGGCACTGCCCCCTATACCGATAAGTATCTCCCGTACACCGTGGTCAAGGGCGTGCTTTATAAGCTCTCCGGTTCCGAAGGTTGTAGCTCTCTTTACATCTCTCTCTTCCAAGGGAAGCAAATCCAGACCGGAGGCGGAGGCCATCTCCAGTACCGCCGTGTTCTCGTCGATAATCCCATAGGAAGCCTCCACCGGCGCTCCGAGAGGCCCGGTAACGCTCTCGGTAATAAAATCTCCCTCATTAGCAGCCACAAGAGCTTCCACCGTGCCCTCCCCTCCATCGCCGATGGGCACTTTCTCGACTACCGCTTCCGGAAATACTCTGTATATTCCCTCCTCTATAGCATCGGCTACCTCCGTACTGCTTCTGCTGCCTTTAAAAGAGTCGGGCGCTATGAGAATTTTCATATCTTTCTCCCTATATTAAATTGCTATTATTGTTATCTTGAAAAGGCGCTGTGTCAAGATGGAAAACATGATTTTCCATGCTATGGAAGCGTTCTGCCCACTGATACCGCTCTTGATAGTTGCGAGAATTGCAATACGATTGAAGAAGAAGCCGGTATACGGCTATAATAGGGGCACACTTCAGAATAAGAGGAGACACAAGATGATATATCAATACAGGGGAATTACACCGGAAACGGAAAAAGCGGCTTTTGTCGCCGAGAGCGCCGATATCGCCGGAGAGGTGTATCTTGGAGAGGACGCGTCGGTGTGGTACAACGTCTCCATCCGCGGAGACCTTCAGCCTGTCTACATTGGAAAGGGGTCGAATATCCAGGACGGGAGCGTTGTTCATGTAGCCCACGAGCTGCCGGCACGAATCGGAGATAATGTAACGGTGGGACACAATGCAATTATACACGCCTGTACCATAGGCAATACCTGCCTTATAGGTATGGGAGCCATTATTCTCGACGGAGCCGAAATAGGAGAAGAATCGATAGTGGGGGCGGGTTCACTGGTAACCCAAAACAAAAAGTTCCCCCCCCGGTCTCTTATAATAGGGTCGCCGGCAAAGGCGATACGTACTCTCTCTGAGGAACAGGTGGAATCCCTGCACCATCACGGGAAGGGTTATGTAGAACTTGCAAGGGAATACGCAGGAGGCTGAACTCCCTGTGGAGCTTTTCACAGAGCCTCTTTCTGAGGCTCTATGGAGGCTATACGATACCTTCCGCCGCTCGTATTCCGCTTGCCCACGCCGCGGTTATCCCCCGGCTTGTCCCGGCCCCGTCTCCGGCAAAGTAGATATCCTCGGCTACTTTAAAATGGTGGTCCACAAAAGAGGGTTTATTCGCATACAGTTTGATTTCCGGATAATACATTATAGTGCTCGGATGGAGTATCCCCGGCACTATGGTATCGAGCATTTTGAGAGATTTCCATATATTGCGAAGGATCTTCGAAGGTATAGAGAGACTTATGTCTCCGGGACAGCTGTTCTTGAGGGTAGGCTGAAAATCGAACAAATCGGCGTTGAATGTACTCTCCTTGGAACGCTTCCCGAGTCTGAAATCTCCCACTCTCTGCATAAGAGGACGCCCTCCTCCCAGCAAATGTGCCTGTAAACCGAGAATTTCCGCAAACTGCTGCCCGCTCGCCAGGGGTTCCGTGAGTCTTACGGTCTTTAACATTGCAAAATTCACCAGCCCATTATCCCTGTTCTTTTGCGCGGAGTAGGCATGACCGTTTACCGAATAAAAAACCTCGCCGTGGCGGGTTGCGTAGCGCTCCTGCACCACGTAAGCGTTGCCGCTGTTTGTACAGAAGGTCCGCACCTTCCCGGGAAACAGAAATTTTGGATCGTAGTAATCCCTCACAATAGGAAAATGCTCTACCCGCGTCTCCACCCGTATCCCTATGTCCACGATATGGTCAACATAGGAGATCTCGAGACTGTCCATTATATCCTGGAGAAACCGAAACCCCCGCCGGCCGGGAGCAACCACAAGAGAACCGTAGCCTATCTTTCTCCTGTCCGTCTCTATCTCATGCTCTTGGGCCGAGACACTCAGCATGGTCTCTCCAAGGGAAAACTCCACGTGTCTCTCTTCCAATCGCTTCATCAGCTCTTTGATGAGCTCGAGGCCGCCGTCTGTACCAAGATGGGTCTGCTGCACATTGAGCAGCTCCACTCCGAGCCTCTCCGCCCTCTTTCTGTACATAAGCAGATTGGTCTTGGGCAGTATTACAGGGTTGAGCTCTCGCTTGACCAGTTCCAGGTAGTGCTCCGCCTCCTGCTTCGACCAGCTCTCGAGGGGAAACCCGATGGGATAGGTAAAATTCATCTTGCAGTCGTTGCGCAGTCCGCCGCTGGAGTACCTTTCCGTATCGATCATAAGAACGGAGAGATCCGGACGTTTTTCGCTTATGGTAAAAGCGGCCCCCATCCCTGCGGGACCGGTGCCGACTATTACCACATCGTACTTGTCCATAGGAAACTACTCCGTGGACGCAAGGTAATCCGAGAGAATTCGGTAACAGTTATTTTGTTTTATATTGAGCACCTGCATCTCCCTCTCTGCACTTTCGGTGGAATCGGAAGCGTGGGCTGTGTTTACCATTATGTTTCTTCCGAACTCCCTTCTAACCGTACCGCCGGGGGCTTTGGTAGGATCGGTGGGACCAAGGACATCCCGAATTTTTTCTACCGCGTTCTCTCCTTCGTACACCATCACCATGCACTTTTCCTCCCCCGGATTATTAAGCTCATCCGCCGGACACTCCTCGGGCCTTCTGCCGGACATGAACTCGACTATTTGGGAGAACTGGTCGCTTGCAAACTCTTTTCCAAAGGAAGCTGTAAGAGATTCTACCGTCTCCTCGCTGAGGTTAACACCGTATTCCTGCTCCAAAGTTGCGGCAGCCTTTTTTCCGTAGACGGGAGCAAGTTTACTGTGGAGCACATCCTTTACCGGCCCGTAGAACTCGAGAGCCTCCGCAACGGACATCCGGTGAATCTTTACGCTTACTATGCGCAATCCCGTGCGGCTGAACATATCGATTATAGTCCCCGGACGGCTGCTCGCGTACTTCCAGTTGTCCGGTTTTATTATAACCAGGGTCTTTTCGATTTTTTCAGGATCGGGATATTTCACGTTCTGAATAACAGTAGGCTCATTTTTTATAAAATCCATAAAGAGCTTCATGTTTTTCCGGGCCAGCTCTCGGGACCGGGGAGTTAATACCGCCGGTTCAAAATACTGAACCCTTGGCGGATCGTCGTCGGACATAATCAGGTCCGCGTAGGTATCTCTAATTGTCTCCCCCTTAACCGAATCGAGCTCCCTGTTTTCCTGATACAGAGCTCCCGCCACATCTGAAAGCCTTAGGGTGGCGTTTTCTCCCTTAAAGAGAAGCAGGAGAACCCTGTGCCTCCGATCGTTGGGGGTAAAGTTCTTAAGAATATAGTCTGCCAAGAGATCCGCAGTGCTTTTCCTTGTATATACATCGCTGTTACGAACAGCTTCCGCGTATTTTTCGGCAAACTCTCGAGTGGGCGCAAACATTTGAGCCCCCACGAGTTCCAGGTCGACCCTCGAGAGAAGCCTCGAGATAACTCCCCCGGTTCGGCTCTTTGCAATTGTGTAGGGGGACACTATTGTGTAGGATAATTCTTCCGCCATATTGGATATACCTCTCTATTAAGAAAATTGCCGTATCTGAATTTTTTTGCCCTTTCGGTTGCCTCGCATGGGCCTACGAAACTATCGTAAAAATTGATAAATTATATAAGACCGAGTCTCTTTCCTTCCTCTTCGGCTATCTCCAAAACCCTGTCCAGCTCATCATCCTGATGGGTAGCCATATAACTTGTTCTAATAAGAGACCTGTTCGGGGGGACCGCGGGGCTGATAACCGGGTTCACATAAATGCCTCTTTGGAAAAAGGCCCGCCACAATGCAAAGGTCTTGTCGTTATTTCCAATTATAATAGGCACAATGGGAGTCTCGGCGTTCCCCACATCGTATCCAATAGATTTGAAACCGGATATCATCTTCTCCGCTATCTGTCTAAGCCGGGCCACCCTTTCGGGCTCGCTTTTAATAATTTCCAGAGCCTTCATGGCGGCCGCTATACTTGCAGGCGGCATGGAGGCGCTGAAGATAAGGGGGCGGGCAAAGTGTTTAATATAATCTATCACCGGACCATCTCCCGCGACAAAACCCCCAATAGAACCGAATGACTTGGAGAAGGTACACATAACTACATCGGCGTAGTCAAAACTCCCGTAGTGCTCTCCGCTTCCCCTCCCGGTCTCTCCGGCAACCCCGATAGCATGAGCCTCATCCAGATAAAGTCCGGCTCCGTAAGTATCGGCAAGGGTGCGGATCTCCGGCAATTTTACTATATCCCCTTCCATGGAGAAGACACCGTCGGTTACTATGAGCTTCCCCTCATCCTCCGGAATCTTCTTGAGAATACCCTCCAACTCTTCAATATCGTTATGTTTAAAGCGATGGAGGTTTATATTTCTATGAAAACCGAAGGAGAGAAAAATGCCGTCCATAATGGATGCGTGATTGAGCTTGTCGGTAATTACATGGTCTCCCTTACCGAGAAGTGCGGAAATTGCCCCCAGGTTCGTCTGATAACCTGTAGTAAAACAGACTGCCGACTCTTTTTCCACAAAGGCGGCAAGTTGATCCTCGAACTCCTCGTGCAGATCCAGAGTTCCGTTCATAAAACGGGAGCCTGAACAGGTGGTGCCGAATTTATCTACAGCGTTGCGGGCCGCTTCCTTGAGTCTTTCGTCCGTGGCGAGTCCCAGATAATTGTTACTGCCGGCCATAATCATCTCTTCTCCGGCTATATAGACCTTTGTCCCCGCCATCTTTCCTATCGGTTTAAAAAAGGGATAAATGCCGGATTTTCGAGCCTCCGCCGCGTCCTTAAAGGCATGACATTTATCAAATATCTTTTTATCTCTCTTTGCTTCAATGTGTGTATTAGTCTCTTTTCCGTTTTTCAAATTTAAGCACCTCTCTGTCCACGATTCTATAGATCACACCCGGCCACAATCTATGGAGCCAGTATAGCAGTTTACCCTGTATTCCGGGAACTATTATAAAGCGTTTTTTCTTGATTCCCTTAAAAAGCGCCTCCGCGACGTATTCCGGCTCCAAGACCGGTACATTTCCGGCAACAGCCTTTGCCTCTGGGGGCTTAGCCGCCTCTTCTTCTTTTAACTGGGGTGTGTTTGTATCGGGAGGACACAATACCGACACCCCTATACCTCGACGGGCGAGTTCGTTTCTCAGGCTCTCCGAAAAACCGACCACCGCAAACTTGGAAGCACTGTACGCTGTATACCCAAAAGTACCGGTAAAACCCGCAATCGAGGAGATGTTTACTATCCATCCTCCCCTCTTCATGTGGGGAAGCGCCGTCTGTACTACATTCCACATTCCACCCATGTTTATCTCCATGGTTTTTAGAAATATTTCATGAGGGGTATGCTCAAAGTAATTCGAATACGCGGTGCCGGCGCTGTTTACAAG